>JAYWIC010000110.1:0-42276 GCA_043789195.1 Arenimonas sp. | reverse complement strand
GCCCCGAATTTACGGATTTTTTGGACATGATCGTCCTTGAGGGCCTTGCCGCTCTGTCGCCATTTCGTCGCGACCGTCTTGAAACACGTTTACGCCAGATAGCCCCCAGCATTAGCGTCGAAGGTGCCTGGCATATTTATTTTCTCGAACCGGAATTGGGTCAGTCGCTGGACACGCCGGCCCTCGGCCGAATTCTGGAAGGCTGCCCGGCGAACGAGCCGCTGGCCAATGGCGCACAAAGTGTTTTCGTTACGCCGCGTCTGGGCACCCTGTCGCCATGGGCGAGCAAGGCGACTGAAATTTTGCGGGGCGCAGGTCACAAGGTAATCCGGGTTGAACGCGGACTAAGGCTGGACATCGGTGGCATGCCGGAATCGTCCAGCGAAACTTTCAGACAACTGCGGAAATCCCTATTTGATCCGATGACACAATCGCTGTTGCAATCACGGGAAGAAGCAGAACAATTATTTACCCATCTGCCTGCCGGGCAATTGCAGCATATTTCGATGGCACATTTGCCCGACGCCAATTTGCGTCTGGGGTTGGCTTTATCGTCCGATGAAATCGAGTATCTGCAATCTTGCTACGCCCAAATGGGACGTGATGCCACCGATGCCGAATTGATGATGTTCGCACAGGCAAATTCGGAACATTGCCGTCACAAGATTTTCAATGCCAATTACATTATCGACGGCGAAGCGCAGCCGCGTTCGCTGTTCCAGATGATCAAGAACACGCATGCACAATCGCCACAATTAACCTTGAGCGCCTACAAGGACAACGCGGCGGTGGTGCAGGGCTTTCCGGCAAGCCGTTTTCGGCCCGATTCCAGCACTGGCGAATATCAACGCAGTGCAACGTATGACAGTGCGTTTTGCATCAAGGTGGAAACCCATAATCATCCGACCGCGATTTCGCCGTTTCCCGGCGCCAGTACCGGTGCCGGCGGAGAAATACGCGATGAAGGTGCCACCGGACGTGGCGGCAAACCCAAGGCGGGCTTGACCGGTTTTTCGGTGTCGCATTTACGTATTCCCGGGTTGCCGCAGCCTTGGGAAAAACCGCGTTCGCTGAATCCGCGCATGGCGTCTGCTTTTGAAATCATGACGGACGGCCCGCTGGGCGGCGCTGCATTCAACAATGAATTCGGCCGTCCGAATCTCACCGGTTATTTCCGCAGTTTTGAATTGCCGACGTCGACGCCGGGTCTGGTTCGTGCCTACGACAAACCGATTATGTTGGCCGGTGGTATGGGTGCGGTTGAACCGAGTCTCGTCAAAAAATTACTGTTGCGTCCGAACGATCACGTGATCGTGCTCGGTGGTCCCGCGATGTTGATTGGTTTGGGCGGTGGTGCAGCATCCTCTGTCGCCTCCGGGCAATCTTCCGAAGCACTGGATTTCGCATCGGTACAACGCGACAACCCGGAAATGGAACGCCGCTGTCAGGAAGTGATTGATTGCTGCGTAGGCTTGGGCGAACACAACCCTATTCTTTGCGTGCATGACGTCGGTGCTGGTGGTTTATCGAACGCCATTCCCGAATTGCTGCACGATTCCAATGTCGGCGGCATTATCGAGCTCGATAAACTTCCCAGTGACGATCCATCGCTTTCTCCGATGCAGCTTTGGAGTAACGAGTCGCAGGAACGCTATGTGTTGGGCGTGGCGACAAAAGATTTGCCACAGTTTGAAGCCATCTGCCAACGCGAGCGTTGCCCGTATGCCATCGTCGGTATCGCGACCGAAAACGAACATCTGACTTTGCAATCGGCCAATGGCGAGAAAGTCGTCGATATGCCGATGACGGTATTGTTCGGCAATGCACCGAAAATGTTACGCGACACCCATCAGCCAGCACCGATTCGTTGGCCGAAACTCGACACCTCCGAGATTTCCCTGCATGAAGCGGGCTTGCGGGTGTTATCGCACCCCACCGTCGCTTCGAAAAACTTCTTGATCACGATTGGCGATCGCAGTGTTGGCGGCATGACGGCACGCGACCAGATGGTTGGTCCCTGGCAAATGCCGGTAGCCGATTGTGCCATCACGCTGAGCGATTTTTTTGCCCATGCTGGCGAAGCGATGTCGATTGGCGAGCGCACTCCTCTGGCATTGATCGATTCTGCCGCCGCCGCGCGCATGGCCGTGGGTGAAGCAATCACCAATCTGGCGGCAGCGCCGGTCGCCAGTTTGTCCGAGGTCAAACTCTCGGCCAACTGGATGGCGGCAGCTTCTTTTCCCGGTGAAGATGCTTTGTTGTTCGATGCTGTCAGAACTGTCGGAATGGAATTGTGTCCTGAACTGGATATCAGCATTCCGGTCGGCAAGGATTCGTTGTCGATGCAGGCGCAATGGCAAGCTGATGGCATTGAGCAGAAATCGGTGTCGCCGGTGTCACTCATTATCACCGCGTTTGCGCGCGTCGATGATGTGCGCACCCAGCTTACGCCGCAGCTGCAAAAAAACATTGATTCCGATTTATGGTTGATTGGTCTGGGTGCAGGTAAATCACGTCTTGGCGGCAGTGTGCTTGCGCAATGCTATGAAACCTTTGGGGGCGCTTGTCCCGATCTCGATGAAGCGCGTTTATTGAATGCATTTTTTGATTTGATTCAAGCTGCGCGTGCAGACCAGTTATTACTGGCATATCACGATCGTTCAGATGGTGGCGCCTTCGCAGCACTTTGTGAAATGGCATTCACCAGCCATCTCGGACTTGATTTGCATCTGGATGCCTGGGGCGAGGACGCTTTCAAGGTTTTGTTCAATGAAGAATTGGGTGCCGTGGTGCAAGTCGCGAGCGAAGACCGTGCGGCATTCGCCGATTTGGTCAATCGCCATGATCTGACGCATTGCGCGCAAATTATCGGCAAGCCGGTTTTCCAGCCGGTCATCCGCATCAGTGAAGAACGCGAAACCCACGTCGAATGGTCCTGGCAGGAGGCGTTTGATGCCTGGTGGCAAGTGACGCACGCTATGCAAAAACTGCGTGACAATCCGGAATGCGCCGATAGCGAAAAAGCTATTGCACGCGATTTCGAAGCACCGGGTTTGCAATCCCAATTGTATTTCGATGCTAACGAAGATATCTCGGCACCTTACATCAATCGTGGTGTACGCCCGCGCGTTGCGATCCTGCGCGAGCAGGGCGTCAACTCGCAAATGGAAATGGCCGCGGCATTCGACAAGGCAGGTTTCAATGCCGTCGATGTGCATATGTCCGATTTGATTTCCGGCCGCGTCAACTTGCAGGAATTCAAAGGCTTCGCGGCCTGCGGTGGGTTCAGTTACGGCGATGTATTGGGTGCCGGCCGTGGCTGGGCGACGTCCATTCTGGAACGCCCGGCGATTCGCCAACAATTCGCCGAATTCTTTGCCCGCGACGATAGCTTCAGTCTGGGTGTCTGCAATGGCTGCCAAATGTTGGCGCAATTAAAAAGCATGATCCCCGGCGCCGAACATTGGCCGCGTTTCCTGCGTAACCGTTCCGAACAATTCGAAGCCCGTTTGGCCTTGGTTGAAGTGCAGGCATCGCCGTCTTTATTCTTTGCTGGCATGCAGGGCTCGAGGATGCCGATCGTGGTGTCGCATGGCGAAGGTCGGGCTGTTTTCGATTCACCCGAACACATCATGCAGGCGCAGATCGCCTTACGTTTCATCGATGGCATCGGGGCGGTAGCGATGGACTATCCCTTAAATCCGAATGGCTCGCCGGAAGGCATCACCGGGCTGACCAGCACCGATGGCCGCAGCACCTTGTTGATGCCGCATCCAGAGCGCGTGCATCGTACGGCACAAATGAGCTGGCATCCGGACGATTGGCAGGAAGCATCGCCGTGGTTGCGGATGTTCCGCAATGCCAGGGTGTGGGTCGCTTGAGTTTTTTCCGAGTCCCGGTTTAAAAAAATAATTGGAAGAAATAAATGAATGGAATAAAATTTATTTTTATCGGCATCTTCATTATCGCTTCTTCCCAGATATTGGCAGGTGAGAAGCTATTCGATGCCAATCGCATTTATCGAGATTCTGATTCAGCAGCGCAATCAGGTCGTCAAGGCCCTGGAAATAAAGCCGAGTGGCGGCGCAAGCTGAATGGATGGATCATGACTCACCCAAAAGATGCTTTTGCGCTCAGTCAACGTGCTTACGTGCGATCCATCGCTGGCGACTTTGCAGGATGTGAAGAAGACTATCTGCGAGCTTTGGAAAGTGCAGATAAAAAGACTGTCACCTATCGGCATGTGCTTTGGTCACTGGGTTGGTCAAAATTTAATATGGGCGATGACAAAAGTGCCATCGATTACTGGGGCCAGGCAGAACAGCATCACGGCGGCTCGCCCTATTGGCTGCCTTACACCGTGTCGCTGGCATATTGGCATCTCGGCGAAAAAGAGCTTGCGCTTGCTTATTACGGGGCGGCAGTCAAAAGCGATTCAGCCTGGGGATCACCAGAAAAAATTGAGCAAAAGATTCATCATTGGAAAGCCAGAGAAAAGAAAGTGCATGGCGAATTATTTGCCGAGTACCTGAAAAGAGCGGAAATCGTAGGTCAGGCGGTTGAATAAGGCCTAGTTGCGTAGTTTCGGATTGTTTGTATTGGCCGTGGGCAAGCCCATATTTCCCAATTCTGCTAAAGTTTGGCCTCCAATTTGGAGATATTCGTGAACGCGGCCTTGAACGACAACCCAGAAGCTTCTGCAGACGAGCGTATTGCCCAGGTGTTACTTGCAAAAGGACGCCTGAAAGAAGCCGATCATGGGCGTGCCTTGCGTCTGCAAACGGAATCCGGTGGTGCACTGTCGGGCTTGCTGGTGCGTTTGGGCATGGTGTCCGAACGCGATATGGCCGAGGCCAGTAGCGAAGTTTTCGGCCTGCCGTTGTTGTTCTCGAAAGATTGCCCCGAATCCCCGCCGGAAAATCTTGCACTCACCGTGCGATTCATGAAGCAACAAGCGGTGTGCCCTATCGTCGAAAAGGACGATGTTATCGAATTGTTGGTCGCCGATGCACAGGACGATTACGCCGCCCAAGCCGTGGCACTCGCCACCGGAAAGCAGGTCAAGTTACTGGTCGGTTTGCGTTCGGAAATTTCGGATTTGATCGAGCGCTATTACGGCCAAGGCCGAAGTGCCATGGGTACCATCGTCGAGAATATCGGTGACGATTCTACCAGTGGCGATGAAGACGACGTCGAACATCTGCGGGATCTGGCTTCCGAAGCACCGGTCATCCGTCTGGTGAATCTGATCATCCAGCGTGCCGTCGAATTACGCGCATCGGATATCCATATCGAGCCTTACGAAAATCGCCTCAAAGTACGCAACCGCGTCGACGGCGTGCTGATCGATGGCGAATCACCGCCGGCCAATTTAACCGCCGCGATTATTTCGCGCATCAAGATCATGGCGAAGTTGAATATCGCCGAGCGCCGCCTGCCGCAGGATGGCCGCATCATGGTGCGAGTGCAGGGCAAGGAACTGGATTTGCGTGTCAGTAGTGTTCCCACTGCGCATGGTGAATCGGTCGTCATGCGTTTACTGGATCGTGAATCAGTCGTGCTGGATTTCAAGGCATTGGGTTTTACCGATGAGTTCATGGACGATTTCGTCAAAGTGCTTGAACAACCGCACGGTATTTTATTGGTGACCGGGCCCACCGGTTCGGGCAAAACCACCACGCTGTATGCGGCGCTGAATCAATTGAACACACCGGACGTCAAAATCATTACGGTAGAAGATCCGGTCGAATATCAAATCGAAGGCATCAACCAGATTCAGGCCAAGCCGCAAATCGGCCTGGACTTTTCCAATGCCCTGCGCAGCATCATGCGACAGGACCCCGACATCATCATGATCGGTGAAATGCGCGATCTGGAAACCAGCAAGATCGCCATTCAATCGGCATTGACCGGTCACCTGGTGTTGTCAACACTTCATACCAATAATGCCGCCGGCGGCATTACCCGCTTGCTCGATATGGGTGTGGAAGATTATTTGCTCACATCCACAGTCAACGGCATTCTCGCGCAGCGTCTGGTTCGAAAACTCGAGCCAATCCATGCGGAACGCTACGAAGCTTCCGATGAACAAATCGAAAAATTCCATCTGCGTAAATTCCAGCCGCAGGGCACGATTTATTTGTATCATCCAAAAGCCTCTGCCTTGACCACGACGGGCTATCTCGGCCGCACCACGATCATGGAATTTCTGGTGATGAACGACGGCCTGCGTAAATTGGTGATGCAGCATGCCGGTACCGGAGCCATCGAGTACTCGGCACGGGTTGGCGGCATGCGTTCGATGTACGAAGACGGTTTGTTGAAAGCGATGCAGGGCGTGACCACCATCGAAGAAGTGTTGCGCGTGACGGAAGAAGCCTGATATGCCCCTGTTCCGTTACAAAGCCCTGTCATCGGCGGGCGAAAACCTGACCGGTCAAATGGAGGCGGCATCGCCCGACGAGGTGATAGCGCGTTTGCAGGAGCAGGGTTATCTGCCGATCGAAGCACAGCGTTCCGATAATTTGTCGGAACAGGGCAGTTTGTTTTCCTTCCTGAAAAAAAGCGAAATGAGCGATGCCCAGGTGCTGCAATTCATCCAGCAATTGGCCACGTTGCTGGGTGCCGGGCAACCACTCGATAGAGCTCTCGGTGTATTGCTGGAATTGCCCGAGTCGGCCAGCGCAAAAAAAATACTGGAACGTATTCGTGAATCGGTACGTGGCGGCGGTACGTTGTCGAATGCGCTTGAACAACAGCATGGTTTGTTCTCGCGCTTGATGGTGAATATGGTGCGTGCCGGTGAAGCCGGCGGCGGTTTGCAGGTGAGTTTGGTGCGAGTGGCGGAGTATCTGGAACGCAGTCGCGAATTCCGCATGAAACTGATCAATGCCTTGATCTATCCCTGCATTTTGATGTTGATGGTCGTGATCGCATTCTTTCTTCTATTCACCTTGGTATTGCCGCAATTTGAGTCCCTGTTTGAGGATTTCGGTGCCGAAGTTCCGTGGTACACCACGGCATTGATGTGGGTCAGCCACGTTGTACGGGATTGGTGGTGGGTGCCGATTCCGGTATTGATCATCGGTGGTTATTGGCTGCAGCAACAGTGGAAAAATCCGGCCTGGCGTCTGGCCGTGGATCAACGGATTCTGAATTCAAAATTATTCGGTCCACTGGTCGCCAGAATCGATACCGCAAGGTTTGCCAGAACCCTTGGAACACTGGTCCAGAGCGGGGTGCCATTACTGAACGCGTTGAACTTATCGCGTCCGGTTTTGTTTAACAATGTGTTGGGGCAATCGGTGGATGTGGCGGCCAACGAGGTGAAAACCGGCTCCGGTCTGGCCTATGCCTTGGCCAAGCAGAAAAGTTTTCCGCGGCTTGCCGTGCAAATGGTTCAGGTCGGCGAGGAATCGGGTGAACTGGATACCATGTTGCTGAAAGTCGCCGATACCTTCGATACTGAAGCCAATCACTCCATCAGTCGCCTGATGGCGGCACTTTTACCGGTGCTGACTTTATTGATGACCTTGATGGTGTTCTGCATCATTCTGGCCGTGTTGTTACCCATCTTTAATTTAACGGGAGCCGTTGTCTAATGAGCCGAAATAATTTCCAGAATAATTTCAAGCACCGACCGATAGCCTCGCAAAGTGGTTTTACCCTGATTGAATTGGCGGTCGTCATTTTGTTGATTGGTGGCATCGTTGCGCTGGCTGCCAACAGCATTGTCGGCAGCAAGAATAAATCCAATTATAGATTGACCCAGACCCAGCTGAATTTGCTGACGCAGAAAGTGGCTGAATATCAATCCGATGTTGGCACCTTGCCAGAGAGTCTTGATGCGCTGGTGACCGCGCCCGGCAATGCCGATGGCTGGTTGGGGCCGTATACAAAACCGCAGCAATTGAAAGATGCCTGGGGCACGGCGATTGAATATCGCAATCCCGGGACAGATGCCGATTTTGAACTGGTCAGTCTGGCGGCCGATAAAAAATCCGGCGGCGAAGGCGTCGATAAAGATATCGTCATCAAGCCTTAATGCATGAAAGGCCGCTACCGACATCCTGTCTCTCGCGGCACTCGTACATCCATGTACGTCGTCCGTGGCTTCAGCCTTCTGGAAATCATCGTGGTGGTCGGTTTGATCGCGTTGGTGATGACGTTTGCAGCCTACACGCTTACTAAGCAGTTGCCCGGCCAGCAATTGCGTTCATCAGCCAAGGAACTGGCAGCCGAACTTCGTTTTACCAAAAGCCAGGCGATGATTACTGGCGAGGCACAAACATTCCAGATCAATGCCAACACACGCGAATGGACCGGCGCAAAAAACCATTCCGGTGAATTGCCCGATTCTCTGGAAATCATCGCGACCACGGCGAAGCGCGAGCAACCGGCAGACGGTGTTGCCGCGATAAAATTTTTCCCGGACGGTGCCGCCACCGGCGGCAGGATTGTGCTGAAACACGACACCGCGAAATGGCAAGTCGACGTGAAGTGGCTGACCGGTGAAGTGACGGTGACTCGGCCAGTGGCGACGCGATGAAAAAAACGGGCGGATTCACCCTGCTGGAAGTGCTGATGGCCGTCGGCTTGCTGGCAGTGCTGAGTGCGCTGGTGATTTCCACCATGTCCGGCGGCCTTCGACAAATACGCTGGTCGAGTCAGGCATCGGAAGCCAGCATGCATGCCCAATCCTTGCTCGATACGCTCGGTACGATGGAATTTATCAAACCGGGATCCAGGCAGGGCGTGTTGGATGGCGGTAAATTTCGTTACGAACTCGACATAAAAGAAGTGCCTGACCCCAGCATCGGTGCCGATGCGCCAACGAGCCAGATTGAACCGGTCAATCCACCGGTGCTGTATCAAATTAATTTAGTGATTAACTGGGGCAGTAATAAACCGCAGGAACAATTACGCTTTGTCAGTTACAAGGCACGGCAACCCGAAGTCGAACAATTCGAGCCGCAGTTATGAGTGCCGTGATCGCTCGCGGGTTCACGCTGCTGGAAATGCTGGTCGTGACCGGCTTGATGGCGTTGCTCGTCTTGCTGGGATTGAACCTGATGCGCAGCACCGCCGCATCGGCCACCAAGTCTGAAGCCAGTGCCGATCGCAATGAACAATTGCGCAGTGTGCAAAGTTTTGTCCGCCGTCAAATGACCGGCGCATTGCGGATACCCTACGAATTCGACGCCTCCAACGGTGAGGCGACGTTCTTTTCCGGCGACAGGGAAAAGCTGCAGTTGGTCGCCAATATGCCCGGCTATCTGTCTTACGGCGGTGCGTATTTGCAAACATTCGAATTGAAACGCAGTGGTGAAAATTACCAGCTGCAATTCCAGTTTCAGCAAATCACCAGCGAAGGTTTGCTGGATGCCGAGCGCGAACCGGAAATTTTGCTGGAAGGCATCAGGCGGGGTGAATTTTCCTATCGCACACTCGATGATCAATCCAAGCCAGGTGACTGGGAAAACCAATGGGAAGCACCGACACAGATTCCCTTGCAGGTTCGCCTGAATATCGAATTTGCCGACAAGAAAATGCACTGGCCGTCTCTGGTGGCGGCACCAAAATTATCCATCGCCACGACATCGGGCGGTAATCCCGGGTTACAGCCTAGGACGGTCGGTCCCAATCCGGATCCGGATCCGGATTACGGCGGTGAGCGATGAGCCGTTTATCTCGGAATAAAAGCGAAAGTGGCGTTGCACTGCTCTTGGTGCTTTGGATGATGGTGATCCTGATCGGCATCATCGGCGTATTCGCATTGATTGCCGGCACCGAAAACAAGCAGGGAAAATTGCTCGCACGTGGCGTGCAGGCTCGCTACGCCGCCGAAGGTGGCGTCGATGTCGCCGTATTGCGATTAAGCAACGCGGATCCTTTATTGCAGTGGGTGCCGGATGATCGTGTCTACCAATATGGCGTAGGAAAAACGCAGATTGAAATTCGCATCGTGGACGAATCGGGCAAAGTCGATATTAATGTTGCCGGTGCCGATGTCATCAATCCGCTTTTGATCGCGGTCGGCATCGAGCCATTGCAGGCACAAAATATTACCTCGGCGATACTGGATTGGCGTGATCCGGATAATTTATTGAATCTGCCCGGCGGTGCGGAAGATCCGCAATATGCCTCGGCAGATCTTCCTTACGGTGCTAAAGATGCTCCTTTTCAAACGGTATCGGAATTGCAGCAGGTCATGGGAATGACGCCGGAACTCTACGCGAAGCTGCAGCCGCTGATTACGATATATAGCGGACTCGACCGCCCCAATCCGAGCTTTGCGCCTCCGGAAGTCTTGGCGGCGCTGGGTCTTCAGGCGCCACAAATCGCGCAATTATTGGCCCAGCGCAATGCCTGGCAGCCGGGAATGCCTGTTTTTACGCTGCCTGACGGTAACCCCCTCGCGACCAGCGGCACGGGAACGTATAGTATTTCCAGCGCCGCCATTGAGCCTGATGGCAGCCGTGCCGAAGTTACCGCGACTCTGCGTGTCGGAGCCACCGGTAATTTCGGTCTGCTTTACACACCCCTCGCGTGGCGAGTGGGAGACATCGACTAAACCACCATGACCGATCCAACTTCCCATTTGCTGGAACCCTTACGCTTGGCTTATCAAGGCAGCTCGCTGTCGGCTGGATGGAGTCTGGTGCGGCATGAATTCCTCAGCATGCTGCCGGCGTCATGGCAGGAAATTCTGGGGGCCAATGATCGTCGTCTTTGCATTCGTGTCCAGGGCGAGCAATTGCATCTATTTTCCGCCAATGATGGCAGCCTGTCCGAACTGGGTAGCTTGCCTTCCGATGACGAATCGCTTTTGCGAAAGTGCCTGATGCGCTTTCAACAACAGAAAAATGCTCCTCGTTATTTATTGCTGGATAACAAACAAGTCTTGCGCCGGATGCTAACTCTGCCTTTGTCGGCCGAGAGTAAATTGCGGGAAGTGGTCAGTTTCGAGATCGACCGGCAAACGCCTTTCACGCAGGACCAGATTTATTTTGAAGCACGCGTTATCAGTCGCAATCTTCAAAGCAAGCAATGTCAGGTGGAATTAATCGTGCTGCCCAAACAGGCGCTCGAGAAAAATCTCAAGACTTTGGGTGTATTGGCTGCCGATCTTAGCGGTGCCGATGTGCTCGAAGATAATCTGCAAACCTTGAACGTCAATTTATTGCCTTCCACTTTGCGCACAGCGCATTCCAGCCAGAATTTCTGGCTTAATCTCGGCCTGGCATTGGCTGGTACGGCATTGTTGGTGTTGGCGATGAATCAGGTATTGAACAATCGTGAACAGGTGCAGCAGGCGTGGGAACAAAAAGTAGCGGTCGCGAAAACGCAGGCGAAAGCTGCCAATGTTTTTCGCGAGCAATTGAAACGGGCAGGCAAGGCAGAAATTTTTCTTGAAAAATTCAGAAGCTCGCAACCGGCAATGCTCACGCTGATTAATGATTTGACCAAACGCATTCCCGATGATACTGCGCTCGATAAAATATCGGTAAACGAAGGTCGCCTCGTGCTGGTAGGCCAAAGCAAGCAGGCTGCCGCATTGGTCGGGCAATTGCAGGGCTCGCCGTATATCAGTTCTCCTGCGCTTGCCGGTGCGGTGCAGCCTGATACCCGCACCAATCGTGATCGATTTACCCTGACCGCAACTGTCAATGGTTCAAGGGAGGCCGCCAATGGCAAGCCTCAATAAGAATCTGGCTGCGGTCAGTGTCAAACGCTGGCAAATTTTCCTCGGTGCAGCTTTCGTGGTGCTACTGGCTTATTTTGTTCTGGTGCATTGGTGGTTTACCGCTCCGATGATGGATATGGGTGAGCAAATCGATGAATTGCGAACCCAGGAATTGCAGTTCCGGATGGAAGCCAGCCAACGTCCGGCGCTTGAGAAAAAATTGTTCGAAGTACGGCAGCAACAAGCGGCCACTCCACATTTCCTGCCCGAAGATAATAAGGAGCTGGCGAGTGCTGCGCTGGTACAGCGGCTGGAACAGGTGGTGAAGGCGGCAAGCCCGAATCCCAACGCCTGCCAAATTACCGCGCGTACGCCGACCGATTATGCGTTGAAGGAAGATTTTCAGCGCGTCACGGTGCAAGTGCGTCTGCGCTGCGGTATGACGGAAATGACCACCATTCTGCATTCGCTTGAAGGTGGTAGTCCGCAATTGTTCATCGATAATCTCGAACTCTTGTCACGTGGTAGTTACAACAATGTGGGCTCGGCCGGTGGTGCGGTTGAAGTCGTGTTCGACTTGTTTGGCTATATCCAGTTTCCGCCTGAAGTAGAAGGGAAAGGGAAAGCCAATGGCTAAGTGGAACAACGTCTATACCCTGTTGTTGTCCGGCTTCACGCTTTGGTCGGGATTGGTCTTGATCATCGCCTTTCTTGGTTTGGGTGCACGCTTCAATGCCTTGCCGGTGGATCCGACGTTGGCGAAAGCCATTCCGGTGGTAAAAGTCGAGCGGAATAAATCAGTACTGGAACCCCTTGAGAATTATGCCGAAGTGGGTACGCGTCCTTTATTGATGTTCGATCGTCGCCCGGGTGTTGTACAGGCGGCCCCTGGTGATGTTTCCGGCGCCGAACTGGATGTGGTGTTGGGCAGCGTGTTGATTACACCGAACTTGAAAATGGCCGTGTTACGTGAAAACCAGGGTGGCACGGTTCGTCGTGTGCGTCTGGGGGATATCGTTGAAGGAACCGGCTGGCGCCTCGTGCAACTCGAGCCTCGCCGCGCCGTGTTTGAGGGCCCAACGGGTCAACGTTCGCTCGATTTGCTGGTATTTAATGGCAAGGGTGGCGAGCAGCCAACACCATTGGCAATCTCAGCCCCAGTCCAGAACTTGAATCCACAAGCCAATTCCGTCGTGACACCTCCCGCTCAACCAGCGCCGAACAATACCAATGTCGTTGCTGCGGTTCCGGCGAATACAGCCAATCAAGCGATGACACAGGAACAGCAAATTGAAGCGATACGGCAACGCATCGCTGCGCGTCGCGCACAAATGCAAGTCGATGCGGCGAAAGCTGCCTCCGATGCTAAAAAATAACGAGAGTAGAAAACATGCTGAAATTACGACCGCTTAAATTACGTCTGCCGTTGATTGTCATGAGCGCTGCATTGATTGCCACGACAGCCTGGGCTGCCGAACCGGCGAAGACGGAAATACAGATGAAGCGCGCGCCTGAATTAATCATCGTTCCGCCACCGGTGGATTCGACTAATCAGGAGCAAACATCGGCACCCGAAAAGAAAAGATCCAATGCCACCATCCGGACAGGGAACGGGCAGCTCATTAACCAGCGTGTCGCAGGAATGCCTGCCCCTAATTTGGGCTCCGCCGGTGACGCCACTTTTAATTTTGAAGGCGAATCGGTACAAACCGTCGTCAAAATTATTCTGGGGGACTTGCTGCAACAAAATTACGTTATTGCACCGAATGTGCAAGGCACCGTCACGCTGGCAACGCCGCGTCCGGTCAGCCCGGCGCAGGCAGTTTCCCTGCTTGAAATGGTGCTCGGATGGAATAACGCCCGACTGATCTGGAGTGATGGTCGTTACAACGTGGTGCCAAGTGATCAGGCCATTGCCGGCAATCTGGCGCCGCGCACTGGTTCACCCGCGAATGCACGTGGTTATGAAATTCGTGCTATTCCCTTGAAATTTATTTCGGCCAGCGAAATGAAAAAGCTGCTTGAGCCGTACGCGCGCGACAAGGCGATTGTTCAGGTCGATAACATGCGCAACATGATTGTTCTCGGCGGCACCCGTGCCGAACTGCAGAATTATCTTCGTACCATTGAAATTTTCGATGTCGATTGGCTTGCCGGTATGTCGGTGGGCATCTTTCCGCTGCAATCGGCCGAAGTCGACAAGACAGTGACTGCACTCGAGAATGTCTTTGGTGAAAATGGCAAGACACCGCTGGCCGGCATGTTTCGTTTTATGGCGCTGGAAGGACAGAATGCCGTCATGGTGATTACTTCGCAGCCGAAATATCTACGCGATGTGGAAGTCTGGATTGAACGGCTGGACACGGGCGGAGAGGGCATTCGTTTGTTTGTTTATGAAGTGAAAAATATCAAAGCAGCCGATTTGGCCGATCAACTGAGTAGTGTGTTCGGTAATAGTTCCGGTGGCAGTGGTAAAAATGATTCGGTGTCGTTGCAGCCAGGGCTGGAACCTGTTGAAGTTCGTACGCTCAATAATCCGCCACCGGCAAACACAGCGAAACCCGGTGCTGCAGCTGATGCCAGAAATTCGGCACTATCTATCGGCAGTGGCGAGGTGAGTATTAGCGCGGTAGAGGAAAGCAATTCGCTATTGGTACGTGCCAGCCCCGGTCAATGGGAATCCATTCGCCGTGCCATCGATAGACTCGATTCCATGCCTATGCAGGTACATGTGGAAGCGCAGGTTATTCAAGTTTCTCTGGGCGGAAAATTGGAGTACGGCGTCAGCTGGTACTTTAATAATGCAATCACACCTGTGGCTGAATACAACGCGTCCCAGGCTCAAAATGACTGGAGCACCTATGCGTCCTCCATTCTGCCATCCGGCATTTCGAGCTGGACACTCATCGGCCCGAGTGCGAAAGCCGTCATCAGCACCCTCGATGAGATGTCGAATGTAAAAGTACTTTCGGCGCCCTCGGTGCTCGTTAGAAACAATGTCGAGGCAACCTTTGATTCGGGCGAGCAGATTCCGGTAGTGAGTACCATCCTGAATCCAGGTGGCAATACCAGTGGCGACAATACCTATAGCCAGGTGCAATTCAGGCAAACCGGTATCAGCCTGAAAGTGAAGCCGCGTGTTTCAAGCGACGGCATGGTGTTTCTGGATATTACGCAGGATGTCAGTAAGGCTTCTATCGTTCCGGATGCAACGGGTAATGTGCGCGTAGATACCAACAAATTGAAAACTGAAGTAGCCATTCAAAATGGCGAAACTGTCGTTCTTGCCGGACTGATTACCACCGACCAGACCAAGGGGTCAAACGGGATACCCTTTTTGAGCCGACTGCCATTCATCGGAGCTCTTTTCGGAACGAAAAAGACGAACAATATCCGCAGTGAAATATTGGTGCTGATTACTCCAACCATTGTTCGTAATCCCGCTGACGCCCGCAGACTCACCGATGAATACGGCGAGCGTTTCCGTGCACTGGACCCATTGCGCAAAGAGCGCGAGAAAGCCAGCAAGTAATAATGAAACCCGCGTATCGTTCGGTTTTTCGTGAATTACTGCGTCGTGAATTAGGCGAACGCTATCGCGGCAGTTTTCTGGGCGTGCTTTGGCATTTGCTGTTGCCCTTGTCGCAACTGCTGGTGATGTCCTGGGTGTTTTCGCATCTGCTGCAGGCAAGAACGCAATACCAGGGTTTGAGTTATGCGGCGTTTCTGGCGATGGGTTTATGGCCCTGGAATTTGTTCGCCAACTCGGTGGCCAACAGTGTTGTAGCGCTTACCGGCAACTCCGCCCTAATCGGGAAAATCGCACTGCCGCATCACCTGCTGGTAGATGCAAAAGTCAGTGCCAGCATCTTGCTGGATTTTGCCGGCTTTATTGTGGTGTTGATCGCACTGATGCTTTTCGGAACGTCACTTGAGCTGTCCGGTTTGCCGGTGGTATTTTTATGCCTGTTGATATTTTCCATCTTTGCCATTGGTTTTGCCTACATCGTTGCCGTGCTGAACGTTTTTCTGCGTGATGTCGGTGCCGCGATTTCGCAAATTCTCAGCCTGTTGTTTTTTCTGAGCCCGGTCATGTACGACCTGGCGCAATTGCCAGAGCGCCTGCAAAAGCTTTTGCTGTTGAACCCGCTGGTGTCGCCCATCGTCAATATTCGTCATGCGCTGCTGGGGCTGCCGATAGATTGGTTAAACCTGATGATTTCGGCTGCCGCCGCGATGCTGGTGGCCGTGATGGGCTATGCCTTGCTGCGCCGCGCCAGGCCGCATCTGGAAGATTATCTATGACCGAGGCATTGGTAGAGGTAAGCCATCTGAGCAAGCGCTATCCGGTGCTGGCCAATAGCAGCGATCGTTTCAGCGCGTTGTGCGACATGTTGCGTGGCCGCGCGCCGACGCGTCACACCACGGTATTGAACGATATTAGCTTCAAGGTCATGCCGGGATGTTCCATAGGCATCATTGGTGAAAACGGTGCCGGAAAATCCACCCTGCTGAAGCTGATTACCGGTGTGTTGACGCCCAGCGAAGGACACGTCAAAACCCGTGGCGCCATCGGGGCTTTACTTGAACTGGGCGCCGGTTTTCATCCCGAGTATTCGGGCCGCGAAAATATCCGTTTGTCGGCGGCCTTGTACGGCATCACTGATGCCCAATTGAAAACGAAGATGGCCGAGATCGAAGCATTTGCCGATATCGGACATTATATCGACGAGCCCACCAAGCATTATTCCTCCGGGATGGTGGTGCGTTTGGGTTTTGCGATCATTGCCGCCGTGCGGCCGCCATTGCTGATCACCGATGAAGTGCTGGGCGTTGGAGATGAAAGTTTCCAGAAAAAATGCTCGCGCTGGATAGACGACTACGTCAATTCCGGTGGAACCTTGTTGCTGGTCTCCCACAGCACCTATCACGTACAGAAACTCTGCCGCGAGGCCATCTGGCTGCACGAGGGAAAAGTGGAAATGCAGGGCGATGTCTATACCGTTACCCAGCATTATCTCGCCTGGCACGAAAGCAAGCAGAGCAAGCAGGAAAAAGTGGCCCCGGTCATTCACGCGCAATACGAATACGGCATCGAATCGGTGCTGAGCAACGGTTCCGATGCCAACGACGAACTGACATGCCAGTTTGGCGAAGATTTTAGAATCGAGGTTTGCCTGACGTCACGCGACGACAGCCCGCCAGTCTTGATGTGCGGGTGGGCGCGCAGTGACGAAACGCCGGTGTACGGCGTCAGCTCGGAAATGGACCAGGTGCCGCCGGAAAAGCTGGGCCCCGGCAGATATCATTATACTTTGACCTTTCCGAAACTCAGCCTGTTGCCCGGCAAATATTTCATGAAAGTGCACTCACTCGATAGCACCGGCTTGCGGCTTTACGAAACAAGACAACGTACGATTGTCGTGGCGGGGGAATCCCGAGCCTACGGCCTTGTCCTGATGCCGCATCACTGGGAATGACGAGATGAACTCAGTGGTACTGCCCGTTATTGTGATTCCGGTTTTCGACGCACACGAAGCGCTGGCGAGTTGTCTCGAATCGCTGCTAAAACACCTGCCCGCCGATGCGCGCGTGTTGCTGGCCGATGATGCATCGACGGATTCGCGTATTCCGGATTTATTGCGGCAATTCAAACAGCAGGCAAAGTTTGTCGTCGATATCGTGCGTCGGGAAAAAAATATCGGATTTCCGGCCAACTGTAATCTGGCCTTCGATGAAGCCGGTGACTACGATGTTTTGCTCTTGAATTCGGATACGATTTTCACCCGAGGCTGTCTGCAAAAAATGGCCGAATGTGCCGCAACCGACGAAAAGATAGCGACAATTACCCCGTGGTCGAATAATGCCGAGATTTGTTCGTATCCCAAGTTTTGTGAAAAAAATCCCTTGCCGGAAAATCTCGATTTGATGGCGGCAGCGGCAGCGCTGATTGAATCGAATCATTCCCCCGATCTGCCGACCGCGATTGGTTTTTGCATGTGGATTCGCCGCACTGCCTTGAAGCAGTGCGGAAGTTTCGATGCTGACACCTTTGGCCGTGGCTATGGCGAAGAAAACGATTTTTGCCGGCGGGTGGCATCGCTGGGTTGGCGAAACGTCATGTGCGTGAACGCCTACGTTGCCCATCGCGGCGGCGCATCGTTTGGCCCCTTGGGCTTGGCGCCGGGCGGTGACAATCTGAAGCGCTTATTGGTGCGCTGGCCCGATTATCACGAACACGTGGCGCGCTTCATTATGGAAGACCCGCTGAAAGCGCTGCGGGAGCAATTTTCTGTTCAACTACTGGCGATTAAGAGTAAGGTGCCGAAAGACGATTTGTTTGGTGCGATGGACTGATGGCCGAGGCAATTCTTCCCTTTACCGGAGAACGATTTACCCCGGAATGCGTGCGCGAGATCGCCTACGAACACTGGCATCGCTATGCCTTCGCCTTGTCGCTGGTGGAAGGCAAGCAAGTGCTGGATGCGGCCTGCGGAGAAGGATTCGGAGCAGCGCTTCTGGCAGGCAAGGCGGCCTCGGTGCTCGCCATCGACGTTGATCCGATAGCTATCGAACATGCCATGAAGCGTTACGGCGCGCAGGATAATGTGAGTTTTCGGCAGGATGATGTCACGCAGCTGGATGCATTGCCGGATGGCAGTTTCGATGTCATCGTCAGTTTTGAAACACTTGAACACGTGATGGATCACGATCGCACGCTGGCGGGATTCCGCCGCTTGCTTAAAGCCGACGGCATTTTGTTGGTGTCCACGCCGGATAAGAAAAACTACAGTGATGTCACCGGCGTGGTGAATCCATATCACGTGAGCGAATTGTATTTTTCAGAATTTTCGCAATTGCTCGAACGCCATTTCAACGCGAACAAAATCTACACACAGAAATTGTTGTTTCAATCCAGTTTATCGGCGCTGGATCGGCAAGGGGCGCCGGAAGTATTGGTGCATACCGAGGCAGGCATCGTGCAGGGGATGGCATATCCACCGATGTACTACGTCGCGGTCTGCGCCGAGAATCCCGACTCCCTGTGGGCACTGCCAGGGCTTTCTTTATTCGGCGATGCGGAAGAATCGGTGTATGCCCATTACAACCAGGAAGTACGCTACGGCATGTGGGCAAGGCAGCAAATTGGCCAGCTCGAGTTGCAAGTTGCCGAGCTTGAAGCGCGGCTCGCCCAGCATGTGACCCCACTGGCTGACATTGAAATGCCGCCGATTGAAATTGCCGTCGACCTGCCGGAACTGGAAGTGCCACAGGCCGACATTGAAATGACGATTGTCGAGATTGAAACCGATTTATCCGAGCTTCAATCGCCACAGACATTGCAAAAGCCCACCCATGAGTAATGCCGTCGTCAACAATATTGCCGTGGTGGTCGTAACGCATGAAAGTGCCGCGACGCTTTCCCTGTGCCTGAAAAAACTCAGGCGTGCTAGCTGCCTGCGTCGAATTGTGGTGGTCGATAACGCATCGACCGACAGTACGTGTTCGATAGTCGAAAAATTATTGCCGGAAGATTCGCGATTAAGTCTGGTGCGCAACAAGGAAAACCTAGGTTTTGCGGCCGCCTGCAATCAGGGTGCCAGTGCCTTGTCTCAGCCCTGGTTAGTCTTCCTGAATCCCGATGCCTATATCGAAGCCAATACGCTGACCCGAATGCGCGACAGTGCCATAGCGCACCCCGGGGCAGGGCTGATCGGCGTTGACCTAGTTGACGAAAAGGGACATCCCGACCGGGCTGCCAGACGCTTTGATCTCTCGCTGATTTCACTGCTCAAACATAAGGGTGATTTGGGGATGATCTACATGGGACGAGATCCCGACAAACAGGTGCAGTCGGTCGAAGCGTGTTCCGGTGCCTTGATGATGTTGCCGGCCACCGTGTTTCACCATTTGGGCGGATTCGACGACGGCTTTCGATTGCATGTCGAAGACCTTGATTTATGTCGGCGCGTGCGTTTGGCCGGGTATGAAGTGCTGGTGGATAACTCGGTCAAAGTAGTTCACGTACGCGGCGCCTCGGGCCTGACCAAGCCGGTGTGGGTCGAATGGCAAAAGCATCGCAGCCTGTGGCGTTATTTTCTTAAATACGAAGCGGCGCAAACGCCAGACTGGATAGAGCCTTTCATCTGGATCGGCTTATGGCTGCATTTTCTCTGGGCGCTGTTGCGTCTGCGTTCAAAACCCGGACCTAAATAAATCCGCTAGCGCATCGATACGCTTTACGCACCGATAGACATCCTCACAAAGACCGGTTTGGCGGCAACGTTTTATCTGGACGGAGTTGTTTCGCATTTTATTTGGCTTGATTGGCCGCTTCTCGGAGGAAATGCTTTTTAGGCGAGTTAAACGGCCGTCATCACATTGCTTAATCAATTCAATCGTTCAAAACGTGAGGCAATTCACAATAGAAGTTGAACTTCTGCTGTCAATCGCGAGACAAAAGCAGACCTCTCGGCCTACCATGTCGTAACAACCTGTAACATTTGGGGCGACCATGGCACACACCCAAGCTTGGCGATACGGCCTGTTAGTCCGGACTGGCGCATTACTCCTGCTGCTATCTCTACTGCAAGCGTGCAACTCGCAAAACCAGTCGGATTCGGAAAAAGAAAAGTCCGAAGAGGCGGTATCGATTCAAGCCGTCATGGTTGAAAAATCGGCGGCCGATCCCACACCCGAAGAGGCCTCGCGTTTTTTAATGCAGGCTACCTTCGGACCTAAAGAATCCGAAATCGTGGCGCTTGATGCCAGTAGTCTTGAGGCGTGGTTTAACGCGCAGTATGCAATGCCGCGTCAGTCACACTACGACTATGTCTTGAACCTGAAAGCACAAAGCGTCGATATTGATAATTTCACCAATGTTTACGCGATTGAATCGTTTTGGAAGCAAGCGGTCACAGGGCCCGATCAATTACGTCAACGAACTACCTGGGCCTTGAGCCAAATTTTTGTTCTGGGCGACCTCGACAATGTCCGGAATGCTGCCTACTACGATGTGCTCGCAGAAAATGCCTTCGGCAATTACCGCACACTGCTGGAAAAAGTGACCTTGAATCCCGCGATGGGGCAATGGCTTTCACATATCGCCAATCAAAAAGAAGATTTGGCCACTGGGCGCTTGCCGGATGAAAACTACGCGCGTGAGGTGATGCAACTTTTCACTATCGGGCTGTGGCAGTTGAATGCCGACGGCACACGCAAATTAGATGCTAATAACCAACCGATACCCACGTATAAGCAAGAGGATATTCGTGGCATGGCGAAAGTGTTGACCGGATGGAGCTATGCCAATTGCGATGTGGCCAGAGAACCCTGGTATTGCATCGGTAATGCTCGAAACGGCTGGTATGACAATTATGATGATGTCACCAAGCAAATGACGCCAATGCCCGGCTACCATTCGGTTAGCGAAAAAAAAATCATCAACAATGTTGTTTTGCCCGCTGGCAGAACCGCCGAGCAGGATTTGAAAGACGCTCTCGATACCCTGTTTAATCATCCCAACGTCGGGCCTTTCATTGGCAAGCAACTAATACAACGTTTGGTGAAGAGCAATCCCTCGCCGTCTTACGTTGGCAGAATTTCCGCCGTGTTTGCCAACAATGGGCAAGGCGTACGCGGCGACCTGAAAGCCGTAGTGAAAGCCATTTTACTTGACCCGGAAGCCCGCGACATTGCACAAGTCACCACAAGCTCAGGCAAGCTGCGCGAACCGGTTTTGCGGCTAGCGCATTTCCTGCGTGCCTTCACCGTGCCTAACGGTTCTACACCACGCTACAACCTTAATGCTTGGTGGATGGATGATGCATTCGAACAAAGACCCTTGAGCCCGCGTAGCGTTTTTAATTATTACTCTCCCAGTTATTCCCCGCCGGGTGAAATGTCTACCAATAATCTCGTGGGGCCGGAGTTCCAGATTTACCATGAGGCCACAGTCGTCGACAGCCACAACTTCATCGAAAACCATGTGTTCAACGACCCGTCCTTGAACACCACCAATCCTGCTTCTTTCAAACATGATTACTCGGCCTACACCGCACTGGCCAGCAATCCAACGGCGCTGGTGGACAAGTTGAATCTCATCATGACGTCCAACACCCTGTCAGCCGAATCGCGCACGATCATTATTAATGCAGTCACTGCCGTGCCCGCCGGTACCAACCAGGCGCGCGACCGATTCAGGATGGCGATCATGCTGTTTGAAATGTCGCCCGACTATTTGATTCAAAAATGAGGCCCCTATGAAATCCCAATTTGAGCAAATGGTATTGGATGAGGCATTGCTTAAAACGCGTCGGCGTTTTTTACTGGGTGCTGCAGGCGGGGCAGGAGCGGCCATGGGGCTTGGCGGCTTCGGGTTGAGTTTGAGCGGCATTGCCGCTGCGGCGGAAATGGGCACCAAAGCGACTACGCCGATACCCAATGATTATCGAGCAATGGTGTGTTTCTTTTTGTTTGGCGGCAACGATGCCGCCAACACCATCATTCCCTACGATCAGACCACCTACAATCAATATCTGGTTGCGCGCGAAGGTTCCCTTTCGCGGCCTTTGGGCATAACGCGTTTGCGTCAGGATTTATTGCCGATTACCGCGGCATCAATGAACGATGGTCGTCAGCTGGCATTCCCGAAAGAAATGGCGTCGCTGAAACAGCTTTACGATAAAGGTAAAGCCGCCGTCATGACCAATGTTGGCGTGCTGTCGCAGCCGACCAACAAGACCCAATACAATACCGACGGCTTTGAGTTGCCACCGCAATTATTCTCACACTCGGACCATCAGCGTTTCTGGCAATTAGGCGTGCCCAACTACACCACGCGTACCGGTTGGGCCGGCCGGATGGGTGATTTATTGGCCGCAGGCAATAACAGTAATGTGTCGATGTGCATTTCGGTGGCAGGAAATAACACATGGCAGGTCGGCAATTCGGTTCTCCCTTATCCTATCGGCGCGGCAGATGGTGCGCCTCAATTCTGGAGTGGCTGGAATACCAATCGCATGACCGCGATGAATAGCCTGAATTTACAGACCCGCACCAACTTGCTCGAAAAACAGGCTTCCAGGGTTTATAACCGAGCCATTAACGCACAGGTTGATATGGACGAGGCGCTTAATTATTCCATGACGCTTGAAAATTTCTTTCCGAAAAATCCCGTTGGTTTCAATCCTGGCCTGATGGGTGATTACAACGATGTCATGCAGCAGTTCCAGATGGTCGCCCGCCTGGTTGCCGCCCGCGAAGTGTTGGGTCAGAAACGTCAGATATTCTTCGTAAGCCTAGGTGGCTTTGACAATCATGATTCGCTCGCCGATCATGGCGACCGCCTGAAAATTGTCGCCGACGGTATGGCCGCTTTCTATCAAGCCACCGTTATATTGGGCATTGATCAAAACGTCACGACGTTCACCGGTTCTGATTTTGGTCGCCCATTGAAGAGTAACGGCACCGGCGCCGACCATGGCTGGGGTGCGCATCATTTTGTGGTGGGTGGTTCGGTGCGTGGCGGTAATGTGTATGGCAAGTTCCCGCAAATGGTGATTAATGGTCCGGATGCTCTGGATAACCAGGGCCACTTATTGCCCAGTACGTCGGTCGATGAATATGCGGCAACCTTAGCCAAATGGTTTGGCGTTTCCGATACCGATATGCCGATCGTTATTCCAAACATTGCCCGTTTCGCGCAATCCGATACGGGTTTCATGACCGGCATCAAACCTTATGCGCGTGGCGAAAATACATGCGTCAGTGCAAAGGGATGTCGCCCGCCGGATAGTCGATAAGGCCGTAACGTCGTTCAGTTTCGCCTTCACGGCACCTAAACCTGCCCTCATGTGTAATGCACCCCTAGGCAAACCTCTGGAGTGACTTATGCGCCGCGATGATCCCTCGGGACTGATTTTATTAGTGGAAGACAACCGTAATTTGTCCGAAATGGTGGGCGAATATCTGGAGTCCAAAGGCTTCGGCGTCGATTATGCCAGCGATGGCCTGGACGGTTATCGTCTCGCTGTCGACAATAGTTATGACGTGATTGTGCTCGACCTGATGCTGCCGCGTCTGGATGGCACTGATTTATGTCGGAAGCTTCGTACCGAGGCGAAAAAATCGACGCCGGTGTTGATGCTGACGGCCCGCGATACCCTGAACGATAAAGTGACGGGACTTGAAGCAGGCGCCGATGACTATCTGGTGAAACCCTTCGCGATTCAGGAATTGGAGGCCCGTGTGCGCGCCTTGATTCGTCGGGATCGTCGTCAGGTGAGTGCAGAAGTTCTGAAAATCGCCGACCTGGTGTTGGATACCGCCAGTCTTCGGGTTACCCGCGGTGGCCAGGAACTGTTCCTGTCACCGATTGGTTTGCGCTTGCTCACCATTCTCATGCGCGAGTCGCCACGTGTGGTGACCCGCCGTGATATCGAACGTGAAATCTGGGGCGATGGATTGCCCGATTCCGATACCCTTCGCAGCCATTTGTACAACTTGCGTAAATGCGTAGATCGTCCGTTTGACAAGCAGCTGCTGCATACTGTGCAAACCGCCGGTTATCGAATGGCCGATCTGGAAGTAACGGCGACCGCATAAACACCCCACGGGAACGCAAGCCAAGCCATGAGTAATGCCTCTTCGAACGCTGGCCTGCGTCGGAAAATATGGACCGCCTTCATTCTGCAAGCCGCCGTGATCAGTTTCGCGGCGGTGCTTGGCGTATACGGTGCGTCGATCATCCTCAAGCATGTGTTGATTCGACAGGCGCTGGAAAAAGAAGCGTCGCACTACTGGGACATATTGCAGGCAAATCAGAAGGCTTCTGCCCCTGACACCTACAACATGAAAGGCTATTTGCTGTTTGAAGGCGATTCCGAAGCGGTGCTGCCCGAAAGTATGCGTGGCCTCTCGCTGGGCTTTCACAGTTTGCCGCAGGCCAAGGGCGGTTCGCTGATTCTTGTCGAGCAGAAAGGCGATCGCCACCTGTTCCTTCAGTTCAAACAAGACCAGGTCGATGCACTGGCATTTTGGTTTGGCATGGTGCCGCTGGCCTTGGTATTGGCGGTGGTGTATCTGATTGCCTTCAGTACTTATCGCGCTTCCAAACGCGCCGTCTCGCCGGTGATCTGGCTTGCCAATCAGGTAAAGCTCTGGGATCCCAAAAATCCCGATACCAATTCGATCAGGCCGGAAAATTTACCCAGCGATGTCGAAGGTGAAACCTTCACGCTGGCGTCTTCGCTGCATGACTACGCATCCCGAATCAATAATTTTGTCGAACGTGAGCGCAACTTCACCCGTGATGCCTCGCATGAATTACGGACACCGTTGACAGTGATTCGCGTGGCCGGTGACATGATGTGTGACGATGAAGGTATGTCGCCGCTGTCGAAAAAATCACTGACCCGCATCAAACAGGCTGGCCGAGATATGGAAGCGCTCATTGAAAGCTTCTTGATATTGGCGCGAGAAGGCGATACTGGATTGCCGGACGAGGAATTTTCCGTGTCCGATGTCATTGCCGATGAACTAGAAAAGGCACAGGTATTGTTGCGCGATAAGCCGGTCGAATTGAAGCTTGAAGTAATGCACGACTTCGAGTTGTTTGCGCCCTCCAGAGTGCTCATCGTGATGTTCGGCAATCTATTGCGTAATGCCTGCAAATACACCGAAAAGGGCTCCATTCGTGTCGTGATCGAGCTGGGCAGGGTCACCATTGTCGACACCGGCATCGGGATGGCGAAAGAAGACCTGGATCGTGTCTACGACACATTTTTCCGGGGTGGCAATCACAGCGAAGAAGGCCAGGGCGTCGGCTTGTCTATCGTGCGGCGTTTATCGGACCGCTATCACTGGCCGATCAAGCTCGACAGTGTTCTAGGCGAAGGCACCCACGCCAGTATCGAATTTCCCAAGGCGATCGTGAATCATTCCAGTCATTAATGTTAGTGTTTGGACGCGGCAAGCTCTAGCCGGACATCATCGGGAATTGCCGGCTGATCATGGTTTAAAATAGCGGCATTCCGTATTTCGCTTGCTAACGCACTTCCCTATAAGTAGAAGCCATGCAAACCGACAGCAATAAAAAAAAATTCGCGCTGGTCATCCACGGCGGTGCAGGCGTGGTCAGTCGAGATTCCATTCCCGATGCCGATGCCAAATGCATGCAAGCCGATTTGGATAAGGCGCTCGATGCCGGTCATGCCGTGCTAAGCCAGGGCGGAGCGGCATTGGACGCGGTATCTGCAGCCATCGTCGTGCTGGAAGATTCGCCCTGGTTTAATGCCGGCAAGGGTTCTGTTTTTAACTCTGAGGGTGGCCATGAACTTGATGCTTCTGTCATGGAAGGGCACACACGGCGTGCCGGCGCGGTGGCAGGGGTTTCGACCATCAAGAACCCAATTGTGCTTGCTCGCAGCGTGATGGAAAAATCCGAACACGTCTTGTTGGCTGGCGAGGGTGCCGAAAAATTTGCCGATACCCAATCGGAAATTGAACGCGTAGAACCTAGCTATTTCGATACCGATAAACGCTGGAAGCAATTACAGGACGCAAGAGCCCTTGAAGCGGAGCAGGCGATACATACCGTGCAAGGTACCTATTTCGGAACAGTGGGTGCAGTTGCCCTTGATCAGCACGGGCACATCGCGGCAGGCACATCGACCGGTGGCATGACCAATAAGAAATGGAGCCGGGTCGGTGATTCACCGATTATTGGTGCAGGTACTTTCGCGACTGAAAACTGTGGTGTGTCGGGCACAGGATGGGGTGAATACTATATTCGCGCCGTGGCTGCGCACGATATTTGTGCTCGCGTGGAATACCGTGGAGATTCATTAGCCAAGGCGACCGAGGACGTGATCAACAACATCATTCCCGCCATGGGCGGCGATGGTGGGGCGATTGCGCTCGATAGCAACGGCAATATCGCCATGCCATTCAATACCGCGGGCATGTCGCGTGGCTGGATCAATCCCGACGGCACGCGCGGTACCGCGATTTTCAAAGACGAATAAACGTAGGGGTGATTCATGAATCACCCCTACGAGAAAAAAATCAAAAGCCGCGATCGCCGGAAATAATTCCGCCCAGACCGCCGAGTATCGAACCTTCATCGCGACTTCCGCCTTGTCGAGGCATGGCGCTAAACATCCGGCCAGCCAGGCGCGAAAACGGCAGCGATTGAATCCAGATTTTTCCGGGTCCAGTCAGTGTCGCAAGGAATACACCTTCACCGCCAAACAGCGCCGATTTCACGCTGCCGACCGATTTGATATCGAAATTCACCGTGCTGGTCATGGCGACAACGCAACCGGTGTCGACATCCAGGCGTTCGCCGGCTTTCAATTCGCGCTCAACAATCGTGCCGCCTGCGTGAATGAACACCATGCCGTCACCTTCCAGTTTTTGCATGATGAAACCTTCCCCGCCGAACAAGGCCGTCATCACTTTTTTCTGGAAGAAAATACCAATCGACACACCGCGTGCCGCGCACAGGAAAGAATCTTTCTGGCAGATAATTTTTCCACCGTAATTGCTCAACGTCATTGGCACGATAGTGCCGGGGTAAGGCGCAGCAAATGCCACTTTGGCCTTGCCCTGGCCGGTATGCGAGAACATCGTAGTGAATAGACTTTCACCGGTAATCAGGCGCTTGCCAGCACCGACCAGCTTGTCCATGAAACCGCCGCTGCTCGAAGAAGCCGAGCCATCACCAAAAACGGTTTCCATCGAGATCGCCGAATCCTTGTACATCAGGGAACCGGCTTCGGCGACGGTGCTTTCACCCGGGTCGAGTTCGATTTCGACGAACTGCATGTCTTCGCCATAAATCTTGTAATCGATCACATCGCTGCGTTGTTGGTGTGCGTTTGGCGGAGCAGGAACGGCCATGCTTCCAGCGGCTGTTTCTGCACGAATTTCCATGCAACTGGCGATGGCCTGCCATTCGGCAAAACCTTGGCGCCAGCAATGGCCATTGGCATCTTTCGCTGCCTGTGCGACGGCAGCGGCTTGGTCGAGCGGTCCCATTTGCTGGCCGTTATAGCTAAAAAACCATTGGTGCATTGTTGTTCTCCGAAGTTTGAATCTTAAAAAAATCCGATGGTGGCGAAATGCCTGCATTACATACCGAGTTGTTGATGAATCACCTGGCGTGCGACCGGATCGATTCTCAGCGCACTGGAAAGTTGATCCAGAAATTCGCGTTCTTCCGCGGTATCCGCGGTGATCGCAATCAATGCGGCTGCGTAGGTGTCATCACGAAGCTCCTCGGGTGTGCGCGCCACCAGCTGCTTTAAATTCAGCGGTGCGCGGATTTCGATATCCAGCGCCCGCAGGCTTTCGGCATCCAGCCCCGCATCACGGGCGCGCCCGAGAATACTTTCACGTTCTTCGGCGTCGATCAGCCCATCGACATCGGCGGCGGTAATCATGGCGCGAATCAGATGCAGCGCAGTTTCATGGCTGACTGCCGGCTTTGCCGCCGGTGGCGGCGGCGGTGCGGTATTGGCAGTATTTATCGCGATTGGAGGGGGCGGAGGCAGCGTATTGCTTCCCGGGCCTGAAGCCGGGCTGGCGGGTTGCTTGTAGTGCTCGTACGCGGCATAGGCCAAGCCCAGCAGTCCGACGCCTATTTTGGCTTTTGTCCCGGTGGAAACCCCGCCCAACAAGCCTGATAGCCCCGAGGATGAGCGTTTATGTTTGCGTTTTTTGTGTCCAAGCGAGCCGGAAAAGGCATCGCCCATAAATTGTCCGAGTAACTTTTCTGCATCAAACATTGCTATCTCCAACCTGAATAGGCGCCAATATCACAGATATGGGGCCGCAGTGCCTCTGCTCAAGGTCATGTTTGGGGCTGACTGTGGCAAAATATGCGACTTATTCTGCCCGGAACGGGATGACACGATGGCCGACAGTACCGAAAGTCAAAACGCACCGCGTAATGTCTTTCAAATTATCAATGCATTCAAATGGTCAATGAAAGGTCTGAAAGCGGCTTGGGATTTCGAGTCGTCGTTTCGTCTGGAAGTTTATCTATTTGTAGTGATGGCGCCGCTGGGTTTCTGGCTGGGTGCTAACGGTGTTGAAAAAGCACTGCTGGTGTCAAGTTTGATCTTGGTGCTGATTGTCGAGGTGATCAACTCGGCACTTGAAGCTGTCGTTGACCGTTTTGGTGGTGAGCACCACGTGCTGTCGGGCCGGGCGAAAGATCTGGGTTCGGCGTCGGTTTTTCTGGCCGATATCATTGTGTTGCTTTGCTGGGCCTGCATTCTTGGCCCGCGTTTCATGGTTTGGATAAATAGCTGAAATGGATTTTTTATTTAGTTCGGAAATGTGGGTGGCGCTATTCACCCTGGCTATGCTGGAAATTGTACTGGGTGTGGATAACCTCGTCTTTATTTCCATTGCCGTCAGTAAATTGCCGCCGGAGCAGCGGCCAAAGGCCAGAAAATTTGGTTTGGCGCTGGCATGTTTAACCCGTATCGGCTTGCTGCTTTCGCTGGCATTTCTTGCCAGCATGAAAAACAATCTTTTCAGCCTGCTCGGCCAGAATTTTTCGATTCGCGATGTTGTGCTGATTGCCGGCGGCTTGTTTCTGCTCGTCAAGGGCACGATGGAAATCCACGATTCGGTGGAAGGCCGCGGTGAAGATGAAGACATCGACACCAAACCTTCGGCAGTGTTTGGCTATGTTATCGCGCAGATCGCCGTCATCGACATTGTGTTCTCGCTTGACTCGGTGATTACCGCGGTCGGCATGGTCGATAATAAATGGATCATGGTAGCTGCCATCATGATTGCAGTGGCCGTCATGATTTTTGCCGCGAACCCCATCGGTGATTTCATCGACAAGCATCCGACCGTAAAAATGCTGGCATTGGCCTTCATTATTCTGGTCGGCGTGGCCTTGATTGCAGAAGGCTTCGACATCCACATTGATCGCAAATTGCTTTACTTCGCCATGGCATTCTCGGCGGGTGTTGAATCGCTGAATATATGGTCCAGGAAAAAGTCGCGAAGAAATCTGTAATTGTCGAATAGTCTTGTCAAATTCGGTGTATTAGCGGCGCACCGTATTCCGGTTTTAGCGACGGATTGATCCATTGGTATTCAAACGCGATGGCTGCAAAGGCCCGAAAAAGTGTTCTGTGCGCCGGATAACATGCTAAATTGAAGTCACGCAAACAGGGCTTGTTATGACGACTGAGACCTCTGCACACCCCGAGGGTGATGACTTTCTAGCCGGTGAAAGCTGGGCGCGTCTGCGCGATGCCCTGCTGGAAATATCCCGCCATCCTTTCGTCAACGATGAAACCAGTCTCGAACGGATTTTAAGCGCAAGCTCGCAGGCCTTGTCCTGCCCCCGTGTTGGCCTTTGGATGTTCGAAGCGGATAACTCGCAGCTGCGTTGCGCGGCATTATTCCAGGACGGAAAAATGCAACTCAACCTGCCGCATATTTTGTACCGTGAAAAAACGCCACGCTATTTCGCTGCCTTGAATAATTTGCTGACATTGGCCGCGCACGATGCTGCAAGTGACCCGCAAACCTCTGAATTCAAGGACAATTATTTGCTGCAGAATAATATCGGAGCCATGCTCGACGTGCCCGTCAGTGTTTGTGGAAAAATGGTCGGTGTGCTTTGCCACGAACATATTGGCTCGGTTCGACACTGGTCCGATGAAGAGAGGGTTTTTTGCTGCGGTATTTCTGCACTCGCTTCGCAGTCACTTGAGCATCGACGTTTGCACCAAATGGAAAATGAACGCAATCGCGCTTTGTTTTTCGATCATCTTACCGGTGTGCCAAATCGCGGCTTGATGCTTGATCGTTTAAATCAACTCATGCGGGCCGGGGACTCTGCCGCCTTGCTGGTGATCGATCTGGATCGCTTCAGTCATGTGATGCAAGCCATTGGCGATGAAGATGCCGATGCGGTTTTGGTGGCGGTGGCAGACAGGCTTGCGGCATTGGTCGGAATGGACCGGCTCGGGCGTTTGGGCAATGATGAATTTGCGGTAGTGGTGGTCTCCGAGACCCCCATGCCTGAAGCGATGAAAATCACCTCGAGAATCCAGTCGGCCATCGCACAGCCGATTTTAATCGGTGATCGCGAAATCGTGTTAACGGCAAGTGTCGGCATTATTGCCGACACCCGGAAATACAAGGAGGCATCCGATTGTCTGCGCGATGCCACTATTGCATTGAGTGCCGCGATTCAAAGCGGTCGCGGCGGCCAGGAAATATTTTCGTCCGGCATGGATGACATGGCAAAACAGCGCTTGGATATCGAGCAGGATATTCGGCGTGGCATGTCGAAAAACGAATTCCTGTTTTTTTATCAACCCATTCTCGATGCCAAAGACAAAAGCCTAATCGGTGCAGAAGCCTTGTTGCGCTGGCAACATCCCGAAAAAGGCCTGCTTGCTCCGGCGGCCTTCATCGAGGTGGCGGAAGAGTCGGGGGCCTTGTTGGCAATCCAACCTGGGTTGATTCGCGATTCATTAAAGTCCCTCGCTGCCTGGCGGCAATTAGAGGGGCATGAAAAATTCAGACTCAGTTTTAATTTTTCACCCGAACAATTGTCCTATCCCGGTTTTGCCTATGATTTACAAATCATGCTGGATGAATCAGGTCTTGGTTTCGATGCCCTGCAAGGTGAAATCACCGAGAATACTTTGTTGCACGACAAGGATAATTTGTTGCCGATTTTGATAAAATTTTCCGAAAGCGGGCTGTCGCTGGCGCTCGATGATTTCGGTACCGGTTACGCCTCCGTTACCCATCTCGCGCAATTACCGCTGCAAATGGTCAAGCTTGATCGTAGTTATGTCTCCAATATCTGTCATGACAGCCGCATGGCCAGTATCGTGCAGCACTTGATTGCGCTGGCACAGGCGCTCAATTTGAGGGTCATTGCCGAAGGCGTCGAAACCCAGGCGCAGTTTGATTTGCTTCGACAGGCGGGTTGTGACGAGGTGCAAGGCTATTTTTTCAGTAAGCCGCTGCCATTAGCGAACTTTGAATCGCAGTATCTCTCGTCGGGGTCGCCAGTGCGCGTGTAGTGCTTGGGCTGGGCGCGTAAATCGGGCAGAATAAGCGCTGTATTTAGCGAGTATCACGCCTGATGTATCTACATAATCTGGATCCGATCGCCATCCATTTGCCGTTCTGGCCACATGGCATTCATTGGTACGGCATCATGTATTTGATGGGGTTTGCCGTTGCCTACATCCTGGGTATGCGCCGGGTGCGTGCAGGCCGTTTACCCGGTGTGGATGAAGAAGGTTTTAGTGACCTGTTGTTTTACGGCATGGTGGGTGTCGTCCTTGGCGGCCGTATCGGTTACGTCATTTTTTATAATTTCGCAGAATTTATTGCCGACCCCGTCATGTTGTTTCGCATCAACGAGGGAGGCATGAGTTTTCACGGTGGTTTGCTCGGCGTAATGGCGGCAGTGGCGTGGTGGTCTTGGAAACAAAAATTGCATGTGTTCGATACCATTGATTTTGTCGCGCCCTTGGTGCCGCCCGGTTTGGGATTTGGCCGACTTGGGAATTTTATCAACGGCGAACTGTGGGGTAAGCCCACCGATTCAAAATGGGGCATGATTTTTCCGGACAGCCTGCCAGATACGTATGCCAGTATGAGTGCGGAACAATTGCAGACCTTGCATGCCAGTGGCGCACTGAATGTATTCGCGCGATATCCCACCCAGCTTTACCAAATGTTTCTGGAAGGCGTCTTGATGCTGGGTTTTTTGTTGTGGTTCAGCCGTAAACCCCGTGCACGTTATGCGGTCTCGGGCTGGTTTGCGCTGCTGTACGGCGTGTTCCGGTTTCTAGTCGAATTTGTTCGCGAGCCCGATCAGCAACTGGGTTATTTCGCCGGCGATTGGCTCACGATGGGCCAGATTTTAAGTCTTCCTTTGATTGTGGTCGGCTTGGTGTTTTTGTTCATGGCGAGAACATCGCCGGTATTGCAACCGGTGCCGATACAGGTGGCGGAGGGCAAAAAATAATGCAGGTTTATCTCGATTTGCTCGAGCATGTCATGAAAAACGGCGCGGAAAAATCCGACCGCACCGGCACCGGGACCCGATCGGTATTTGGTGCCCAGATGCGTTTCGATTTGAATGCAGGGTTCCCGTTGGTGACGACGAAAAAGCTGCATCTGCGTTCGATTATTCACGAGCTGCTCTGGTTTTTGAAAGGCGAAACCAATATCGCCTATCTCAAGGAAAACAAAGTCAGTATCTGGGATGAATGGGCCGATGCGAATGGCGAGCTGGGGCCGGTCTATGGCAAGCAGTGGCGTTCATGGGAATGCCCGGACGGCAGCACCATCGATCAAATCCAATGGCTGGTGGATGAAATAAAACGTAATCCTGATTCTCGTCGCCTGATCGTCAACGCCTGGAATGTGGCAGATCTACCCAAGATGGCCTTGATGCCTTGCCATGCCATTTTCCAGTTTTATGTGGCGAATGGAAAGTTGAGCTGCCAGTTGTACCAGCGTTCGGCGGACCTATTTCTTTTTCGCTACCTATTACGTACTGCACATTACAGTTCTGCAAGTTTCTACATAGCTGTGTAACGTTGAATTTCTTGGGTGCGTATGATCTGTGCACTGTATTTTGTAATTCCGCGGATTCGTGCCTAGAATACGATCCATGGAGTTACGACTTTTCGCTAGGAGTCGAGGTAAGTTTCACCTTCCCATTCTCTTCGATGGCGAAGAGCGTGTTTGTGAGTATGCCAGCCAATTTCTAGGAAGCCTCGTCAGAAGTGCACGCGGTTATTCTCTGCAAACTATCAATCACTACGGAAAGCAGCTGAAGTACTTCTTCAAATTCCTAGCGGATGATGTGCGCTATTCAAGAATGCGAATTGATCACGTTGTAGCCACAATTCCTTCAGGTGTGATCGATCAATACTTGGCTGAACTTCAGAATCATGAGCTAGCTAACAGCACTGTACGCAATCGAGATGCGGTGCTGATGGAATTCTTCAAGTGGCTCACCACTAGTGAAGCTGGGCGAGCTCGTGAATCAAGTGGCTATGAGGGCGGGCTGAAATCTCCTGGTGGTAAGCGCAAGATGCCCCGATTCGTGACTACGGACCAAGTGATACGACTCCAGCAGTCCCTTTATCATGAATCGCAAAGATGCATTGTTCACTTTATGTACGACTCGGGCCTCCGTGTCTCTGAAGTGCCGAGAGTATTGAAGTCAGATATAGATGCATTGGACTGTTGGCCAGAAGAGTTCCATTACCTACCTCTTCTAATCAGAGGCAGCAAAGGTCAAGGGGGTGACAATATTAAAGAAAGATACGTTCTTCTCAGTCGCGCCGTTTATGATCGAATCAAGCGGTATCACAGCACGATGTCATACCGGCTCATATCAAGTGATGCAAAGCCAGCGTTTTTGAACACGAAAAGAAAACCAATTGCGGTGAAAGCAATCCAGAATATGATCGCGGATGCATCTCGGCGTGCTTCCTTTAAATCAGGAACGATAAGTGCGCACCGGCTTCGGCACGGCACTGCTCTGAGCATTCTTGGAGGGGAGTCCGGAAAGGACTATCTCGAAAAACTTGTTCTGGTACAAATCCAGTTTGGTCATTCGGACATCAGGGCGACAGAGGCATACACGCATATACCTCCCTCATTATTTGACCAAGTGGAGGGAAATAAGCAGGTTCGGGCGCGCTTTGAAGAAGCTCAGAGAATATTTGAGAAGACATTTCTCAGTACGAAGAATCACCTCAACCACCGAGGCAGGAAAAGAAAATGTTAAAGCTCGTCCATGGTTCCAGCATGCCTGCTCCTTCGGCGGAGGACCTATGGGCTCAAATTGATTGGCTTTTCGACATGCGCGCCGCTTTGGCGAAGTCCAAGGATGCAAAGGCCAACTTCAAGGCGTGCAAGAAATACATGCACCTATTTCTAGGGAGTACTATCTCACAGCACGCTGCATTGAATGGTTACTTTGTCGATGATGAGTTCGATGAATATACGCTTCTCAGATTCAAACAATTTGTCGATGACCACCGTATTTCCTCATCGCATGCCGTGACGCTCCTGTCGGCAGCGCGCCAGACGTTTCTTTCAGCGATTGCAAACAAATGGATAAAGCTTCGGAGCTTCATCGACTTCTCGTTGCCCGCTCGTAGTCGGGAGACTGACGCACGGAAGCCTTACGCTGAAATTCAAATGACAGCGATTATGTCCGGGTTGAATGAAGACATTCGATTCGCGCGGGGACTTCTCAAGCCGTACGTGAATACTGGCGTCGGACATGAACGTGGCCAGGCGCCAAACTCGGCAAAAGATACATCTCTGGAGCGCGGCTGGTGGACCAACGAAAATAACCTTCGTTGGTACTTTGAAAACCGACTTGGTGCAGTTCCTATCACAGGGGTGGATCCCGATATCCGGAAGCAGCATCGAACGTTTCTGAGCTCCGCAACGAATTTTTTTGGTGGATTGCACGAGATGTATAAGAGGTGGGGAGTCTCTGCTTGGATAGGACCCGAGATCATCTTGCCGTACGTATACAAGTTGGTTGCACTGACCGGTTTGAATCCCACTGTTGTCCTAGCATTACGACTTGGCGACTACTTCGAATCTCATCCACTAACGGGAAGACCTTATATTCGGTACTGGAAGGAGCGAGGAAGCGGCGAGACTGACCTACACACAGATCTGGTCGGAGGAGGGGCACTTGTTCTTGATGGTCGTCAGAATGGCGAAGTGAAGCTCATCTGGGAGGAAGTCATTGCATTGACAGCGTCCTTTAGGAAAAGCTTGCCTGTGGAGAGTCAGGAAAGACTCTTCGTATACGAGACGAGGTCGGTCAAGTATCCAGGGAGGGCACGAGACTTTCTGATGGATGTTAAGTGCACTGGTCAGTGGGCCCAGAAGTTCGTTGATCGCTATAAATTGACGGACGCAAACGGAAATCCGTTGACATTTACGATGGCCCGCTTCCGGCCATCTCTTGTCTCACGCCTTCTAAAACAGGGCATCGACATCTATGTCATTCAGTCGATACTTGGACACGCTAGCATTCTGACAACTATGCGTTATATAGACTCGCATGACTTCATGCCCCACGCTCGGCGTGAAATTCAGCAAGCTCTGGACAGAATTAGGGAAAACTTCAGCCAGTACAATTCTGATCCGAAGCCAATTGCAGATGGCGACATCAAGCAGCCGGAAAACTATGTTTTTACCACCGGAATAGCGCTTTGCAAAAACGTTTTTCAGCCACCTGAGAATATTAGAAAGGCAGCTGGGATCAAGGCGGGGTCGCCCTGCACAATATTTAACATGTGCCTGAGATGCTCGAACGTGTTGATTCTTGAGGAACACCTTCCCCAACTGTTTGCTATGCGCCGGGAGTACCTTGTTGCGATGGGACAGGGAGTAAGCGGAACCCCTCAGCGTGTTGTGATTCAGCAAAATATTCACATCTTGAACAATATGCTGGACACGGATACTAGCGATTGGTCAACTGAAGTTTTGCGCGATGCAGAAAAGCTGTCCGAGTTTGTTGGTACGGCTGTCGATCCTATCGCATTGCGAGGAGTGGCAGGATGAGGGTAGCTGATTCGTTGATTGAAGCGATAAGAGTACTGTCGACTCCGTCGTCAGATCCGAGCAGCGTCATGGTGTCCAAGCGCTCGCGCATCTACGATTTGGAGTGGGATTTCAGGGATGATCTTGAGCACCGCCCGCGGACCGTCGGGGATACGAAACTGAGGGTTGACTGGAACTCATATCAATTTTCCAATGAGCTACGGAAGGAGTTGCAAAGAGTCTTCGGGCTATACGCAAAGGCGCCGAAGATGTTCACAGCGCGGGGCGCTGTCAAGCCAAATACGCTTTGCATGAAAATTCATCGGAGCCTTGATTTTCTCGACGCCGTCGTTGACAGTTTTCCCTCCAGAAGCCTGATTACTAGCTTGGACCAATTTGAGACGTTGGACTTTGCGAAAGTTGCTCGGACCTATCCAGGTTCGTCTCACGATAATATCCGGCAAGGCCTCAGCATTCTGTTCTCTCCACAAGCGACGAAGTTGTGCGGTGGCAGTTCGCTTGTGACTCCACAAGACGTCAAGAAACTCGAATTCAAGAAGCGGCCACTAACGGCCGACGAACAAGGCGAGATTTACTTTCCAGACGCACTTTTCGCGCTTCTTAGCGAGTCGTCGACCGCGAGAGTAAGTTTATTTTTGGCGCGCCTCGGAGGGGCTGTGGAAGATAGAATTCCTCCGTCAGTGGCCTATGAAGTGCCAGAAGAAATACGCCAGATATCCGACTTTGGTCAGGCGCTGGAAAAATACAGCCAATGGCGACGTGTGCAAAAAGGAGTTCCGATCTCGAAGGATACTAGTTCACAACTCCGGACGAATCTTAAGAAGATGGGCGTTCGGTTAGGGGCGATGTTCAATTATTTGAACGATGTGAACTCAGCGGCTCAGTGTGTAATTGCCTTGTATGTAGCTCTGCGATTTTCAGAGTTGGCATCCATTCAAGTAGATTGTTTGGAGGAGCGAGACGGAATTTCTACTATTGTCGGACGCGTCTTCAAAAACAAGTCGGACAACAACATCTCAGACGATTCATGGGTAGCAATTGCTGCTGTAAGAGACGCAATCAAAGTGTTGGAGATGCTTGCCCCAATAAAGAACAATCGATACCTATTTTCGTCCCTTGAGACTTGTAGTGGAAAGGGCTCGAAGGGAACGCCTTTAAGTTTCACTGCGACCGGGTATGTAAATAACCTAGGTGTGTATCTAAGAAAGATCGATGTCAATAGCCTATTTGACGATTGGAAATTCAACTCGCATCAGTTCAAGCATTCACTTACCAGGCAGCTGGTCAAAGCTAAGCTGGGCTTGCCTTATATCAGTTTCCACTTGAAGCATCTGCACAGTCGAGTGGCTAGCCTTCCCAATGATGTGACACTCGCATATGGCAACGCTGCGAAGCTTCTTCAGTCTCAGATGGCAGGTTATCATTTAGAAGAAGTTCGCCGTGAGAGGGCGCGGAAGATATTCGACCCTGAGAGCGTTGTTTATGGCGGTGGCGCAAAAGAATTCGATGAACGTAGAAAATCTTACTTTCGTGGACTGATGGGGGCGGGCATGAGCAAGGAGCAGATAATTAATGACCTTGCATCTACGGACCAAGCGATGTTTGTAAATGTTGGGCTAGGATATTGCACCGGGCGAAGGAAAAATCCTCTTACAGGCGATCAGCCGCCATGTATCGGATCCCTGCGCTGCAATCCGAACAAATGTGCAAATGCAATCGTGACAGAAGTTCATGAACCTGGCTGGCGAGCAGTACTTGCGGAAAATGAGCGTATGCTTTCTGATAGCCGATTTGCATATGGTAGGGCGGAATTCCAAGAAGCAATCGGTGAGGCAAAGGGAGTGCTAGCTCAGCTTGGTTGGGAGGATAGCAGTGGACCAAAAAAATCCGTTTGAAGAAAAAAATGCAGTAGATTTCGAACTAGCCACTAAGCGTATCGAGGCTGCACTTGCACTGATTGAAGCCGACAATAACCAAGCGCCAACGACAGCAAATCTGGCAAGACTTTCGGCAGTGCATCGAAATACGATTTATAATCGTGCTCGAATTTCTTCCGCTAATGACAAGCCCGTTAACGGCTGGCCCTTGACTGCACTTGCCAAGATTAAGGATGCCCGAAAAACGAGCGCCTCCGCGGGAGGTTGCACACAACTAAATCCCTTTTCGCCGGAGGAGGAGATAGTTGCGCTTCAACAGGCGCTGGAAAAGAGTCGGAGAGTAGCTGCAAGTTGGTTCGATAGAACGATACAATTAAAGACTGAACGAGACGAATTTGCGCGCCAAGTAGAGCTACTAATGCTTCAGAATGACAAGATTCGAGAAGAGCTTGATAACGTTCGCTTGATGCTGAGAAAAAAAATTGGAGTTATTAAGTAATGCAGAATTATTTAGATCTTATGCAGGAAATACTTTCGTCTGGAACTCCAAAAGGCGACAGAACTGGTACTGGAACGCTTAGCGTTTTTGGTCGGCAACTGCGATTTGACTTAAGTCAGGGGTTTCCATTGCTAACAACAAAGCGCCTACATCTGAAGTCAATAATTCACGAGTTACTTTGGTTTTTGAGTGGCAGCACAAACGTTGATTATCTTAGAGAAAACGGGGTCACGATTTGGGACGAGTGGGCGACTGATGACGGAAGCTTAGGGCCCATTTACGGTTCACAATGGCGCAGTTGGCCCTCGCCAGATGGGGGAGCAATTGATCAAATCAGCAATCTAATAACCGGGCTGAAGACAAACCCCAATTCACGCCGCCATATCGTGAGTGCTTGGAATGTTGCCTATCTACCTGTAGAGACTTCGAGTCCGCAGGAGAACGTGCGTAACGGAAAAATGGCACTTGCCGCATGCCATACTCTTTTCCAATTCTATGTCGCCAATAACAAACTATCTTGCATGCTGATGGCTCGAAGTCAAGACTACCTTTTGGGTACACCGTTTAATATAGCTAGTTACGCGCTGTTGACACACATGATTGCTCAACAATGCGACATGGATGTTGGAGACTTCGTCTGGACAGGTGGCGATGTTCATCTTTATAACAACCACTTTGATCAGGCGCGGACTCAGCTCGGCAGGCAGCCACGGAATCTTCCCAAATTATTGATCAAGCGTAAGCCGAAGGACATTTTTAGCTATTGCTTTGATGACTTTTTCATTGATGGATATGATCCATACCCGTCAATTAAGGCGCCTATCGCTATCTAAGGGATTTTAGTCAATAAATTACTATGTCGATCGACTGCTCCCGGCCTATTGTGTTGAAAAACTCCCAGCATGCTGAAACAGGGTGGTTTTAAGTTTTGGAATGCCCGCGAGAATGAGATTCTAGGTCTTCAGAAGACTGCAGCGCGCTCAGAATGTGACTGCGGCGACATAGAAAAAACCACATTCAAAAAACAACGAGTTTTTCAACACAATAGACTGCGGATTCAACTGGTGGATGCAACACACCAACTTATAAGGGAAAAGGTGGATGAATTTTTCAACAGGGACGCTCCATCTCGATTTTGATTCGGACGATGAAGAAGCACAGTATCGTGCGACCGTCCTTCAGGCTATCCTTCGGCCTAACGAGCTGGTGATCCAGTTTAGAGGTCATGACTCGGATGAAGGCGAATATCATGGCATGTGCACGCTTATCCGGAACGGAAACGTGTTCACCGGCGTTGGCAACTTCGTGTCGACGCATGGAAAAATGAGCTCGACTATACGAACCACGTGTGTCGAGGAAACCCCTGAGGTGCTATCACTGTCAGGTCACTGGCTCGATGACGGCGATCGCGATCCCTATGATTTGGAAATTGAGCTGCAAAAATAGCGCCACTAAGCATTAACGGAATCGATCAATCCCAATGGTCGTAACCGCAAGGTTTGCCATCCCAAACGTGATACAGGTTTCGCTGTCCCCAATAAGAAACTTGGTCGTTTTTTTCGGAGCGGGTAGCCCGAAACACAGGCCCACCGGGCATTTGATCCAGGGTGGTTCCGTCTAGCCGCGGCACGACTTGTCCTTTAAGTGCGTCCCCGGAAATGTGATCGCTGGGAATATGCACCAATAGCGCCGCGGTCTTGGTTTCTTTCAGTACGACACAAAATGACCGGTCGTATTTTCCGCCTGCCACTAGGCGCGGATGAGAGCCGGCCAAGCGTATCTGTTGAATCAGTGGTCCAAATGATTCCGTGGCTAATGCCCGGTTTTGTTCAATACGTGTCGCTTGTGCGGGTGCCGGCTCCGTTGATCTTCGGTGCCGGTCGACTCTGACCAGGTTGGTGGTGCTGACGGCGGCCAAGGCCGAGCAGCTGCCCACTTCCGCTTCCGACCCGAAGCGGACATTCAACGTTTAATAAGGAAACTTAGGCACCATAACCTCGGTTACTCAAGTGCTGACGAATGTCGCACTTGGTGGTTGAATTCACCGGTCACTTGCCTGGCCTTAGCAGCGAGAGCCAATGCGTATATTTGGGATTATTGTCTAAGATGGCTACCGATGTTTTGCTACCTTTTGGCACAAAAAAGATTCCCTTCTGCTTTAACGCGGGCACCTGAACCAAGCAGCCACCCATTGTAAGTTTTGCACTCGATGATTTGACTTCCCCACGAAGGACCTCGGCAATAACCAGATCCGTTTCAAAGCCGGGAGTGCTGCTAGTTACGTAAAGAGAGCCAGGTCTCTTGAGCAAATAGGCTTCGTAGTCCACAAGATGAATGCCTGTAACCTCGCCAATAAAAATAGAAGAGTAACTAGAGAGAGATTTCTCATTCGGCACGAATGCTTTTTTGCATGCAGAGGCTGGAAACGCAATGACTGCTAAGAATAAAAAGAGAAAGAAATTACGCATATTGTTTCTTGTGACCTCTAACAACCAAAATAAGGGACCGCCGCAGCGGATAATTCACTTGAATGTTGGAGTTTCACGGCGGTCCCCTTGATTGCGTAGTTATGCGTCGCATAGTGCACCAAATTTGAAATCGCGCACTAGATGGGGTTGCAAAAAGGGGCTTGACGAGCAAAGGCAAAAGTACCATTATTTATTATCTATTGGTACTTTGGAGGTGCGTGATGGCCAAGAACACTAGCATTAGTCTCGGCGAACATTTTGATGGCTTTATTTCCCACCAGCTAGAAAGCGGACGCTACGGCTCCGCAAGTGAAGTGGTGCGTGCCGGCTTGAGACTGCTCGAAGATAACGAGAGCAAATTAAGCACGCTGCGCCGCATGTTGATGGAAGGTGAGCAAAGCGGGCTTACGGACTACAGTTTTGAGAGCTTTATTGCCGAACTGGATCAACGCAAGAAATGAAACTATTTGCTTTAACTCACAAGGCCAAGGCGGACTTGCATTCCATTGCAATTTTTACAACGGAACGTTGGGGAGTTAAGCAACGAAATTTGTATATCAAACAGCTTGATGAAGCGTTTCATATGCTGGCTAAATCACCAGAGTTGGGAAAGAGCTGTGACGACATCATGCCTGGCTACAGAAAGTTTCCTCAAGGAAGCCATATCGTCTTTTATAAAGACGGAAGCAGTAGCAAGATTGAAGTAATTCGAATTCTTCACAAAAGCATGGACGTTGATACGCAAATTCACGGCGCATAACAACCAAAATAAGGGACCGCCGGAACGGATGCAAAGCTTGAACGTTGGATTTTCACGGCGGTCCCCTTGATTGCGTAGTTAGGCCGAGAAGCCGGGAAGAACCTTGAACATGACGCCAGCCAAGAAACTAAAGGTGCGGTCGCGGCGGTAGGTCGAAGCGTACCGCAAAAAACGCCAGGATAACAGTCTGAACCAAAGCCCGAAGGTTATGCCTGAGCCTGTTCAACGCAGCTCCTCAGTAAACAAGCAGAAGCTATGTTGGCGATGGCGGCCTACTGGTGACAAAAAGATGCTGAACGGAGAATCGCTGAAAAAAGTTTCGAAAAGCCAGCATCTTTTTGTCACCAGTAGGCCGCCATCGCCAACAT
>JAYWIC010000109.1:0-10299 GCA_043789195.1 Arenimonas sp. | reverse complement strand
CCCGACAGGCAATCTGATAGATCTTTCGGGCCTAGAAGGCCCTCCTACGAAAGCGGATTCGTGCATTAAATTTCTCATTTCTTTTCACCGCAAACTTTAGCGAAATGTGGGTCGGTAGTTTTCAGTTTTTTCACTACGGCCACAAAGCGTTCTTCGCAGCGAATCGGGTCCAGCGCGGGCAGCACGACGGCCCATTCCGCCGTTCCGCCCAAATTCCCTACAAGTCGTTCGAGATTCGCGAGCGCCAGTTCGCGTTCGCCCAACAACATCAGCACAGCAGGCATGTCGAAACCCTCGAATAGATTTTTACTGGCTAGATCAAGCTTACTGTTAATGGGAAGTGCGGCGTAGCGCTGGGCCAGTGCCCGTTTGTCACTATGGCCATTGAGGGCATCGATTAATTCAGTGCCTTTTCCGCGGGCATTTGGGTTGTCGATTTCTGCTTGTTTTTCAAGCGCGGCTCGCGCGCCAGGAAAATTGCCTATCGCCAACTCATTCATAGCAATTTCTCCATGACAGACCCCGTAATCGGGAGCGAATGTCAGAAGTTGCAGGCAGCGCGCTTTGGCATCGGCATTTCGGCCTAGGGTGCGCAGGATAAACGCATGGTTTTGAGCCACCACACGGGAGCGCGGGTCCAGCGCACTCGCACGCTCAAGGAAAGCAAGACCACCGGCTAGATCACCTTCGCTCCGCAGCAGGTTCCCGCGCCATTGGTGTGCGGTGGCGAACGAGGGTCGCAGCGCAATGGCTCGGTTCAGTAATGCGTCTGCCGTAGACCAACGATATTCCGCCATCGCCACGTTTGCCAACGCAGCGTAAGGCTCGGGAAGCTCGGGGTTCAGCGCAATTGCCCGCTCAGCGAAGTCCCGTGCACGCGGCAGGCTTTCTGCAAAAGGAAGGCGATTGCTGTAATCGCCGATGACAGCGTAGGCCAGTGCCAGCCCCGCATAGGCCTCGGCAAAGTTTGGGTCAAGTGCAGTCGCTTGTTCGAACAATTTAACGGCATCCCAAAGCGCCTGCTCTTTTCGCGTATGCCACAGCGCCATGCCACGTAAATACAGATCGTAGGCTTCAAGATTTTTGGTGCCGGAGGCCGGCTCACCCGGCTTCGAGATGCCGGTCATTTTCACTTTCAGTTGTTCGCCAATCGCCTTGGCAATTTCGTCCTGGATGGCAAAGATGTCTTTCAAGTCTCGGTCATAAGTTTGCGACCACAGATGAAAACCATTACTCGCGTCAATCAATTGCGAGGTGATGCGGACCTTGTCGCCCTGCTTGCGGACGCTGCCTTCCAGCACCATGCGGACTTTCAATGCCTTCGCAATCTCGGGGACTTCCAGCGATTTACCCTTGAAGGAAAACGACGAGGTGCGCGCCGCAACTTGCAGTTCCGGCGTGCTCGCCAGCACGTTCAATATTTCTTCGCTAATGCCGTCGGAAAAATAGTCATTCGCTACATCGCCCGACATATTGCTAAACGGCAGCACGGCAATGGATCGCGGGTTGATTTTGTTTTTTTCTGCATCGATGCTGGCAACGGTTTTGGCGGCTACGGTTTTGCTTGTGGTTTCAACCAGAGCCGCCTCGCGTTTGGGGGCGAGAATAAATTTATCAAACGCGAAAAACGTCAAGGCCAGGGCGAACAACACGATAATCATCCGCTCCATGCGGCGTGCGGTTTCCGGTGCGATCGATTGTGCTTCGGGCACTTCCGAATCGCGCTTCAATCCTTCCGGCGTGAGTTCGAATACCCAGGCAAACACCAATGCCGGAATAAAGCCGATCGCGAGAATGCCAACTATCGTTTTTATCGCCCAGCTAGGCGCTTCGAATATCGGCAGTAAAGTGGCGGCGACTTGCGTGACCAACCACGCACCGACCAGATACAAACCGGCCATGCGGATCACGTTGCGGCGCTTGAGTTCGGAAATGAAATTCATGGCAGCAACCCGGCATTGCGGGCTGCACGCACCTGCGCTTCGGTCTGAGCACGAATCCGTCCGTATTGTTTGTCAAAGCAGGGCTGTTGGCGCAATTCAGCCAATGCCGGATCAACCGCAAGTAACAAGTAGTTCTTAAAATATTTTTTATCGGCGACTTCGGCAAGCGCAGCACAGGCATTGGTGTATTCACCCAGCAGGGCGTAGCCATACACTTCCGACCAACGGCGGCTCAATGAGCCGGCAATCGGCAATGTCGCGGCATTCTTGATGCCCATCCGCAACAGCGCGTGCGCCTGCTTGATTGCTCCAGTGCTGATCAACGCATCAGCCACAGCCACAGTGTCGCCAGGGTATAAGGTTTTATCAGGAACCAGCTGTTCAGAAAACAGGTCAGGCACTATTCTCCGGTAAATTGCCAGCGCTTCTTCGCTGCGCTTATTCAGCTGCAGGAGTCCGGCACGGTCCCATGCCTCGGCTTGGTTTTCACTATTGACGAGTGTTAATGCCCTGGCGAAATCTCCTTCGAAGGCCGCTAACGCGCCCTGTAATTTTCTTTTCGCAGCAGACTGAGGAAAGCTAGTCTCTATTTTCGAGGCGCAACTCTTGGCTTCAGCCAAAGCACCGAATTGCAGCAAAGTGAAGCATTTATCGATTAAATTTGGCTCGGTCGGCTCATTGGCAATAGTCTTATTATGCGCGCGTAATGCCTGCACCAAATCGCCGAGCTCACCATACAAGGATGCCTGCTGACGCGTGGCGATCGGCAAATCAGGATAATCGGCTAGCAGTTTTGTATTGCTGGCAAATGCCTCATCAAGTCGTCCCAAATTTGCCAGTGCGCCGTTGTAGGTCAACATTACCACCGGCGATAGCGGATCCAAGGACACGGCCCGTTCAAACATCTGCAGGCCCTGCTTAGAGTCCCCGATTTGATAAAACAGCAATTCCCCATACCACTGATAGCCACTGGAATAGCTCGGTGCCAGCTCGATGCCGCGTTGGTAGGCTTTTTGTGCGACGGCCAGATTACCCAAGCCAGTAAGCCGATTGGCCTGTGCAATATGCGCTTCACCAAGATCAGGGGATAACTCCAGCGCGCGCTCAGTGTAGCGGTCTCTGCGGCTCAGCATCTCTGGCGTGTCTGTTGTGTATTCGCCAAGCAAGCCCAGGGCAATAGCGGCCATGGCATAGGCACGCGCATAGCTTGGGTCCAGTGTAATGGCACGCTCGAAATGTTCGACTGCCTTACGCATGTCGCCCACTTTGCGGCCTGGCAACAGCGCGATGCCTTTCAGGTATTCCTGATAGGCCGCGACATTACCTGTGTTCTGTCCAATCATGCGTTGCTGGTCGGCGGCCGGCAACACGCCTTGGATGGCATTAACCACTTCGGTGGCCACTTCATCCTGAATCTTGAAAATGTCGGCCATTTTGCGGTCGTATTGCTTCGACCATAAATGTGCTCCGTCACTGGCGCGGATCAGCTGGGCCGTGATGCGCAGGGTATCGCCGGATTGCTGCACGCTGCCTTCCAGAATATGTGCGACGCCGAGCTTTTTGCCAATCTCGCGCACATCCATGGACTTGCCTTTAAAGGCGAACGATGAAGTCCGTGAAATGACTTTCAGATCGGGCACCCGCGACAGCATATCGAGCGTGGTTTCGGCGAGTCCGTCGGAAAAGTATTCTTGATCCTTGCCCTGGCTCATATCGACGAACGGCAACACTGCGATCGACTTTTCGCTGATGGCGGTTTTTGAACTGGCAAGCGTTTCTGCCTTCACCGTTTGCGATGTGATTACCACCAGAGCCGCTTCGCGTTTCGGCGCCAGATAAAATTTGTCGAAACCAAAAAATACAAGAGCAATCACGAATATAAGCAAAATACTGCGTTCCATCTTGCGTGCCGTTTGCGGCGCAATGGATTGCGCATCGGGAACATCGGCATCACGCTTCAAGCCATCGGGTGTTAATTCAAAAATCCAGGCAAATACCAGTGCCGGAATAAATCCAATCGCTAACAAGATGACGACACTGCGCGCAATCCAGTCGGGTGCGCCAAACATCGGCAATACGGTGCCGGCCACCTGGGTGATCAACCACGCACCGACCAAATACAAACCGGCCATGCGGATGACGTTGCGGCGCTTGAGTTCGGATATAAATCCGCTCATCGGACATTGCCCTCATCATCGAAGCCGGCCTTGTTCAGCAAACGGATATAGCGCGGGTCTTTGCGGTACTCGGCAAACCGATACCCGCGAAGTTGACCAACCGGGTCCACACCGTTTACATGTTTCTCAAAGGCGGTCTCAATATTCTTGAACTGTGTATCGATATCGTCAGACAAAGCCGATTGCAGCCAGGCGTACTTCTGCGCGTCGAGCTCTTTGCGAACGACCTCCAGCTGTTTTGGATCGCGCGCCACGCGAATCATCGCGCGCCTTCCTTGCTGGGCGCCTGCTTTTGGATCCCACTTGGGATCGAGCTTGGCGCGAGCTATATCAAAAGGGAGGGTCTCATCCAGCAGCTTTTCCGCTTCATCATAACGCTTGGCCTGAAGATAGGTGCCGAACAGATTGTTGGTGGTCATTTGCAGTTCGGGTGCCAGTGCATACGCCGCTTGCCGGACTTCGATGGCTTCATCAAGCCGCCCTAGCCGCACGAACGCATTGGCTTTGCCGTTCAGGAAAATCGGCACCAACGGGTCCAGCTCCACGGCCTTGCTGGCAGAGGCCATCGCTTCATCACTGCGGCCAACAGCGCCCAGCCAATCGGCATATTGAAAATGCACATCCGGATCAGTCGACGCGAGTGCTAAAGCCTGCTTGAAATGCTGCTCGGCCAAGGCCCATTGCCACTGAAAGCCATACACCATGGCCAGCGCGTTGTGGCCTTGCGCCAAGTTCGGCGACAAAGCCAACGCCTGCTTGCCAGCCTGTTCGGCTTCGGGCATCGCTGCGGCCGCTGCGGCTTTTTCGGCTTCCGGAACATACCAAGGCAATACCGCCAAGCTGCTGGCCAAACCCGCCCAAGCCGGTGCGAATTTCGGATCGCGTTTCAAAGCTGACCGATACAGTTCAATGGATTTTTTAACGCCGTCGCCACGCGCCCGATACGCCGAACGGGCTTGCAAATACATGGCGTAGGCTTGTGGGTCGTTAGAGCGTTCACTGACCAACGCGGCATCGCCACCCAAACCGAGCGGCAACTCCAAAGCTTTAGCAATGGCGCCAGCTAATTCAGCCTGCATGTCGAACACGTTCTCAAGCTTGCGGTCGTAGGTTTCCGACCACAGATGAAAACCGTTATCGGCGCGGATCAGCTGCGCGGTGATGCGCACTTCATCGCCGGCCTTGCGCACCGAGCCTTCCAGCACAAAAGCCACGCCCAGCAATTTTCCGATTTCGCGAACATCTTTGTTTTGCCCTTTTAGCGAGAACACCGAGGTACGCGCGGTCACCGCCAAGTTCGGCACATTGGCCAACGCATTTAATATTTCCTCGGTCATGCCATCGGAAAAATATTCCTGCTCTTTATCGGAAGACATATTCACAAAGGGCATTACTGCGATGGAATTGTTGCTGATGGCTGGCTTTGCGTTTTTACTGGCCTGAACCGCATTGCTTACCAAGGTTGCTTCGCGCTTTGGTGCCAACACGAATTTATCGAAGCCGAAAAAGATCAACGCTAGTGCAAACATGGCAATAATCAGGCGCTCCATCCTGCGTGCCGTTTGCGGCGCAATCGATTCATTCGGCGTTACTTCAGCATCGCGCTTCAAGCCATCGGGGGTTAATTCAAAAATCCAGGCGAAAGCCATGGCAGGAATAAAACCAAGCGCCAACAATACAACGATGCTGCGAGCAATCCAGCCCGGCGCACCAAACATCGGCAGCACCGTGCCAGCCACTTGCGTTAATAACCACGCACCCACCAAATACAACCCGGCCATGCGGATCACATTGCGGCGTTTCAGTTCGCTGATGAAGTTCATTATTTAAAAATCTCGTTGAATTCACCGTAGGAGGGCCTTCTAGGCCCGACAGGCAATCTGATAGATCTTTCGGGCCTAGAAGACCCTCCTACCAAAGCAACGAAATACAAACCGGCCATGCGGATGACGTTGCGGCGTTTGAGTTCGCTGATGATGTTCATTATTTTTTTGCCTCCGCGCCACACTCAAAATCATTGGCACCTAATGGACGACAAAGCGCTGGCCAACCTTTCTCGCGCCAGTAGGTTTCATAGCCATATGCGCGCAACAGTTTCTTGGCTCGTGGATCTTTCAGCATAGGCAGTGCGGCCGCACTGGAAAGATCTGAGTACAGTCCGTAGCGGTTTTGCTGTGCCTGCTCGTTTTCATACGATTCAAAAAACAAATCGGCATCCGGACGTAGGGCAGCATAATCTACATCTGCCACGCTATCGCGGATCTTCGCTCGCGCCAGTGCACTGTCTGCGCTAGGGTCGTGCGTCGCCCACGCAAACAACAGGGCATCGTTCGCCATTGTTTTGGGAGATGCGCGCAGGGCATTGCTCAACTCAATACGCGCTGCGGCGAGATTACCCTTCTTCAGCTCGCGCATGTAGCGGAACGCTAAAGTTGCATTGCCAGCGGGGTTGATTTTCTGGAGATGGCTGGCTGCCTCATCTATCAGCGCAACGCGATCGGTCATCAATCCCAACTGCAGGAGCCGCCACCAGAATATTGCAACGTAGGGATCAATCGTGACCGATTCGCGTGCGGCGGCTTCAGCATCAGCCAGCCGGCCAACGCCAGTCAGCAGCTCCGCGTAATCTTCGCGCACATCCGCATAGCTGTTGTCGGCCTCAATGGCTAGTAGATAAATGCGTTCCGCCTCAATGAACTGACCTTGGCTACGTGCTTGGTTAGCAAGCGCATGCAAAGTCATGGCTGCATCGGGATCCAACGCAGCGGCGCGCTTGGCTGCAGCAACTTGCAGAGCAAACAGGTCGCCCAGCGCTGTGCGCTCTTGCGCGGTGGTCGTCCAGTAGGTCACTTCGTAAGCCAAGGATAAAGACGCCCAGCCAGCGGCGAATTCCGGTGCGCGCGAAAGTGCGGCTTTCAGATGCGCAATTGCACCGGGCAAGTTCTCGCGCTTGCGATACAACGCGCGGCCTTTGAGGTAGTCGTCGTAGGCCACCGGATCAATCGCCACGCGCGGTGCCAAAGGCTCTGCCGTACCAAGCGATTGCACCAGCGCCTGACTGATTTTCTGGGCAATATCGTCCTGCAGAGCGAATACGCTGTCGAGCTTACGGTCGTAGGTTTCCGACCAGACATGAAAGCCATCGGACACCCGCACCAGCTGCGCTGTCACCCGCACCTGCTCGCCATCGCGGCGCACGCTGCCTTCCACAATATGCGCTACGCCCAGTTTGCGGCCAATGTCGCGGATGTCGCCGCCCTTGTCCTTGAATTGAAATACCGAGGTACGCGCCACCACTTTCAGCTGTGGCATTTTCGCCAACACGTTCAATAATTCCTCGGTCATGCCGTCGGAAAAGAATTCCTGTTCCGGGTTGCTGCTCATGTTGGCAAATGGCAATACCGCGACGGAATTTTTGCTGGGCGCAACGACGGCTTTTTGTTCTGAATTTCCATTAGCCGCTTGGCTGTTTGCGCTTAAATCAGAATTGTTTGCATCACGATAAGTGGGCTGGCCTTTGAAATACCAAGCGAATGCCAGTGCCACCAACACCGCCACAATGACAAAAATAACTTTACTGCTGCGCGAACTACTTTCCGGCTTCAGGCCCTCCGGCGTGAAATCGAAAGCCCAGGCGAACACCAATGAAATGGGGAAGCCAAGCAGCGCCACTAAAATGAAAATGCGTAGCGCCCAAGCCGGCGCATCGAAGGCAGGAAACGCGATGGAAGCGGCCTGCACCGCCAACCACGCCACCACCAAATAGGCGGCGCCGACCTTGAACACTTTACGGCGGGTTAATTCATTAAAAAATGTCATGGCAACGACCTCGGTTGATCGCAGGTGAAATCATTGGTGCCCATAGCGTAGATATGCGGATCATGTTGCGGCGTTTGAGTTCACTGATGAAGTTCATGGCAACGGCGCCATCTTGAGTTTGGCGCGCTCGATGTTAATGAACGTTTTCATGCGAGCAAGCTGAGCTTGAAAGGCTGGTTCATCGCGCAGTTCGGCAAAGGCCGGATCGCGGCTCAGCAGTGGATCACGATAGCCAAGGTCAATGGTCCGGGTCAGCATCTTCAGCGTATTGGCACGATCGCCGGCCAGCGCGAAGTAGCTGGCTTCATCCATCAGGAATCCTCCGCTGGCATAGCCCTGCTCGCGCATAAAATCCAGGCGCTTGCGCCAGAGCGCCAAGGTTGCTGCAAGGGCTTGCTTCTGGCCCTTTGCCCGCTGGGCGATGGCGATTGACTGCAGTGGCCCCGTTTCGGCGAGGTTTAAGCCTGCCTCAAGCCCCTTGAGGTCACCCCAGCGCTCGCGATACAGCGCCAGCACCTCATCATTGCGACCGACCCACGACAACGCATAGAGCAAGTCGAAGACCGCTTGGCTATCCTCCGGCGCCGCGGCTGCACGTTCACGTGCTGCGGCCACTGCCTCCTCATTCCGGCCCAAGGCCAGCAGCGCACTGAACTTCGGTGCCATTTTAAATGAGAGCGCCTTCTCGAAATCGCCTAGGGCGATGTTGAGCCTGGCATTCAGAGCCGGCGCCCAATTGGCTTGGAGCGCCAAATTTCGCGCCGCCGGAACCTGCGCTTCAGCCAATTGCCCGGCTGCAATTAGGTCAAGAGCTTGTGCCGTAGAGCTTTGCAGATTGTCCGGAAAGGTACGTTGCAGGCGTGCGGTCACCGCCCTAGCTTCAGTCAGCTTGCCGCTTTCCCGAAAATTGGCGTTAAGCTGTAACAAATTGGCCACGTTAAGTGGATCGATCGCGTCCAGCCGCTGCCGAGTAGCCAATGACTCGCGCAGGCGCCCAGCGCCGTTAAGTATGCCCGCTTGCCAATGCAGCGCATCGGCCAGATTGGGGTTCAGTGCCAGTGCGCGGGCCAGCGATGCCTCGGCACGAGGAATGTCCCCTTGCTGTTGGAAGAGCAGCCCCTGCAAGGCATGCGCCTCGGCAAGTTTGGGATCCAGCGCCAGCGCCCTATCCAACAGCGGCTGCGCCATCGCCAGCGCCTTATCGGCCGGGATGTCGCCATAGGCTGCGCTATTGTTGCTCAGCAGTCGCACGGTCTGCGCCTGAGCCGCCAGCGCCGGAGCATAGTTGGGGTCCAAGGCAATGGCTTTATCGAGCAACTGGCGTGCGCTTTCAAGGCCCTTGCGCGAGCGGCCGTGAATCAGTTGGCGGGCTTTAAGCAACAGCTCGTAGGCCGGTAGCGAAGCGGCAACTTGAGCCACCGGAACGGCTTGATTTCGATCCAGCAAATTAATCTTCAGTGCCTCGGCGATGGCTCCGGCAATCTCGCTCTGGATGGCAAACACATTTTCCAGTTTGCGATCATAACTTTCCGACCACAGGTGCGTACCGCTTTTGGCTTCTATCAGCTGCGCGGTAATGCGCAGTTCGTTTCCGGCCTTGCGCACACTGCCTTCCAGTAAATACGCCGCGCCCAAGGTTTTGCCAATCGTACGCAGGTCTTCATTTTTACCTTTGTAAGCGAAGGACGAGGTTCGACCGATTACTTTGAGGTCATTGACCTGTGCCAGTAGGTTGAGAATCTCCTCCGACAGGCCATCGGAAAAATATTCCTGCTCCGGATCGGTACTCATGTTGACGAACGGTAATACGGCGATGGATTTTTCGTTTTCAGCCTTCTCTTGTTGCGCAACTTTCTCTGTGATGGCTTGCGTGGCTTCCACTACCAAGGCGGCTTCACGCTTCGGCGCCAACACAAATTTATCGAAGGCAAAAAAGATAAGTGCTAGAGCAAACATCGCAATGATCAATCGTTCCATACGCCGCGCGGTTTGCGGTGCGATGGATTGCTCAGGCGAAACTTCATCATCGCGCTTCAAGCCATCCGGCGTTAATTCGAAAACCCACGCAAAAATCATCGCGGGAATAAAACCCATCGCAAGAATTCCGACGATGGTTTTCATTACCCAGCCGGGCGCTTCAAACACCGGCAATAAGGTGGCGGCCACTTGGGTGAGCAACCACGCGCCGACCAAATACAATCCGGCCATGCGGATCACGTTGCGGCGTTTGAGTTCGGCAATGAAATTCATATTATTCAGTCAAATCCGGGTAGTTCATCCGTTTCAGCATTGTTTCGAAGCGCGGGTCTTTGCGTAGCGGGTCCCAATACGGATCAACCTTTAAGCGATTCATGTAAAAA
>JAYWIC010000108.1:0-10432 GCA_043789195.1 Arenimonas sp. | reverse complement strand
GCATCATCACCGCTGATTGCAACAAGCCCGACGGATTGGCAATATTCATGTCGGCTATGTCGGGTGCAGAGCCATGTACGGCTTCAAACATGGCGCAGATCTTGCCAACGTTTGACGAGCCCGCCAGGCCAATCGAGCCGGCAACTTCGGCGGCAACATCGGACAGAATGTCGCCGTATAGATTGGTCGTCACTACCACATCAAAATCATTGGGACGGCTGGCCATTCGTGCCGTGCCGATATCAATAATCATGTGATTGTTTTGAATGTCGGGGTACTCCAGGGCAATTTCATCAAAGACTTTATGGAAAATGCCATCGGTCATTTTCATGATGTTGTCTTTGGTCATGCAGGTGACTTTGTTCCGACCATGCGCTTTTGCGTATTCGAAGGCGTAGCGGACGATACGCTCGCAACCGGGGCGGGTCACCAATTTCAGGCATTGATAGACTTCTTCGCTTTGTCGATGCTCGATGCCGGCGTAGGTATCTTCTTCGTTTTCCCGGACAATCACGACGTCCATTTTTTTGTGCATCGAAGTCACGTAGGGAGCATAGGACGTGCATGGGCGAAGATTGGCATACAGGCCGAGTGTTTTTCGCATGGTGACGTTGACGCTTTTATAGCCACCGCCTTGCGGCGTGGTGATGGGGCCCTTCAATATCACGCCATGTTTCTTGATGGCTGCCCATGTGTCCTCGCCAATGCCCGATAATAAGCCCGAGTTGTAGGCTTTTAGGCCGACAGTGACCGGTTCAAAGTGCAAGTTAGGGTCAGCGGCCCGTAAGATTGACAGCGTGGCTTCCATAATTTCCGGACCGATGCCGTCGCCTGCGGCAACGGGTATCGTACAGGCAGGTAAATAATGCGAAACTTCTTGAACTTGGGCAGACATGGAGTTCTCCAGTGAGTAAAGCAAACATGACAATATATTCATGTAATATAATACAGGAATAATAATGCCTGTCAATAAAGTCAACAAAGCAATTAAAAAGCCCGCGCCAACTCAAATAGCTTCGGCTACCGAGGCCAGCTGGACTTTTTTAAGTAATCACACGCATGTGCTGGTGTGTCTGGCGGGAAATGAGGAGCTCACCGTGCGTGATATTGCAAGCGAGGTAGGCATTACCGAACGTGCAGTAATGCGTATTTTGTCGGACCTGGATGCTGGTGGCGTATTAGAGAGAGAGCGTGATGGTCGGCGTAACCGTTATCGTATTGATGTGAAAATGCCATTACGGCACCCATTAGAACAACATTGCACGATCGGCGATATTCTCACACTGGTGAATGGCTCGCCTTCTAGTAAAGCGAAGCGATCAAAAAAATAATTGAAGCCTAGAGCTCAACGCCACAAATCCCATGCGAGTTTAATAATCAGCAGGCACACTACGACAAGAAAAAAAGCGCGGATAAATCCCTGACCTTTTTTGATCGCGATATGGCTGCCAACATAACTGCCAATCATATTGCCGATGATGAGCGGTATTGCCAAAACCCAGATGACAAACCCTGACAACAATAAAACAGTCCAGGAGCTCAAATCGGCTGCGACGTTGCTAGCTTTTGAAATGGCGGAAGAGCGAAGAAAATCCATGCCCATAATGCTGACGAAAGCGAACACCATCAAGGTTCCGGTGCCGGGGCCAATCAGGCCGTTATAAAAACCACAGGCTGCACCAACGCTCGCGGCCGCAACGCTTTCATGCTTGCCTTGATAACGCGGCACATGCAGGCTGCCCAAATCTTTTTTAAAAGCCGTGAAAACCGCCAGCAATATGCACATGGAAAGTACAATCCATTTCAACACTTCCTTGTCCATGGCCTTGGCAAATTGCACGCCGATGGCCGAAGCTATCAATGCACACGCACAGGCGGGTACTACCAACTTCCAAGAAACATGGATGCGACGAAAATAATTCCAGGCAGCTACCGTGGTACCTGCAATCGAGCTTGTGCGTTGGGTGCCAATGGCTTGCAAGATATTCAAGCCGGGGTGCAGATTCAACATGGCAGGCGTAAGAATAAGTCCGCCGCCACCGACGATGCTATCGAGAAATCCGGCGGCAAAGCCGGCGAGCGCAGTCAGTAAAAAAAGCGTGGCATCCAATTCCATGTCTATTAAATCCTGCCGTCGAAAATCTATTTGCCATTAACCAAGTCAGGATTGTATTTTTCCAGTATGCGCAGAATATCTTTTGCGATAATACTCAATGATGCTTCGCCGTATCCGACGTGATGGGCTGCCACTTTTCCGTCTGGATCGATGATCCACAGGTTGGGTAGGCCTTTAACGCCGTAGCTATCGCCAACCACGCCTTTGCGATCATAAAGCGAGAGCAACTTTCGATCTTTCATTTGCCGCATGATGCCGTTGGCTTCTCGCATGTCTTCCTTGTAGTTGACCGCCATGATTTGAATGAAATCGGTGCCCACGCTGTTTTGAATGTGATTGAGCGCCGGTAATTCTTTCAGGCAATAGCCGCACCAGGTGGCCCAGAATGAAATCACGACGATCTTGCCCTTGAATTGATCGAGTTTGATTTCATCGCCTTTGCCATTCTTACCAAGCAGGCTGGGCGCGGCATCGCCATTCTTGAGCGCGGCCGATGCCGAGAACGAGAAGGAAAATAATAGGCAGAGTGAAAAGATCAATAAGCGCATCGCATTACCCCGTTTTTTTTATGATGATAGCCGAATGTGGTTGCAGATAATCGGAATTAAAAACCCGCCTTTCGGCGGGTTTCATATGTGAATTCACGTAACAAAAAAATTAACCGCGATTTGCTTTCTTGCGATCATTCTCGGTGCGCTCTTTCTTGCGCAGACGAATCGCGACCGGGGTGACTTCGACCAATTCGTCATCCGAAATAAATTCAAGCGATTGTTCCAGCGAGAATTTAATCGCAGGCGTCAAACCTTCATCAAAATCCTTGCCCGAAGCGCGGAAGTTGGTGAGCTGTTTTGCGCGCAGGGCATTGACTGTCAGGTCGTTGTCTTTGGAATGGATACCAACGATTTGGCCTTCGTAAATTTCTTCACCTGGCTCAACCAGCAGACGACCACGTTCTTGCATGGCGATTTGTGCATAGGCAGGCGATGGGCCGGTGCCGTTGGAAATCATTACGCCGTTCTGGCGTTCGGCAATGGCGCCTTCCGAGCGTGGACCGTAATGGTCAAACACATGGAATAACAAACCGGTACCAGCGGTAATGGTGCGGAACTCGGTCTGGAAACCGATCAGACCACGGGCAGGAATCATGAAGTCAATACGCACACGACCTTTGCCGTCGGGTTCCATATTGGTCATCTGCGCACGGCGTTCGCCGAGACGTTGCATGACGCCGCCCTGGAATTGTTCTTCAAGGTCGACGACCAAGCTTTCGATGGGTTCCATTTTTTGGCCATCAACAATTTTGATGATCACTTCTGGACGCGATACCGCTAATTCGTAACCTTCGCGACGCATGGTTTCAATCAGGATCGAAAGATGCAGTTCGCCACGACCACTGACTTTGAATTTATCGGCGTCGTCGGTTTCTTCGACTTTCAGGGCCACGTTGTGCATGGCTTCGCGCATCAAGCGATCACGCAATTGGCGCGAAGTTAAAAACTTGCCGCCGCTGCGGTCTTTGTTGCCGGCAAACGGTGAATTGTTCACCTGGAAAGTCATGCTGATGGTGGGTTCATCGACGGTCAAGACCGGCAATTGTTCTGGCGTATCGACGGCGCAAACAGTTTCGGAAATACCGAGGTTTTCGATACCGCTGATCGCGATGATGTCGCCGGCGCCGGCTTCTGGCACGTCGATGCGTTCCAGACCCATAAAGCCCATGACTTGCAGAACTTTACCGTTACGAACCTTACCTTCGCGATCAATGATGGACACGGGCATGTTGGTACGGACTTTGCCGCGTTGTACGCGACCGGTACCGATGATGCCGACATAGTTGCTGTAGCTCAGCGAGGTCACACGCATTTGGAACGGGCCTTCCATGTCCACCGGTGGTGGTGAAACATGGTCAACGATGGCCTGGAACAGTGGGGTCATGTCGCCCGAGCGAACGTCTGGCGTTAAACCGGCATAGCCATGCAGCGCTGAAGCATAAACCGTATGGAAATCGAGTTGCTCGTCGGTAGCGCCTAGACGGTCGAACAGGTCAAAGGTTTGATCCAGTACCCAATCAGGGCGCGCGCCCGGACGGTCAACTTTATTCACCACAACGATTGGCTTGAAGCCCATCGCGAATGCTTTCTGGGTCACGAAGCGGGTTTGCGGCATCGGGCCGTCCATTGCATCGACCAAAATCAGTACCGAATCGACCATCGACAATACCCGTTCCACTTCGCCGCCGAAGTCGGCATGGCCTGGGGTATCGACGATATTGATGCGGTATTCCTCGCCTTCCGGCGATTTCCAGCGGATGGCGGTGTTCTTCGAAAGGATGGTAATGCCGCGCTCTTTTTCGAGATCGTTGCTGTCCATGACGCGTTCGGTAACAACGGCGCGTTCGCTGAAGGTGCCGGACTGTTGCAACAGCTTATCGACGAGAGTGGTTTTACCATGGTCAACGTGGGCGACGATGGCGACATTACGGATTTTTTCAATAGACATGGCGATAGGGCGCCGATGAGCGCCAGACTGGTTGGGAAATTAGCCGCCAATTATAGCTGGAAACCGGCCCGATGAGCTGAGTAATTGCTCCTTGTGGCAGAATAGGCGTCCAGAATTTACGAACAGCCACATAAGGACCCCCTATGAGCGACCTGATTGCCACTTTTACTACCGCGCGCGGCCCGATTCGCGTCCGTTTATTTGCCGACAAAGCCCCGCTTACCGTGGCGAACTTCGTGAATCTTGTTCAACGCGGCTATTACAACGGCCTTAACTTCCATCGCGTGATTCCTGATTTCATGATTCAGGGCGGTTGCCCACGCGGCACTGGCACCGGCGGCCCAGGCTATAAGTTTGAAGATGAATGTCGCGCCGATGCGCGCCATGACAAACCCGGCGTGTTGTCGATGGCCAATGCCGGCCCTGGCACCAATGGGTCGCAATTTTTCATTACCCATACCGCCACCTCATGGCTTGATGGCAAGCACACCGTGTTTGGCGAGGTGATTGATAGCAATGATCAAAAAGTGGTCGATGCCATCAAGGGTAGCGACATACTTGAAAGCATTACGATTGAAGGTGATGCTTCTGCATTGCTGGCGTCGCAAGCTGCTCGCATTGCCGAGTGGAACAAGGTATTAGACGCTGCGTAATTTTCATATTCAGCTGAAATAAAAAACGGAGCCGATGGCTCCGTTTTTTATCTGACTGTAGGAGGGGTTTTATTTCACAAAGCGGAAGCTGTCGAACATCTTGTTGATCGCAGCAATATCGCGACCATAATAATGTTCCTGAGGTGCGATCCAATACATCACATTCAGGCGGCCATTTCGTTCAACTGCACCTGCCGTCCCCTTGTAGATTAAGCCGTTCTGATTGGTCATCGTGACATCAAAGCGCAACCCCTCGATATTGCCGTATCGGGCAGGGCGCAAATTGGACGCCGAAACTTTCGCAAAGCCGCCCTGGCGCCAGCCATCAAGCATGATGTTTTGTACTTCGTCAGGCCGCATGCCGGGCTTAAACCACGGGCCATCGGGGCGGCTTTTTCTTTCACGGCCGGATAAAAACACGTGTTCGTTGGCTTTTACTTTCGAAATAAAAACAAATTGATTCAAGGGGCTGCCGTCGATCGTCCAAAGTTGCGCACGGGGAAATTTCATGCGAGCCCAGTCCAGGCTTGAATCAACGGTCATGTCATTGAAAATGTTGATGCCTTCGCTGGCAGTGACCAGTCGGCCACCTTGTGTTGCGCAGGAGGCCAACAACAGGAATAAGGAAGCGGTAAAGAGGCGGGTGAATAAATTTTTCATTTCAGCGTCTCCATCTGCTTCAAATAACTTTCGATAAAGCCACGGTCCTGCGCCGCGGGATCTTTTGCCAAATACTCCTGCAGGTTTTTAATGGCATCGTGAAATTGTCCGCCATCACGTAAAGCCAGTCCGTGTTCGCGCCAGGCTTGTGCCGGTGCCTCGGGTTCGTTGATGGCCTGGGCATACAAGCTTTTTGCCTGCACGCGATCATCGTTTTTATTGCGCTGACGATAGGCTTCTCCGAGATAAAACGTATACATGCCGGCATCGTTTGGATCGGCGCTTTTCCTCAGATCACCGATAACCTGCACGGAGGTGTTGTACATCCGACGCGTCAATTCGTTTTCCAGCCAATGCTGCAAAAAAGGCCGCGTCACTTTTCGATAGGCTTCGTGCCCCAGTTCCTTGCCGGGGATGCTGATTCTGGAGACGGATGCGCGCACATCTTCAACACGTTCTTTTGTTTGCGGATGGCTGGCAAAAGCAGGGAAGGGCTTCCCGTAGTCGCGTGCATTTTCTTCACGCAACATCGCTTCCCATAAGCGAATGCTCGATGTCGGGTCGTATTGCTGTTGGGCAATGATATTCATGCCGATTTGGTCTGCCTCCCGCTCATGGTCGCGGCTGAATTTTGCCATGGACGCACCGCCCAGAATATTGGCAATCATGCCCGCCATTCCCGCGCCGGCTCCAGCGCTCAGAATGCCGAATGTCCCTAGAAAGGCGCTGTTTTTTTTCTGTTTCCGCCATTGCTGGATGCTGTGGCGCTTTTTAAAGTGTCCAAATTCATGGCCAATTATGAGAGCCAGGTCCGACTCGTTTTGCATGCGCAACAATGCACCGGTCCAGATCATCATCACGCCATTGGGCGCCATGGAGGCATTGAAAAAGGGAACGTCGAGAATATAGATTCGCAAGTCTTTGCAGTAATCACCGGTAACCTTGCAGGTAACGTTTTTTACGTAATCGTTCAGGGCCGGATCGCGTACGAGAAACGGCGATTTTTTTAGATACTCTTCCTGACGGTCGATGATGTACCAAAGTTCGGCTTCGTCGCTGTTGGCGGCAGGCCTGTCGCCAGGTTGTGTGTCCTCATACAGTACTTGTGCATTGGCGCGGTTGCTCGAAACAGCGAAACACAGGGCCAGAAAAAATGCATGATGATTTTTCACAGCGGGAATCCTTTCAGCATATTTTGTGCTGTTGCGGCCGCCCCTTTTTCATCACGTAAATCGCCGGTCTGCTTTGCCAGAAAATTAAACCAGACCACTTGTCCTGTTCGCAGGTCCACCAGAGTCGTCACGCCAATTTGACGGCCTCCGCCGATATCACCGTTGAGCAATAAAATGCCGATAATCCGCAAGGCCGCTTGACCGCCGCTGGTATAGCTGTCGCGAACATAGGTAAATAGAGCGTAGTCGGCGCCGGTCCGTTTTCTTATTTCTTCTACACCGGGGCCAAAAGACCAGTCGAGCTGCTTATCTTTTTTAGTGGCGAGCTGGCCGCCGGGTGCAGTCGAGATCAGGATGCTGGAGGCAACGGCATAATTGAGCCGGATGATCTGGCCCAGGCGCGATTCGGGCTCCAGATCTTTTGGAATCATGAAGTCCGGCAACTGTTTGATTCTGCCGTTGTCGATTCGATTTTTCACGGCTTGCGGATACAGGCGTCGGGCGGTTTCGGACCATGCCTGACGAGGTTCCTCGGCACCGCCGGCCAGGACCTCGGACAATTCAATATCCGGTTCGATCATCACAACGCTGCCCTCGATTTTGACAGGCTTGCCATCTGGGCCTTTGAGGACGCGGCTTTGGGTATAGGCGAAACTGTCGAAACTCAGCAGCAAGAGCAGGGCGGCGACAAAACCGTGTAATCCTTTACCGAAATGCGAGTTCTGCATGCTCATCTCCCCCGATGGTGTGCCACGAATTTACCACCTCGCCTTGGCTTGGGCGATGGGCAGCTGTGATAAAATTCGGCGCGGCAAATCTTTCGTTTCAACCTCATTAAGGAATCGCAATGCTACAACTCGCCAAACGCATGGGTCGCGCCAAGCCCAGCGCCATTATGGCCGTGGCCGAAAAAGCCAAAGCGCTGAAAGCCGCAGGTCGCGACATCATTTCGTTCTCGATCGGCGTGCCGAATTTCCTCCCGGGCGAACACGTGTATGCAGCCGCGCGCGATGCCCTGAGCAAGGATTCCGGACAGTATGGTTCCAACCGCGGCAGCGATGCTTTGCTGGATGCTTTCCTGGCGCATATCGCCGACATCGGTTTGACCGGTTACGAACGCAAGCATTGCAGCACCGGTATCGGTGCCAAACATGTCTTGTATTCGCTGGCCGAAGCGCTGCTGGAAGAGGGCGATACCATCGTGTATCCATCGCCGTATTGGACCACCTATCAGGACATCGCCGATATCGTAAATGCCAAAGCCGTGACCTTGCCATGCCCGGCGACGCAAAATTACAAATTGACCGCGCAGCAGCTCGATGCCGCGATGGCAGAACACAAACCAAAAGTATTCCTGTTCAACAATCCTTCCAATCCGACCGGCATGGTTTACACGAAGGAAGAAATTGAAGCGCTGGCCGAGGTGCTGGTGAAGTATCCGGATACTTGGGTAATTACCGACGATATTTACAACCGCATGGTGTTCGACGGTTTGGGTTACCACAATTTCGTGCATTCAAAACCGGAATTGCGTGATCGCGTTATTTTTGTCGATTCACTCTCGAAAACCTACGGCATGCCGGGATGGCGCGTCGGCTTCATGGTCGGACCGGAATCGGTTGCGAAAGCACTCACGACATTGAATTCAAATCACATCACCAATATTCCGGAAATCGTGACGGCTGCCGCCGTTGCGGCTTTGACCGGTCCGCAAACGGTTCCGACTGAAAAGAACATTGAGTTCCAGAACAAGCGTGATTTGGTCATGTCGGTGATGAATGCCATTCCGGGTGTGATTTGCCCGAAGCCGCAAGGCGCATTCTATGTGTTCCCGGATATTTCCTGCGCATACGGCAAAGCCCATGGCGTGAAAGACATTCATAACGATGTCGATTTCTGCAATGTTTTGCTCGAAGCGAAAGGTGTTGCCTGCGTTCCGGGATCGGCATTCGGCGAGCCGAAAGCGCTGCGTATTTCCTACACCTGCCCAACCGCACAGTTGGAGCCGGGCTTGAAGCGCATTCAGGAATTTTTTGCCGAATTGACCTGAAATTATTCTTTTCATTATTTGTTTAAATCACTCGGTGTGCCAAGGCGCACCCAATTAAAAACATGGAGCCTGTCATGAAATCCCCGATTCGCGTTGCTGTTACCGGTGCTGCCGGCCAAATTGGTTATTCACTCGTTTTCCGAATCGCTTCCGGCGAAATGCTCGGCAAAGACCAGCCGGTCATTCTGCAAATGCTGGAACTGCCGATGGAAAAAGCCCAGGCCGCATTGCAAGGCGTGATGATGGAACTCGACGACTGCGCATTCCCGCTGCTGGCCGGCATGGTCGGTACCGATGACCCGATGGTCGCCTTCAAGGATGCCGATATCGCCTTGCTGGTCGGCGCGCGCCCACGCGGTCCTGGAATGGAACGTAAAGACCTACTGCTGGAAAATGCAAAAATCTTCACCGTGCAAGGCAAAGCATTGAATGCGGTCGCTTCACGCAATGTAAAAGTTTTGGTCGTCGGCAATCCGGCCAATACCAATGCCTATATCGCCATGAAATCGGCACCGGATTTGAATCCGAAAAACTTTACCGCCATGTTGCGACTCGACCACAATCGCGCGCTGTCGCAATTGGCTTCGAAAACCGGAAAACCAGTCGGCGATATCCAGAAATTGGTCGTATGGGGCAACCATAGCCCGACCATGTATCCCGATTATCGTTTCGCCACCATTGGCGGCGCATCGGTAAAAGACAGCATCAACGACGAAAGCTGGAATAAGGAAACCTTCATTCCGAAAGTCGGCAAGCGCGGAGCGGCGATTATCGAAGCGCGCGGTTTGTCATCGGCGGCTTCGGCTGCCAATGCCGCGATCGATCATATCCATGACTGGGTAATCGGTACCGATGGCCATTGGGTCACGATGGGTATTGCTTCCGATGGTTCGTACGGCATTCCGAAAGACGTGATGTACGGCTTTCCGGTCACCTGCAAAAATGGTGAATACGAAATCGTGCAAGGTTTGGAAATCGACGAGTTCAGCCGCGAGCGCATGAACTTCACTTTGAACGAACTCGAAGAAGAACGTGCCGGCGTGGCAGATTTGCTGTAATGATTTTAAAAATGCAAGGCGGGCCGAGGCCCGCCTTGCTGCATTAATGTTTGCGTAAACGATCTGAATACTTCCCCGAAGGATCTGCATGAAAACCCTTGCGACAAACTTAGGTGTCCTGTGCATCGCATTAGGCTCTGCGGGCCTGGTTCTTGCGAATACGCAAGCGGAAAACACGGTGGTGCCACCGGATTCGCCCGAAGCCCCCGGCATAGTTGTGGCGC
>JAYWIC010000107.1:0-10462 GCA_043789195.1 Arenimonas sp. | reverse complement strand
TTGAAGCCGTGGGTTCGGACGTCGATCTCCGCTCGCATATCCATACCGGCTCCATTTTAATTGGCAATATGACGGTGGCGGGCGAGGCCTGACTTGACAGTTTGAGCTACTGGGGCGACATTTACGCTCTGGCGCGACATTGCGTCTTAATTGGGGGGATACCGATGAGTGAAGTAAGCCAAGACGATAAAACCATGGGCATGATTGCTCACCTTTCCGGCATCGTGACCGGCTTTATTGGGCCGCTAGTGGTTTGGTTAATCAACAAAGATAAGACAGACAAAGAGTGGCTGATTGGTCAAGCCAAGGAAGCACTTAATTTTCAAATAACCATTGCCATTGCATGGTTCGCTTGCATCATTTTGTCGTTTGTGGTGATTGGTATGTTCTTAATCCCAGTCGTTATGATTGCGGCGCTTGTACTGGCCATTATGGCGGGCATGAAAGCCAATAGCGGCGAAGACTATCGATATCCGTTTGCGATTCGACTGATTAAATAAGATTTGAATTTTTTCTTAAAAAGCCCGGTTCGCCGGGCTTTTTACTGCACGCGATTTACCGTGTAGCCGGCAATGTGTTCAAGTGCAGAAGTATCCCGCTGCAGAGACGCCAAACTCGATTGCATTTTATCTGCATAGTCGTTCAGCAGCTTTTTTGTCTCGGCCATGCCAAGCAAGTTGGGATAGGTCGATTTGTTTTGTTCGACATCTTTACCGGCCGTTTTGCCGAGCTGCTCCGAGCTGGCTTCAATGTCCAGAATGTCGTCGCGAATTTGAAACGCGAGCCCCAGTGCATGGGCGAATTGGTCGAGTGCCGCTAATTCGGCCGGAGTGGCATTGCCGATTAAAGCACCCATCCGAACACTGGCGCGGATTAAGGCGCCGGTTTTTAAACTATGCAATGTTTCTAGTTGGCCCAAGCTTAAAGCTTGATTGGTGGCGTCCATATCCATTTGCTGGCCACCACACATGCCGGCAGCACCGGAGGCTTCAGCCAGACATCGCAAGATGGCAACACGCGTGGCATCGCTAGTGTGTGCCTGCGCCAGATTCAAATAGGCCTGCGTCTGCAATGCGTCTCCGGCCAGGATAGCGGTAGCTTCGTCAAAAGCGATATGCAATGTCGGTTTTCCACGTCGAATAGTGTCGTTATCCATTGCAGGCAAATCGTCGTGAATCAATGAATAGGCGTGAGTCATTTCGACCGCTGCCGCCGCGGCATCCAGTGCTTGTTCTGATGCATTGAACAAGGAGCCGCTGGCATATACCAGACAGGCGCGAATACGCTTGCCGCCACCCAGTGTGGCGTAACGCATGGCTTGATGCAGGCGTCGCGGAGCGTGCTTTTCGGAGGGAAGTGCCGCGTCTAGGACTGATTCGATGCGATCGCGCCAGACCTGCAAATCATTTTCAGCTCTCATCGGAATGAAAATCCGAAGCCGTCTCGGGTTTTTCCGGATTACTCAAAAGACGAACGCGCAATTCGGCTTGTTCCAATTCGTTCTGGCATTGACGATACAGGCCGACACCCCGTTCATAGGCGGCCAGTGAGTCGTCAAGACTAAGATCGCCCTTTTCCATTTTCTGTACGAGTGCTTCGAGTTCGTCCAATGAACGTTCGAAAGGGACGGAAGCCGGTACGGAGTCTGATTTTTTGGTCGCCATGGTATTAGTCTGATGTCTTGTGGACGAACGGTCAAACCCTGCGTGATTTGTTGGGTCTGGAAGGCCCTTGCCACGGCGTAGGAGGCCGCTTGCGGGCGAAGTTTACTTAAGCCCTGCGTGAAAATCGAATCTTATGTGATTCGCAAAAGGCTTTAAAACGAGCCGATGCCAGCACATCGCCCATGGCCAGGCATTCACCGTCCGAAGTGCAAATCAGCGGCAATTTGCGGCGTTCCCAAGGAGGAACGCCAAGTTCCTGCAGGCAATTTTTGATCAACGAATGATGTTCGCGATTTTCAAGCTGTATTTTTTCGCCGCCCCGGCGCAAAGCAACTTGGAAATTGCCGCCGAAATAGTTCGAGATATCCACGGCTGCCATCGGACAATTTGCTGCCGTATCGAAACCCCATCGGTCGCCGTTCGGCAATGCAAACTCAGCGGCACCGTTCCAGTTGAGCAGCCAATCTTGCGGCATATCAGGCTCTGTTTGAGATAGATACAGGCAATCGCGCCAGCGCGAAATCGCGGTTCCTTCCCAGTTGACTTGTGCCTCTGCATCGGGTTTTGCCGGCAAAATCGCAAACTCGATTTCATGCAGAATATGGGCAGGTAGCGGAGGCGTGTTGAGCGATTCGGTCCAGTTGCGCAGAATTTGTGCGCGCCATGGTTTTTGATATTGCACCAATGCAGAAATCGACAATGACCGTTCATCAATGCCTTGTACTTGCGACAGATAAATTTCGCTTTGCATCTGCAGGCAATGGTGTTCTTCTGCAAGTAGTTCTGCACTGCGAGATAAGGCGGATGCTGCCTTTGGCCAGCGCTTTTCCAGCATAGGCATTATTTCGTGACGCAAATAATTACGATCAAAGTCGGTTTTCTCGTTGGAAGGGTCTTCAATCCAGCTCAGCTTTTCCCTGTCAGCATAGGATTGCAATACTGACTTGGAAACCGAAAGCAATGGACGAAATTGCTTGAATCCATGCACCGATGTCATCGCGCGCATGGCGGCCAATCCCTGGCTGCCGGAGCCACGCAGTAAACGCAGTAACACCGTTTCAGCCTGATCTTGCATGTGATGGGCGGTCAGCAAAACTTCATCATCATGGATATGCTTTGCGATGGCTTGGTATCGGGCATGGCGGGCGTTCGCTTCAGTGCCCTTGCCGGTATTCTTGTTGACATCGACTTTCACGACGATCAATTCGATATTCAAGTCATGGCAAAAACCAATGCAGTGTTCGGTCCAGTGATCTGCATCCGGATGTAAGCCGTGATGGATATGGATTGCGCGAATCTGGATGTCCGGAAGTTTTGCCGTTGCATGCAACAGCACACTAGAATCCAGGCCGCCGCTGAAACCGCAGAGAAATTTTTGACCATGGGCCTGCAACTGCGGCTGCAATGTTTTCAGGAGCGCAGTACTGTCGTGGGTGTCCGGTGGAGAATTATTTACGGCCACACGGACGCTTGCTGGTCGAAATTTCTCGAACTTTGTTTGACGACGCAAAACCGCTGGCCAGTCGGTGCTTCCATAACCCACCAGGAGTGGATCTGTTTGATTCGCTTTGCACCCAACTTTTCCAGCCGAGCCACTTCAGCTTCGATATTGTCGGTTTCAATGTCCAGATGCACGCGGGATTCATGCGCTACTTTTTGGACTTCGATATGCAAATGCTCGGTGGGGTCGAGCAGGCGGACATACTTTTCGCCTTCTTCGGCCGGCAGCGTTTTTACCGTCATGCCGAGTGCTCCGCCCCAGAAATCGGCGGCGCTGTTTACGTCATCTGTTTGGCAATCAATGATGAAACCGCAAAGTTTGCTCTTGTGCATAAATTTTCAAGCCTCAAACGCTCCGTAACCGCGCAGTCTTTTGTAGCGCATTTCGAGCAAGGTGGCGATATCGTGTTTTTCGAGTTCTGCCAATTCGCCCAAAATCGTTTCTTTCAAGGTGATGGCCATCGCTGCGGGGTCGCGATGTGCGCCGCCGAGGGGTTCGGGAATAATCCGGTCGATCAAATTATGTTCGAGTAAACGATTGGCGGTGATACCCATCGCTTCGGCGGCATCGCGCGCTTTGTCGGCGCTTTTCCAAAGAATCGATGCACAACCTTCCGGAGTAATCACAGAATAAGTGCTGTATTCGAGCATCAAGGTTCTATCGCCGACACCGATCGCCAACGCACCACCGGAACCACCTTCACCAATCACGGTGCAGATAATGGGCACTCTCAATTCGGCCATTTCAAGTAAATTCCGTGCAATCGCTTCGGATTGCCCGCGCTCTTCGGCACCGATGCCAGGATAGGCGCCCATGGTGTCGATGAAGGTAAATAATGGCAGTTGAAAACGCTCCGCCATTTTCATCAGGCGCAATGCCTTGCGATAACCCTCGGGACGCGGCATGCCGAAATTGCGTCTGATTTTTTCTTTAGTATCACGGCCTTTTTGCTGACCGATGACCATGAAGGCGCGTCCGTTGATGCGTGCAAGTCCACCGACAATGGCGGCATCGTCCGCGAATGCACGATCACCGGCAAGTTCGTGGAATTCATCGCAAATCAGGCCCAGATAATCCAGCGTGTAAGGACGTAGTGGATGGCGCGCCATCTGTGAAATCTGCCAGGGCGTCAATGCCTTAAAAATTTCGACTGTACGGGTTTTTAGCTTCTTTTGAAGACCGCTGACTTCGGTATCGATATTGACCGCTGGCCCGGTGCTTGCGCGACGCAGTTCCTGAATTTTGGCTTCAAGATCGGCGATGGGTTGTTCAAAATCGAGAAAGTTGGGATTCATTGGCTGCAATTATTGTGCTTGTTTGTGAGGATTCTAGCGGCTTATGAGCGGCATCACTAGTGATGCACATATTCGTTAGTTTTTAATTAACCGCCAGACACCTGTGTCGGAGGGCTCTTGGGCCCGAATAAGTTGAAAAAAGCGTCGCCCGCACGCGGCCTCCTGCGTGCAATCAATTCACCGCCAGCCATGGCTTGTGCAGCGTCAGTGCCACGCTGGTGATGCCGGGAAGGGCGCGCAGGGATGAAATTAATTCAGGCTCGCTGCGTACCGAATTGGGGCCATTCAAGTCCAGTGTGCCCTGACTGGTATCGGTGCGTAATTCCATGCGCAGCGGTGTGCCGCCGGGACGGTAAGCGGCCATGATTTGTTGCATGCCTTCCCAGGTGCCGGTCTGGCGCAAATCCGCGCTAATCGATAAACGCCGACCTTGTTGCGAGCACAGTGTTTTGAAATCCCAACATTGTCTGGCGCGTAATGACATGCCGCCGGAAAAGTGATCTTCGGCAAGGCCGCCCTCGATCACCATGATGCGATCACGTGTCGCCAGTGCTCCGTATTGCTGGAATGCTTCGCGAAAAAACGTTACTTCGAGTTGTCCATGGCCATCTTCGATTTGCACGATGGCCATATTTTCGCCTCGTCTTCTGACGCCGGTGACCAGGCCCGCAACGACAATCTGGGCTTCGCCACGATGGTTTTTCTTTTCACCCCAGATTTTTTCGCACTGGCTCAGATCGAAGCCGACCAGGTTTTGCAATTCGTTGCGCCACGGGTCGAGTGGATGTCCACTCAGATAATGACCCAGCGTGTCGCGCTCGCCGTTCAATTTTTGTTCCAGCGGCCAATCATTCACCTGGACTAATTCAATATGAATTTCCGGTGTTGAACTGCCGCCGAATAATGAACTTTGCCCGGCATCGCGTTCGCGTGCCAATTGCTCGGTGGCACGAATCACTTCCGGTAATTGTTGCATCAGGCTTGCACGATTGCTGCCGAGTGAGTCCATGCCGCCGGCGTGTATCAGTGCTTCGAGCACGCGGCGATTGAGTTTTGCGGTATCCACCCGTTTGCAGAAATCGAGCAAGTCTGCGAACTCGCCACCGTTTAAACGCGCCTCGTAAATGGCTTCGCAAGCGCCGCGACCGACACCTTTGACGGCGCCCAAACCATAGCGAACCGTTTTGGCATCGAGGGCATAGAACATGTAACCCGAAGCATTCACGTCGGGCGCTTTGACTTGCAACTTCAAAGCCCGTGCTTCTTCGAGGAAGTTCACGACTTTCTCGGTGTTGTCCATATCCGACGATAAAACCGCCGCCATAAACTCGGCCGGATAATGCGTTTTCAACCACGCGGTCTGATATGCCACCAACGCGTATGCCGCCGAGTGGGATTTATTGAAGCCGTACTCGGCGAATTTTTCCATCAAGTCGAAAATTGCCGTAGCCACTTTCGCATCGACATTCTGTGCGGCCGCACCATCTTCGAATTTGGCGCGTTCTTTCGCCATCTCCTCGGGCTTTTTCTTGCCCATCGCACGCCGCAATAAATCGGCGCCGCCGAGTGAATAACCCGCCAGGACCTGGGCAATTTGCATCACCTGTTCCTGATACACGATAACGCCGTAGGTAGGCGCCAACACCTGTTCCAGCGATGGGTGCGGATAACGCACGGCCGCAACGCCGTGCTTTCTGTCCACCCAGTCTTTATCCATGCCTGAGCCGAGTGGGCCGGGGCGGAATAGGGCGGCGAGCGCGATGATGTCTTCAAAACGATCGGGCCTGGCGCGTTTCAATAATTCGCGCATGCCGCGGGATTCAAACTGGAACACCGCCACCGTGTCGCCTTTTGCAAACAGCTTGTAGGTACGCTCATCATCAAGCGGTAACGCGGTGATATCGAGTGGCGCTTCTCCTTCAATTTTACGGCGAATATTGATGGCTTTCACTGCCCAATCAATAATCGTCAGCGTACGTAAACCCAGGAAGTCGAATTTGACTAAACCAATGGCTTCAACGTCGTCTTTATCGAACTGCGTGACGATACTTTTCGCCGTTTCGCCTTTGCCCACGTGTTCTGCGAATAGTGGCGAGAAATCCGTCAGCGGCGAAGGCGCTATCACGACGCCGCCGGCGTGTTTGCCGGCATTGCGGGTGAGATCTTCCAGTTTCAATGCGAGATCAAGAAGGTCCTTGACGTCGTCTTCGGTGCGATAACGTTCAATCAGCTCTTCCGATTTCAACTCGGAATTTTTCTGCGAAGCTTCGGAGGTGCCGAGCGCATCGGATAAACAAATACCCAGCGTCAACGGGATTAGTTTTGCAATGCCATCCACCAGTCCATAGGGAAAACCCAAGACACGGCCGCAGTCGCGCACGGCCGCTTTTGCTGCCATGGTGCCGTAGGTGATGATTTGGCTAACTTTGTCGCGGCCGTATTTTCTTGCCACGTAGTCGATCACTTCGTCGCGGCGGTCCATGCAGAAATCGATATCGAAATCGGGCATCGACACCCGTTCCGGATTCAGGAAGCGTTCGAACAGCAAGTCATACGGAATCGGATCAAGATCGGTGATACCCAATGCCCAGGCGACCAGCGAGCCCGCACCGGAACCACGTCCGGGCCCCACCGGAATGTCGTTTTCCTTCGACCAGTTGATGAAGTCGGCCACGATCAGGAAGTAGCCGGGGAATCCCATCTTGATGATGACGCCGAGTTCGATATCCAGTCGCGCTTCATAATCGGCAGCGGTGTGTCCCGTCGCGGGTTCCTGTTTTGTCAGGCGTTTCTTCAAGCCCAGATGTGAGGTTTCACGAATCCAGCTATCAAGAGTGTGGCCATCGGGTACCGGAAACTGCGGTAAATAGTAGGTGCCGAGATTTAATTCGTAATTACAGCGTTTGGCCAATTCGACCGTGTTCTGCAAGGCCTCGGGAAGGTCGGAAAATAATTCCTGCATTTCCTCTGGCGACTTGAGGTATTGCTCGGCACTGTAATCGCGGGGTCGCTTGGGGTCGTCCAGCACGCGGCCACTGCTGATGCAGACACGCGCTTCATGCGCAGAAAAATCTTCGCGCTCAAGAAAACGCACATCGTTGCTCGCCAGTAAGGGCAAGTCGTATTCCGCCGCCAAGGTGATCGCGACCGTATTGAAATCCTGTTCGCCTTCGCGGCCGGTGCGGGTGATTTCGATGTACAGGCGATCTTTGAATAGGCGTTTCCAGTCTGCAAGCGTTTGTTTCACATGTTCGGTTTTACCACTGGCCAGTTGTTGGCCTAACAGGCTTTCGCGGCCAACAATGAGCACGAGGCCTTCATTGTCGTGTCGCAGCCAGTCACTTTCGATGGCGACAAAATCGCCGCGGTGGCCTTCAAGATAGGCGCGAGAAATCAGGCGCGATAAACTCAGGTAGCCGGCATTGTTCTGGCAGAGAAATGTCAGCCGCGACGGTGCCTGACCGGGTTCCGCCAGATACAAATCAGTTCCGGCAATCGGTTTAATGCCCTTGGCTTCGGCGGCCTTGAAAAACTTTACCAGCGCGAACATGTTGCTTGTGTCATTGATGGCGATGGCAGGCAGACCAAGCGCACAACATTGTTGAATCATTTCATCAATGCGAAGTGTGGAATCCACCAGCGAAAATTCACTGTGGCAATGTAGATGGACGAAGCTCGGGCTCATCAATGTGTACTAATCGAACGAATACGAAAAATAATCGGCATACGGCTTTATTTTAGCCAGATGCGGTTCGAATTGCGGACGGTAATGATGCCAGCGGTTCATCGACCGAAGATAAACCGGCTCCGTCACCTGGTGGTAGCTGTTGGTCTTGATTCGGCCACGATCTTTCAGGGTGTTCTGATGCGCACTCATACTCTCGATCCATGGCAGGTCCAGAAAACGGCAAGCTTCCTGCAAGGTACGCTTGGTGTCGGACACCAATTGTTCGTACCTGACGAAATGCACCGGTATCGGCATCAGCTCGCTAGAGGTTTTCCAGATGCGCATCACGCGTTCGTAAATGCGGGTGCTTTCGGCAAGTGAGTTGAAGTGGACGAACGCCTCGTTGGCGGCAAAGTTCTGCATGTAATTGCTGAGAATGACATCGCAGGGATGTCGCAATGCAAACAGGAATTTCGCGCGTGGGAACAAGCGATGCATGCAGGCGGCATGGATGGTCCGGATCGGCATTTTGTCCACGATGATACCGTTGCTATCGGGCTTGATGCCTTCCTTTTCCAGATGCGCACGATATTGCCGCCGCAGCTCCTCCCGCTGCGTGGGGTCTAGGTTGCCGATGCCGAATGGATAGCCGCCAAATTGCTTGTCAATCGCGAAGGCCACATGTTCGAAAGTGGCGCGTTCCTCGAGTGTCTGTGTCTTGGGGTGGCCATCCAGCATAACGTCAAGCAGCGTCGTGCCCGAGCGCGGGAAGCCAAGCAAAAAGCAAAGGTCCTCGCCCATATCTTCGTGTTTTTCGTAGGGTTTAACCTTGGCGCCGCTGGCCAGCCATTCTTCTATCGCATCCATATGGCGATCAAAGGCAGAAAAATCGGTTTGCTTCGCGCGAATGCTGCGGGTGGCGAGATCGTTGGCTTTTTCAAACGTCTGGAATGCCAGTGCATATTCGCCGGCGCGATCCAGCGTGCTGGCAAACTCGAAATGGTAGGGCTGGAAAAACCTTGGATGCAGTTGCCGTGAATCGATCTTCTTGAACGTCGCGATGCTGTCTTCAATACGGTTATGTCGCCGTGCCAGTTTTGCCGACACGTATTGCACATTGGCATCGTTGGGCAAGATGCGACTGGCTTCTGTTAATGCTTTTTCTGCATCATCGAGTTTGTTGGCGCGCTCGTAAAGCTCGATCAACTCGGCCCAGACATCTCCTAGCCGAGGATTGATGACAAGCGATTTTCGAAAATAGGTGATGGCCGAATCGGTGTCGAGTTCTTCGGAAAACAGGGTGGCCAGATGGCGCAGCGCGGTATCGTTTTTCGGATCAATCTCGATCGCCTGCTGATAATGATATTGGGCTTTTTCGATATTGCGTTTGATGTGTTCGCCAACGCCTGAGTTGATATGTGCTTCAAGATGTCTTGGATCCATTTCAAGCAGCTTTCCGAAACAGGCCAAGGCCTCATCGTTTTTTCCGCGGGCAAATTTGACGATACCGAGATTTAACCATCCCGAACGATAGTAGGGTGCCAATTCGACCGAGCGGGCGTAGGCTTTTTCCGCTTCATCGAGTTTGTTTTGCGCACGAAGTACATGCCCAAGATTGTGCCAAGCCTCGGCAAAGCCGGGTTTCAGCGCGAGCGCTTTTTCAAATGCCGATTGCGATTGCGGTGGATGCCCGGAGTTGAACAACACGCGGCCTAGCTGGTTATAGGCGCTGGCGTCTTCCGTGTTGAAACGCAGTGCGTTATTGCAGGCAGCAATGGCACCGGATAAATCCCTGGCCAGTTGTTTACGGATGGAATCATTGATATGTGCAATGCCCGGGTCGCTGAATCGCGATTTTGAAATCAGCCCCATCGCAGCATCGTTCATGCGCTCGCCGACAAAATAATCGCGAAGGCGGACGAAAATTTCGGCGTTTTCCGGATGATCGTTGACCAGTTGAATAGCGTCGGCATATTTCGATCGGTGAATCAGGATTTCGGTCATGAGCACAAACGCGCCTTCGGGAACAGGCGGCATGCGTAAACGCATTCGCAGGGCATCTTCCGCCGCCTGGAAATCCCCTTTGGCCATCAGAGACTGGGTGAATTCAAGAATATTCGATTCCGACATTGGCACGCCGTGTTTGGATAAAAGTTGAACGGGGATTGTAGGCCATGGCGACCCGCGCCGACTTCTTGCAGGCGAAAAAAAACCGTCTTGCGACGGTTTTCATGTGTGGTGCCCAAAAGAGGACTCGAACCTCCACGGTTTTACCCGCTAGTACCTGAAACTAGTGCGTCTACCAATTCCGCCATCTGGGCCTGCTTCAGCGAAC
>JAYWIC010000106.1:0-2955 GCA_043789195.1 Arenimonas sp. | reverse complement strand
TTTGAATCAATTGCGATTTGTAACTGATGCGGCCATCCAGACTCGCGCCGGAAATCATTTCAAAATGATGACCGAAGGGAAGATGCCGAATAATTTTTTCGGCATGTGCTTCGTTTTTTGCGGTGACCACCGCCAAACGATGGCCACGTTCGGCCAATGTTTCAATCACGACTTGAATACCATCGTAAACATCATGCTCGGCCCAGCCATGAGTTTCAAAGCGCTCGCGATAAAAGGCGACAGCCTTTTCGGTTTTCTCCGCATCGTTGAGCAGCGGGCCGAAGCTGTCACGCAATGGCGGGCCGATCCAGCGGCGCAGTTCCTGCTCGGGTGGAATCGGTTCGCCAGATTTTTCCAATGCGTAGGCAACGCAACGCGTGATGCCGATGGCAGAATCAATCAAGGTGCCGTCCAGGTCAAAAAATAATACGGCCATTAAACGGCAGCCCGTTTGATCAACGCTGTGACTGCCGGCAATTCCTTGCCTTCGCAGAATTCGAGGAAGGCACCGCCACCGGTCGAGATATAGCTGATGCCGTCTTCAACGCCATATTTATCGACCGCCGCCAGTGTGTCGCCACCGCCTGCAATCGAGAATGAAGGCGAATCGGCAATCGCTTTCGCCAATACTTTTGTGCCGTTGCCGAAAGCATCGAATTCGAATACGCCGACCGGCCCGTTCCAGATCACACTGCCGGCATTTTTGATCATGTCGGCATAACGCGCAGCTGTTTCCGGCCCGATATCGAGAATCATGTCGTCGCTACCCACTTCATCGACTTTTCTTATTGTCGCCGGTGCATCGGCGGCAAAATTCGGTGCCACCACCACGTCGGTTGGAATCGGAATATCGGCGCCACGTGCCTTGGCATCTGCCATGATTTTTCTGGCGGTATCGAGCAAATCATTTTCGCAAAGCGATTTTCCAACGCCATAACCCATGGCGGCGATAAAGGTATTGGCGATGCCGCCACCGACGATCAACTGGTCCACTTTACTGACTAAACTCGAAAGCAATTCGAGTTTGGTCGACACTTTCGATCCGGCGACAATCGCGATTAACGGACGCGCGGGATTCAACAAGGCTTTCGCAAGTGCATCGAGTTCAGCGATCAGCAGGGGGCCACCGCAGGCAATTTTTGCCTGGGCAATCACGCCGTGGGTCGAGGCTTGTGCACGATGTGCGGTACCAAACGCATCCATCACGAACACATCGCAAAGCGCGGCATATTTTTTCGACAGGGCTTCGTCGTCTTTCGCTTCGCCGACATTCATGCGGCAGTTTTCCAGCAATACCACTTTGCCGGCTTCCACTGGCACACCGTCCAGCCAGTTTTTGATCAATGGCACGTCGAAACCCAGTAGCTCGCCCAGACGTTTTGCCACCGGTGCCAAGGAATCTTCTTCGGTCCAGATACCTTCTTTCGGGCGCCCCAGATGCGACATCAACATCAGGGCGGCACCTTTTTCCAGCGCCAATCGGATCGTGGGAAGGGCGGCAGTAATACGCTGATCGGACGTCACCTGGCCATCTTTGACCGGCACATTCAAATCTTCCCGAATCAAAACGCGTTTGCCGTTTAAATCCAGATCCGCCATTCGTAAAACCTGCATGCCGCTTCTCCTGATGGGTGTTGCACTAAGTGATGCGGTATTTTCGCCTGTGTGCCGATATCCATCAAATTACGCAGCGCTCGTGCGAAAATATGCCCATGAACACTCAAGCCAGCCCGCCACTGCCGACCCTGGAAGCCCCCCGACTGCGCTTGCGCCCCTATCTGGATTCGGACAAGTCGGCGCTTTTTGCGCTCTACGGCGACCCGCTCGTGACCCGCTATTGGTCGCATCCGGCCTGGACCGATCCGGCCCAGGCACATCTGTATTTGAGCCTGCGTAAAGACGAGCCGACCACCTTGGTGCATGCCTGGGCCATTGCCGACAAGGACAGCAACGAGCTGATCGGTGCGCTGACATTTTTTTCGATCAGCGGTGTCCATGCACGTGCCGAAGTGGGTTATTCGCTGATGTCGCCCATGCAAGGAAAAGGGCTCGGCACCGAAGCATTGAGTACTGCATTGAAATACGGATTCGACACATTAAATCTTTATCGAATTGAAGCCGATGTCGATCCTCGCAATATCGGATCGATAAAATTATTGGAAAAGCTTAATTTCCAGCGCGAAGGTTTGTTGCGGCAACGCTGGCGCGTCAATGGCGAAGTCTGCGATAGCGTGCTGCTGGGTTTGCTGAAAGAAGATTATCAGGCCGCATGAAATTAAATCCTGCCGACGCCGAATGTTTGTCACAAGCCGTGCAGGCGCTCAAAGCCGGCGACGTGATCGGCTTGCCGACCGAAACCGTTTACGGTTTGGCGGCCGATGCGATGAATATTTCGGCGGTGCGGAAAATATTCGCATTGAAAGGCCGTCCGGTCGATCATCCATTGATCGTGCATATCGCCGATAGCGGGCAAATTCAAAAATGGGCGATCGATATTCCCGAAGAAGCCTTCGTGCTCGCACAACATTTCTGGCCCGGCCCGCTGACGATGATTCTTCGCAAACATGCTGACGTACCGAATGAAGTGACCGGCGGGCAGGATACAGTCGGCCTGCGTTGCCCGGCACACCCGCTGGCACTGACGGTATTGCGGCAATTGAACGGCGGCGTGGCGGCACCTTCGGCGAATCGTTTTGGCCGCATTTCGCCGACGACGGCACAACACGTACACGAAGAATTTGGCGATGCCGTTCCGATCGTGCTCGATGGTGGCGAATGCGAGGTCGGCATCGAAAGTACGATTATCGATTTGAGTTCGGAGCCACCACGCTTGCTGCGTCCCGGCATGATTTCGCAGGATGAAATAGAAAATTCCGCCGACTGAACAGAGAAGTTCGCAAAGAACTCAGGCGTGTTGATTTGATCTTAATGCGTGAAGATGACTTTGAATGGAGA
>JAYWIC010000105.1:0-2973 GCA_043789195.1 Arenimonas sp. | reverse complement strand
CGCAAAGTACGCGTGTTCCGCTCGAGCGGTGAGGCGATTGACGCCTAAGGAATGATGTAATGACTACTCGCTTAGAAAAATTTTATAAAGACGAAGTTATACCGAAGATGATGAAGCAATTCGGTTACGCCAACGTGATGCAAGTGCCGCGTTTAACCAAGATCACCCTGAACATGGGTGTGGGCGAAGCGGTTGGCAACAAGAAAATTCTTGAAAATGCCGTGGCCGATATGACCAAGATTTGCGGTCAGAAACCGGTTACCACCAAAGCACGCGTTTCGGTTGCCAGCTTCAAGATTCGTGATGGTTGGCCGATTGGTTGCAAAGTCACTTTGCGCCGCGCTCGCATGTACGAATTCTTCGATCGTTTCGTCAGCATCTCGCTGCCTCGCGTTCGCGATTTCCGTGGTGTTTCTGCCCGTTCGTTCGACGGTCGCGGCAACTACAACATGGGTATCAAAGAGCAAATCATTTTCCCTGAAATTGATTATGACGCCGTTGATGCTATGCGTGGTATGGATATCGCCATCACCACAACCGCTAAAACCAACGAAGAAGCAAAAGCGCTGTTAGAAGCCTTCCGCTTTCCGTTCCGCAACTGATACCCAGGACCTGACCCATGGCTAAGACCTCAATGGTAAACCGTGATTTGAAGCGCATGAAGTTGGTGAAGAAATTCGCTGCCAAACGCGCCGAACTGAAAAAGGTTATCAGCAGCATCTCTGCTTCGTACGAAGACAAGATTGAAGCTGCTACCAAGTTGCAAAAGCTTCCCCGCGATTCCTCACCATGCCGCGTTCGTAATCGCTGCGCATTGACGGGTCGTTCACGTGGCGTCTACCAGAAGTTTGGTTTGGGCCGCAACAAGTTACGCGAAGCCACCATGCGTGGTGACGTCCCAGGCCTGCGTAAGGCTAGTTGGTAATCGTTAGGTTCCCGTTCGCGGGAACCCGGCGGATATCGGTGCACATAAAAAGGTAATGAAACAATGAGCATGACTGATCCTATCGCCGACATGTTGGTGCGTATCAAAAACGCACTCGCCGTCGGTAAAACGCAGGTTTCTATGCCTGCATCAAAAATGAAACTCGCCATCGCCACCGTCCTGAAGGACGAGGGTTACGTTGGCGAATTCCGCGTGATCGGCGAAGGCGCAAAAGCCACGCTTGAAATCGCGTTGAAATATTACGAAGGCAAGCCTGTGATCGAGCGCATCGAGCGCGTATCACGTTCGGGTCTGCGTAGCTATCGTGGCAAAGACGATCTGCCGAAAATTCTCGGTGGCTTGGGCGTTGCCATTATTTCCACATCCAAAGGTTTAATGACCGATCGCCAGGCCCGCACTGCGGGCGTGGGCGGCGAAGTCATTTGCCTCGTGGCTTAAGGAGAGCGTTCATGTCACGCGTTGCCAAAAAGCCAATTAATTTGCCGAAAGGTGTTGAAGTTTCCGTTGCCGCCAGCAATCTGAGCGTCAAGGGCAGCAAAGGCACTTTGCATCTGACTATGCCAGCCAACGTCGAAATCAAAAGCGACAACGGCATCATCACCATGGTGCCTGCATCAGATGACGATATGGGTATGGCCGGTACCATCCGCGCCATCTTGTCGAACATGATTATCGGTGTTTCCGAAGGCTTCACTCGTAAACTTGAACTGGTTGGCGTGGGTTATCGCGCAAACATGACAGGTAACGATTTGAACCTGAGTCTGGGTTATTCGCATCCGGTGGTTTTTGCATGCCCAGAAGGCATCACCATCACCACGCCAACCCAAACTGAAATCCTCGTTTCCGGTGCTGATAAACAGCGCGTCGGTGAAGTGGCCGCCAAGATCCGTGCATACCGTAAACCTGAGCCATATAAAGGCAAGGGCATTCGTTATTCCGGCGAGAAGATCATCATGAAGGAAGCCAAGAAAGCCTAATTAAGGCCTTCAGCTTACTCAAGGAAATTACCATGTTAAAGAAAATCGCCCGCATTCGTCGCGCCAAAACCACTCGCTGCCACATCCGTGATTTGGGTGTTGCTCGTTTGTCGGTCCTGCGTTCCGGCCAACACATTTACGCCCAGGTTTTTACTTCTGACGGCGCAACGGTTCTGGCTTCCGCTTCGACTCTTCAAGCTGACATCAAAGATGGCCTGAAAAACTTCAAGAACAAAGACGCTGCTGCCAAAGTAGGCAAAGCCGTTGCTGAAAAAGCACAGGCTGCTGGTATCGTCAAAGTTGCTTTTGATCGTTCCGGTTATCGATTCCATGGTCGCATCAAGGCACTTGCCGATGCTGCCCGCGAAGCTGGTCTGCAGTTCTAAATTGCAATAAATTAATCCGCGCTTGAATCCTCTGGATTCGAGGGCATGTTGTTAAACCATAACTATAAGCGGCAAAGCCGCAAAATTAAATTCAGGAAATTACATTATGAGTAGCAATGAACGTGATCGTGGTCGCGGAGAAAGCGACGATGGTTTTATCGAAAAATTGGTCGCAGTCAATCGCGTTTCCAAGACAGTAAAAGGTGGTCGTCAGTTTACCTTCACCGCATTGACGGTGGTGGGTGACGGCGCAGGCAAAATCGGTTTTGGTTATGGTAAAGCACGCGAAGTGCCGGTCGCCATCCAGAAGTCGATGGAATATGCCCGTAAAGCGATGGTCAACATCGATTTGAACGATGGTACTTTGTGGCATGCCGTTAAATCGGGCCACGGCGCGGCGCGTGTATTCATGCAGCCAGCCTCCGAAGGTACCGGCGTTATCGCCGGCGGTGCAATGCGTGCCGTGATGGAAGCAGTCGGTGTCAAAAATGTTTTAGCGAAAGCTGTCGGTTCACGCAATCCAATCAATTTGGTGCGCGCCACCATCAAGGGCTTGAGTTCGATGCAATCGCCTAAATTTATTGCAGCCAAGCGCGGCAAAAAAGTAGAGGAAATTACTCATGTCTGATAAAACCGTTACCGTCCGTTTGGTCAAAGGCCTGCG
>JAYWIC010000104.1:0-10598 GCA_043789195.1 Arenimonas sp. | reverse complement strand
CCTTGGTGTGGGACGAGCTGGAAACCTCGATGGACGCAGGCGAAATCGTCACCGGTCGCATCAGCGGCAAGGTCAAAGGCGGCTTCACTGTCGACATTCGCGACGTTCGCGCATTCTTGCCAGGTTCCCTGGTCGATGTACGTCCTGTCCGCGATCCGGGTTATCTGGAAGGCAAAGAACTCGAATTCAAGATCATCAAGCTCGATCGTAAACGCAACAACGTGGTGGTTTCCCGCCGTGCGGTTGTTGAAAGTGAAAACAGTGTTGAGCGTGAGCAAATGCTTGAGCGCTTACAGGAAGGTTCGATCGTTACCGGTGTGGTCAAGAACCTCACTGATTACGGCGCATTCGTTGACCTCGGCGGCATCGATGGTCTGTTGCACATCACCGACATGGCGTGGAAACGCGTCCGTCATCCGTCTGAAGTCGTCAATGTTGGCGAAGAGCTGCAAGTCCGCGTGCTCAAGTATGACCGCGAACGTAACCGCGTCAGCCTTGGCCTGAAACAATTGGGCGAAGATCCATGGGATAACATCGCTCGTCGTTACCCTGCCAACGCCCGCATGTTCGGTAAAGTTTCGAATGTGACCGATTACGGCGCCTTCGTTGAAATCGAACCAGGTGTTGAAGGTCTGGTCCACGTTTCCGAAATGGATTGGACAAACAAGAACGTCAACCCATCCAAAGTGGTCCAATTGGGCGACGATGTTGAAGTGATGGTGCTGGACGTCGATGCAGAGCGTCGCCGCATCTCGCTCGGTATCAAACAATGCGTTCCTAATCCATGGGAAGCCTTCGCTGCCATCTTCAAGAAAGGCGACAAAGTTTCGGGTCAAATCAAATCGATCACCGATTTCGGTATCTTCATCGGTTTGGATGGCGGCATCGACGGTCTGGTCCACTTGTCCGATATTTCCTGGAGTTCGACTGGCGAAGAAGCTGCTCGCAACTACAAGAAAGGCGACAACCTGGAAGCCGTTGTATTGGCCGTTGATCCAGAACGCGAACGCATCTCGCTCGGCGTCAAGCAAATGGAACAAGACCCAATGGGTACCTTTGCAGCGACGACCCAGAAGGGTGCGATCGTTACCGGTACGGTCAAAGAAGTTGACGCTAAAGGCGCCACCATTGAGTTGGCAGATGGCCTTGAAGGTTATATCAAAGCCAACGACATCGCCAAAGAGCGCATTGAAGATGCTTCGCAGCATTTGAAAGTGGGTGATTCGGTTGAAGCCAAGTTTATCGGTATGGATCGTAAGGGCCGTGTCATGCAGCTCTCGATTCGTGCCAAAGACGAAGCTGATGTTGCCGAGTCGATGGCTGAAGTCAATAAATCGGCGGATGCATCTTCGGGTACCACCAAGTTGGGCGCATTGCTGCGCGAGCAACTGAACAAAAGCGAATAAGTAACACCTGCGATGGCCCGGTCTCCGGGCCATCGTTCCTTCACGGAGTCGAGTTTATAAAATGACGAAGTCAGAACTCATCGAAATTCTTTCGAAGCGCCAGATGCATCTGAAAGCAGATGATGTCGATATGGCGGTAAAAACCATTCTGGAAATGATGAGCAATGCATTGGCTGATGGCGATCGTATTGAAATTCGCGGCTTTGGCAGTTTCTCGTTGCATTTTCGTCCACCCCGTCTAGGTCGCAACCCAAAAACCGGCGATTCTGTTGCATTGCCCGGCAAACACGTTCCGCATTTCAAGCCAGGTAAAGAATTACGCGATCGCGTAAATGCTTCGTTGACGGCAGTTAAAAGCTAATTATTCTTGTCACCCGAAAAAGCATCGCGGCTAAGGCCGCACCTGCAGTCAAAAGCTGATCATTTCGGGTAAGCTGTTCTCACCTGCGGTGGAATGACAGATGCCATTATTTAAAACATTACTAGCGCTTGCTTTCATCATCATGGGTATCGTTTTCGGTGCCTTGAATCGTGATGTCTTGCAGATCGATTTATTTTTTACGACTTTACAGGCGAGTATCGGATTGACTGTTTTGCTGGTGTTGCTTTTGGGCTGCTTGCTTGGCGGTTTGGTGGTGCTTGCGACGGTGGTTTGGCCGATGCGCGCTAACCTGACCAAGGCAGAAAAAGCAGCAGCAAAAATGGCCACGGAAGGGAACATCTCACCATGATGACCAACGCAGCCTGGCTGTTGATGATTCCAGCGGCCGCGGCAGCAGGCTGGCTTTTGGGGCGCCGGGGTAGTGAAATTAAAAGTGGCAATCAAGTCATGCGATTGTCCAATACGTATTTCCGCGGCTTGAATTATTTGCTCAACGAACAGCAAGACAAAGCGATTGAAATTTTTCTTCAAATCGCTGAAGTAGATAAAGACACGATCGAAACCCAATTCGCGCTCGGACATTTGTTCCGGCGCCGTGGCGAAGTCGATCGCGCAATTCGCATGCATCAAAGCCTGGTCGCCAAACACGGATTGAGCGAAGATCAGAAAACCCGCGCAGTACTCGCACTCGGTGAAGACTACATGCGTGCCGGTTTGCTGGATCGCGCCGAAACACTGTTGAACGATCTGGTCGAAATGGGGGTATTCAAACCCCAGGCTCTGCGTCACCTGATTTCGATTACCCAGGCTGAACGCGATTGGTACAAGGCTATTGAGTACGCCCAGAAATACGAGGAAGTCGGCGGCGAGTCGATGACGAAAATCATCGCCCATTTCTATTGCGAGCTAGCCGATCAGGCGCGCTCAAAGGGTGACAACAAGGAAGCCCGCAAACTGATTGCCGATGCCTATACCGCGGATAACCAATCGGTTCGTGCAGGCATGCTGGAAGCACAAATCGAGTTGTCTGAAAACGATGATTCCGGTGCAATACGTGCGTTCGAACGCGTCGTTCGCCATGATTACGAATACTTGCCGGAAGTGTTACCGGCATTGCTGGCAAGTTATAAGCGTAATGGCGAAACTACCCGGGCACGTAGTTTCCTGCTTGAAATGACCGAGCATTACGCAGGTGTATCACCCTTGTTGGCATTGTCGGAATTGATCCAGAAAGAGGAGGGGGTAATCGCTGCCTATACTTTCCTTTCGAAACAACTGCAACAACGTCCTTCGGTTCGCGGTGAAGCCGCCTTGATCGATTTGAGTCTTGCGGAAGGACATGGCGATCCGCAGGAAGCTTTGCGTACCGTCAAAAATATCACTGACTTATTGGTGGTACATACCCCGGGTTATCGCTGCCAGCGTTGTGGTTTTAGCGCCCGCGCGCATCACTGGCAATGCCCTAGCTGCAAAAACTGGGGCACGATCAAGCCTCTGCTCACCTCGGCAAGCTAAACAATGTTACTCAGCCTTGGCTTGGCTATAACCATCTGGTTATCAACATCCCTGATGACTTGGGGCTGGATAAAACTGGCAAAAGCAAAGGAAATCCAAGACGCGCCTGAACGACGTCGCATGCACGATACTTTTATTCCCAGAGCTGGAGGCATTGGCATCGCACTGGCGATGAGTGCAGCAAGCGTGCAGATTTATTTCTCGGTGGCCCAAAGAAGTTCAATATGGCTATTGCTTGTCGCCTCGATTGTCTTGTTTTCCATATTGGGTTTCTGGGATGACTTGAAGCCAATCAGGGCGAGCCGGAAGTTGCTGCTTCATCTACTGGCAACCTCAGCTCTCTTTCTGATTTGCATGTTCTTACTAACATGGGATCCACTGAGGTCATTAGCGATCGCTTTGGCATACTTGTCGATGATAAATATCTGGAACTTCATGGATGGCAGCAATGGCATGGTGGGAATGCAAAGCCTGCTATTTGTCATCGGTTTTATTGCCCTCAGCTACTTCAGCACGGCAACGTATTATTATGCGCTTGCGTTGGCAGTGGCATGCCTGGGCTTTCTTCCGTTTAACTTCCCCGTTGCGCAAGTTTTTCTGGGTGATGTGGGAAGCCATGTGTTGGGCGCTGCCGTGGTCGGTTTGGCGATTCTTGCGTATACCGAAAATCAATGGACAGCGCTGGAAATCCTGTGTCTTTTTTCGGCGCTATGGGTCGATTCAGTACTGACTTTCATTCGCAGGGTATTGCGCGGTAGTAAAGTGACGCAGCCACATCGAAGTCATCTCTATCAATACGCCATACGAGGCGGCAAAACCCACAGCGGAGTATGTTTATATTACGCGGCCTGGACCATCGCCGTTATTTTGGTCATTGGCCTGAATCGCCAACAGATGGCGATTGACCACTCCCTTGTGCTGGCGGGAACCATCGCTACAGGGATGCTGTTACATCAGGGTTTCAGGCTTTTTGTATTAAAATCGGCTCGCAGCCCTAAAATCCCTAAATCAGAAGCCTGATGCCGAAGTCCTATCGTATTTCCTATCTGCTGCCGCGTGCGCTAATCGTCCTGCACGATTTCATGATGACGGCATTGCTGTGGCTCGGCCTGCACATGTTGTACATCAACGGAAATATCAATGTCGTAGATGCATCGTTTCACAAAGAATTGTTGGCTGTCGTATCGTTGCAAGCCATCATGCTTTGGTGGAGCGGCCTATATCGCGGTGTCTGGCGTTTCGCTAGTTTGCCGGACTTGTTCAATATTGCGCGCGCGGCCGTATTTGGGCTTTGCGCGCTCGTGTTGGCATTTCTGCTGGCCGGTAAGCTCTCCACACTGCCGTTGCAGACAATGGTGCTTTATGTCCCAGGCCTGGCGGTGCTTCTTGGCGCGCCGCGATTGATCTATCGCGCCTGGAAAGACCAGCATCTTGCCTCGAAGCAAAACGACGCAACACGCGTAATAGTAGCCGGGGCAGGGCGATCGGCTGAAATTTTTCTTCGTGATATCCACAGCGATGGCCGTTACCAGGCTGTGGGTTTACTCGATGATGACCCGCATTTGAAAGGCCGGAAAATTCAGGGCGTGAAAGTACTAGGTCGGCTTGACCAATTGGCGGAAATCGCGCGGGAAACGGCTGCCGATCTTTGTGTGATTGCTTTGCCAACGGCCCAGACCCTGGCCTTTCAGCGCGTGGTGTCCATTTGCGACGACGTCGGTATGCCTTTCAGAAAACTTGGCCGCTATACCGAATGGTTGAACGCACATGACCCGATTCAGTTAAATGAAGTGGCCATTGATGATTTGCTTGGTCGTGAGCCGATTACATTCGATTGGCAAAACATCGGTCGCCAACTGGGTGGCAAATGCGTGTTGATTACCGGTGCAGGGGGGTCCATCGGATCGGAACTTGCGCGTCAATGTACCCAGGCGCGTGTCAAAAAACTAATCCTGCTTGAACGCGCCGAGCTTGCCTTGCTGGAAATTTGTGAAGAGCTTGCGGTGCTTGATCCGGGTCTGGAAGTAGTGCCTTTGCTGGGGGATTGCGGCGATAAAATCGTTTGCCTGCGCGCCATGCAATATGGCATTCCCGATTATGTCTATCATGCGGCCGCCAATAAACACGTGCCCTTGCTTGAAGCGCAATTACGGGAAGGCCTGAGAAACAATGTCCACGCCACCGCAACGCTTGGCGAGGTTTGTCGTGATCATGGCGCCCTTCATTTTGTATTGATCTCCACCGATAAGGCTATCCAGCCGGTCAATATTCTTGGTGCCACCAAGTTAATGGCCGAGCGGGTTTGTCAGGCTATTTTCACTAATAGCGCGACGCAGTTGAGCATCGTGCGATTCGGTAACGTCCTTGATTCATCCGGCAGCGTTGTGCCGACATTCCGCAAACAAATCGCGTTGGGCGGGCCGGTTACCGTTACCCATGAAGAGGTAACGCGTTACTTTATGACGATTCCCGAAGCTTGCCAGTTGATACTGCAGGCCCTGAGCATGCCCGAGCCCGATGCCGTCATTTACACGCTTGATATGGGCAAACCCGTCGCCATCAGCGAGTTGGCCGAGCAGATGATTCGACTTGCAGGCAAGCGGCCCGGCATTGATATACAGATTCAATACACCGGTTTGCGTGCAGGTGAAAAATTGCATGAAAGTCTTTTTCATCCGGACGAGACCTATACCCACACGGCAAACCCGCGCGTACTGGAAGCCAAGCCGCGCCCCATCGATATTGAAGATTTTCTGGAACAGTCCGAGCGGTTGGCGCAAGCATTGCGACATGGCGATACCGATGCGCAGTTGCTTGCCCTGTTACGCGAGGCGGTTCCTGAGTACACTGTTGACCAATTAAACAAGCATTAAAATCATGACCCAACGTATACGAAAAGCGGTTTTCCCCGTTGCCGGTTTAGGCACGCGCTTTCTTCCGGCGACCAAAACGGTTCCCAAAGAAATGTTGCCGGTAGTTGATAAACCACTCATTCAATATGCCGTGGATGAAGCCATCGACGCCGGTTGCGACACCATGGTATTTGTCACCAATCGTTATAAACATGCGGTTGCCGATTATTTCGACAAGGCCTACGAACTCGAACAGAAGCTCGAAAAAGCCGGCAAGTCCGAATTACTGGCGCTTATTCGTGATGTCTTGCCACGCAATGTGCGGGCAGTGTTTGTGACTCAGACAGAAGCACTGGGTCTTGGTCATGCGGTTTTGTGTGCCAAGCCGGTGATTGGCAATGAGCCTTTTGCGGTTTTGCTGGCCGACGACCTTATCTTCAACAAGGGCCACGGTGCGTTGCGGCAAATGGCAGATTGTGCCGAGCGTGAAAACGCCAGCGTCATTGCGGTGCAAGACGTTCCTCGTGAACAAACCGGTAGCTACGGAATTGTTGCCACGGAAAGTTTCCATGACCGCCAGGGCGTGATTTCCGCGATTGTCGAGAAGCCAAAACCCGAAGTGGCACCGAGCAATCTGGCCGTGGTCGGGCGTTATGTTTTGAGCGGTCGCATTTTTGATTTATTGGAAAAAACAAAACCGGGGGCAGGGGGTGAAATTCAATTGACCGATGCCATCGCTGCTTTGCTGAAAGAAGAAAAAGCTCTGGCGTATCGTTTTGAAGGTCGTCGCTTCGATTGCGGTAGCCGCATTGGTTTGATTGAAGCCACCATTCAATATGCTCTTGATCATGATGATCTGGCAGATGCGGCACGTGAATATATGACGCAAGCTTTGAAGAATTCGTAGGTCGGGCCCAGGCCCGACTTGTGCATCATCACAGTCTGAAAGAGCGTCGGGCCCTTGCCTGATTCGAGCATCATCACAATTTGGAAGAGCGTCGGGCCGGGGCCCGACCTACATGAAAACAATCGGCCAGCAAAGCTATTACACCGCCACCGCAAATCCGTCGCTTGTCAGGCCCAGTCTCGTTGCAAAAAAATCCGCGAAGGTCTGCATCATCGGAGGCGGTTTTGCCGGCATCAATACGGCGCTTGGTTTGGCGGAACGTGGCCTAAAAAATGTTGTGCTTTGTGAGGCAAAGCATCTCGCATTCGGCGCATCCGGAAGAAATGGCGGTTTCGTATTTGCCGGGTTTTCGCGTGGGCCGGAAAGTCTATTGAAAGATTTAGGTCCGCAGGCGGCCAATCAGCTCTATAAAGGCACGGTTGATGCCGTGAATCTGATTCGGCATCGCATAAATCATTACGAGATTAACTGCCAGCATACCGATGCCGGCGTGTATTGGGCGAATTGGTTTCGTGATCCATCCATCCTGAAAGATTTCCAGCAGTTACTGTCGAAGAATTTCGATACTGAATGGGATTTCGTGCCGCAGTCGGAATTGAAAAACCTGATTCACACCCAGCGATACAAAGATGCCCTGTACGAAAAGAATTCACTTCACTTCCACCCTTTGAATTATGCACTTGGTCTCGCACGGGCGACGGAAGCGATGGGGGTCGATATTTACGAAAACACGCCCGCCATTGGTCTGCAAAAATCTGGAAATTGCTGGTTGATAAAGACCCCGGATGCCGAGATCGAAGCCGAACAGGTGGTGTTGGCGTGTGGCGGCTATCTCGCAAATCTATATCCGAAGATCGATGCCTCGGTCTTGCCGATTGCGACGTATGTGATGGTGACCGAGCCTCTGGGAAATCGAATGCAGGAAATACTGCATACCAAGGCCGCCATTTACGACACGCGATTTGCATTTGATTATTACCGACCATTGCCCGATTCACGATTACTTTGGGGCGGACGGATTTCAGTGCTTGATCGTTCCCCGGAAGCGGTAAAAAAATTACTGCGTGGTGATTTGCTGAAAGTCTTCCCGCAACTGGGTGATATTAAAATTGATTTTGCCTGGTCGGGTCTGATGAGTTATTCACGCCACGAAATGCCGCAAATTACCGAGATCGAGAAAGGGCTCTGGTGCGGGCAGGCCTTCGGTGGGCATGGCGTTGCACCGACCACATTCGCTGGAGAATTGCTGGCTTCTGCCATTGCCGAAGGTGACAAGCGTTGGCAAGGCTTGTCATCGTATGGCTTGGTGTCAGCCATGAAGCCGGCCGGTTTCATCGGCGCACAACTTACCTATTGGTGGTTGCAGGCAAAAGACCGCTGGAAAGACAGAATGGAAGCAAAGTAGGGTGGGCATTGCCCACCCAGCACTGAGACTTCGTCCCACTTTCGACTGAAAATTCGTTATGCTCAATAGCTAGTCCGGAGACTCAAATGTCTGCAATGCTTGCCCCTGAACTCAACGAAAACCTGCACTGGCTGAATTCCGAACCGCAAAGCATTGCCGGTCAACGTGGCCGAATACTGGCATTGGTGTTTTGGAATGCCAGTTCCGTGTATTCGCAAAACATGATTGACGAGCTGGCACGTATCAAGGCCAAGCATCCTTTGGGTTTGATCATATTAGGCATTCATTTGCCGAAGTTCGACGCTGAAATCGATGATCGCATTGTGTTGAAGGCCATTAATCGGCAACGTATAGCTTTCCCAGTCGCCAATGATCGCAACTGGATAACCTGGCAGCATTTTGGTATTACCCGTTGGCCTTCGGTGGCATTGATAGATAGTGAAGGTGTTGTCTGCGACATCATCACCGGCGATGACAATGCCGAGGCACTAGAAAGAAAAATCGCTGAATTGATTGATCAAGCCGCCAGCAGCCATTCCTTGGTAGAGCATCCCTTTCGCCCAAAAAATCCCGAAGAGAAAACGGCGTTGTCATTTCCTTCTGGTTTGGCAGTCACCGATAACCATCTGTACATTTCCGATACAGCGCATCATCGGGTGCTTGAGTGCACTCACCAAGGCCGCATCTTGCGGGAATTTGGCACCGGCCATCCGGATTTGAATGATGGTCCGGCCAATGAGGCGGCATTCAATTCGCCGCGCGGCCTGTGCCTGATTCGCGAGACTTTATATGTTGCCGATACCGGCAATCATGCACTGCGTAGAGTGAACTTGATTAGTGGCGAGGTAGTAACACTGCTGGGGTCGGGTAAGCCAGGCCAACCCAAAGAGGGTGTGAGCAAGCATTCGTCAGAAAATAGTTTGAATATGCCGTGGGGCTTGAGCGGCAGCAACGACAAGCTTTATATGGCGCTTGCCGGTAGCAATCAAATTTGGGAATACGAGCTGGGCAATGCCCGGATGCGATTCGTCGCCGGGACCGGCGATCTTGGAATCGCGGACGGCCCCGGTCGTAATTCGCTTTTCGCGCAACCTACCAGCGTCGCATTGGTGCAACAGACACTGTATGTCGTGGATTCCGCAACGTCTTCCGTGCGGGCAATTCAATTGCAGCAAAATATGGTGCAAACACTCGTGGGGCATGGCCTGTATGAATTTGGCGACCAAGACGGCGAGCGTCGAGAAGCACGGTTGCAATATCCACAAAATGCCGTGCTTGATCCAAATTCACCCGTGCTTTGGATAGCTGACACTTATAACGGCAGCCTTCGCAAGTTGCGGCTGGGTGGTGGTGGAATGACGACTCAGCAATTGCCACACAGCCTGAATCAACCATCGGCATTGGCGGTGGGGTCGGGCGCCTTGTGGATAGCCGATGCAGGCGCACATGAAGTATTGCGCTATGACCTGACTACGGAATTGGTGGTTCGTCTGCCGATTGGGGAATAAGTAAAATAGTGCGAAAATGGCCGCATGAATAGTGATGTGCCTGCACAGGAACAATTTGATGGCAAAGCCTTCGTCAAGGATTTGACAACGGCACCCGGCGTTTATCGCATGTACGCAGGCGATAATTCCGTGCTTTACGTGGGCAAGGCGCTCTCGCTGAAAAAAAGAGTCGCCAGTTATTTTCTCAGTACGGTTTCATCCGCGCGTATTGCCTTGATGATCAAGCAAATTGCAAGGATGGAAATTACCGTTACTCGAACTGAAAGCGAAGCTCTGATACTCGAAAATCAACTGATCAAATCCCTGCGGCCACGCTACAACGTCCTGTTACGTGACGACAAAAGTTATCCCTATATCCTGATTACCGATGAAACATGGCCGCGACTGGCATTCCATCGTGGCCCGCGTGCAGTTCCGGGCCGTTATTTTGGTCCGTATCCGAGTGCCTCGGCAGTCACCAGCACGCTGGATTTGATGCAGAAAATTTTCAAACTGCGTAATTGCGAGGACAGTGTTTTTCGAAATCGTTCGCGGCCTTGTTTGCAGCACCAAATTGGCCGTTGTACCGCACCTTGTGTCGGTTTGATTGCACCGCGTGATTATGACGCCGACACAAAACGTGC
>JAYWIC010000103.1:0-10654 GCA_043789195.1 Arenimonas sp. | reverse complement strand
TTCGTTTTCAATGGCGCGAACCTGTTCGGCCGGATCGATTTCTTCATCAAACGGTGCCATATCGACCAGATGCAACAACACGCGGGTGCGTTGAACGTGACGCAGGAACAAACTGCCCAAACCGGCACCATCGGCCGCGCCTTCGATCAAGCCAGGAATATCGGCAATCACGAAACTGCGGTAAGCCTCAACGCTGACCACACCAAGATTTGGATACAAGGTGGTGAACGGATAATCCGCGACTTTTGGTGTCGCCGAAGACACCGCACGAATAAAAGTGGATTTACCGGCATTCGGAAAACCCAGCAAACCGACATCGGCCAGTAATTTCATTTCTAGACGGATATCGCGTTCTTCACCATCACTGCCAGTTCCGGAACGACGAGGCGCACGGGTAATCGAGCTCTTGAAGTGCACATTGCCCTTGCCGCCTTCGCCACCAGTTGCCACCAGCATGCGGGCACCGTGTTCGGTCAAATCGCCGATCACTTCATCGGTCGAAACGTTCGTCACCGAAGTTCCGACCGGTACTTTAATCGTGATGTTTTCACCGGCTTTACCGAAGCGTTGCTGGCCCATGCCGTTTTCGCCGTGCTGGGCACGAAATTGCCGATCATGACGAAAATCAATCAGTGTGCTGAGATTTTCATCGGCCTCCAGCCAGATACTGCCGCCATTACCGCCATCGCCACCATCGGGGCCACCGAGCGGAATAAATTTTTCCCGACGAAAACTAATGCAACCGTTACCACCGGTGCCGGCAAATACTGTGATGATGGCTTCGTCGACGAATTTCATATTTTTTCTGAACTTTATTTAATGTACTCAGACTGGAGCTTTCGCAAACACGCCATCTGAAAAAAACAAAAACCCCGCGCAGGCGGGGCTTTTGCGCTACGTTACTTGGCAGGAATTATTCTGCTGGAATAACGCTAACAGTACGACGTTTGTTCGGACCTTTAACTGCGAAGTTCACCGTGCCGTCTTTAAGAGCAAACAAGGTGTGGTCGCGGCCCATGCCGACGTTTGCACCGCGATGAAACTCGGTGCCGCGTTGACGAACAATGATATTGCCGGCGTCAATTGCTTGACCGCCGAACATTTTCACGCCGAGGTATTTGGGGTTGGAATCGCGGCCGTTGCGTGACGAGCCTACGCCTTTTTTATGTGCCATGACGTTTTCTCCTGAGCTTAGGCAGTGATGCCGGTGATTTCGATTTCTGTGTAGTGTTGACGATGGCCCATCTGTTTACGGAAGTGCTTACGACGACGGAACTTCACAATGTGCACTTTGTCGAGACGACCGTGCGATAAAATATTTGCGGTAACAATTGCGCCTGCTACTTTCGGAGCACCGATAGTAATAGTTTCGCCATCGCCAACCAGCAACACATCGGTAATATCGATGCTATTGCCTGCTTCAACATCGAGTTTTTCAACACGAAGTCTTTCGCCTTTCATAACGCGGTATTGTTTACCGCCAGTGATTACAACTGCGTACATGACCGGAATTCCTCTGTAGTTATTTTGGAAACACCTGCCCGAGGTCGCGGGACAGGGGCGGAATTATGAGGCAAAAAGGCTTGTGTTTCAATAGCTTCGTGTGAAAAACGATCTAAATATGGGCCGGAAGGGCGAATTTTTGACTTATATCCCCTCTCCCTCAGGGAGAGGGTGGCGCGAAGCGCCGGGAGAGGGTACGAGCCCGCTGCATACCAGGGACATCAAGCGTAATTTAACCCTCTCCCCAGCCCTCTCCCAGAGGGAGAGGGGCTTTTTTAGTCACAAGCCCCTGACACCGCTCTGTTAAACTTGCGTGTTACCCCAAACCTTCCCGGCGCATGAAAAACATTAGTATTCGCGGTGCTCGCACCCACAATCTTAAAAATATTGATATCGACCTGCCGCGCGACAAGCTCATTGTCATTACCGGCCTGTCGGGTTCGGGCAAAAGTTCGCTGGCGTTTGACACCATTTACGCCGAAGGCCAGCGCCGTTATGTCGAATCGCTATCGGCTTACGCACGACAATTTCTGTCGGTGATGGAAAAACCCGATGTCGATCATATCGAAGGTTTGTCACCTGCCATTGCGATCGAGCAAAAAGCCACCTCGCATAATCCGCGATCAACGGTCGGCACCATTACCGAAATTTATGATTACCTTCGCTTGCTATACGCCCGCGTGGGTTCACCGAAATGCCCTGATCATGGCTTTCCACTCGAAGCACAAATAGTCAGCCAAATGGTCGATGCCGTTCTGGCATTGCCCGAAGACACTCGCTTGATGTTGCTTGCGCCGGTAGTTCGCGAGCGCAAGGGCGAGCATGTGCAAGTGTTTGAACAATTACGGGCACAGGGTTTTGTGCGCGTGCGCGTGAACGGCGCGCTATATGAAATTGATCAGGTTCCCGCTTTGGGTTTGAGAAATAAACATACCATTGAAGCCGTGATAGATCGCTTCAAGCCACGGGCGGATATTAAACAGCGTTTGGCAGAAAGCTTTGAAACAGCCTTGAAGTTAGGCGATGGTCTGGCTTCTGTGATGGAAATTGATAACGACAAAGCCGCACCGATTCTATTTTCATCGAAGTTTTCCTGCCCGGTTTGCGATTTTTCGCTGCCCGAACTCGAGCCGCGTTTATTTTCCTTCAATTCACCAATGGGCGCCTGCCCGTCTTGCGACGGCTTGGGTATCAAGGATTTCTTTGATCCATCGCGGGTTGTCGTACATCCGGAATTAAGTTTATCCGCCGGTGCTGTGCGGGGCTGGGATCGACGTAATGCCTATTATTTCCAGTTGATTGCATCGCTCGCCAAACATTATGCCTTCGATGTTGATACGCCTTGGCAAAAATTACCAGAAAAAATTCGTCAGGCAATATTATTTGGTAGCGGTGAAGAAATAATTTCGTTTACTTATTTGACCGAATCCGGTGGGCGCACGCAGCGCAAACATAAATTCGAAGGCATTGTTCCGAATCTGGACCGGCGTTTTCGTGAAACCGAATCGCAGGCGGTTAAAGAAGAATTATCAAAATATATTAGCGTACAGCCCTGCCCGACCTGCAATGGTGCACGTTTGAATAAAGCTGCCCGTAGCGTAACGGTCGCCAATAAAACCTTGTCGGAGATTACCCGCTGGCCGATTGATGAAACCATCGCGTTCTTTTCCACATTAAAACTCAGTGGCTGGCGCGGCGAAATCGCAGTCAAAATTGTCAAGGAAATCCACGACCGTCTGCGCTTCCTGATGGATGTTGGCCTGGATTATCTGACACTGGAACGCAAAGCCGATTCCTTGTCGGGCGGTGAAGCACAGCGTATTCGTTTGGCATCGCAAATAGGTGCCGGTTTAGTCGGCGTCATGTATGTGCTCGACGAACCTTCGATTGGATTGCATCAGCGTGATAACGAACGCCTACTTGGCACCCTGACGCGACTGCGTGATATGGGCAATACCGTTATTGTGGTGGAACATGATGAAGATGCCATTCGTTTGGCCGATCATGTGGTGGATATTGGTCCAGGTGCCGGTGTGCACGGTGGCGAAATAATTGCGCAGGGAACCATTGCCGATATTCTGAAAGCGCCACGCTCGTTGACCGGCGCGTATTTGTCCGGCCGCATGAAAATAGAAATTCCAAAAGTTCGCCACAAAGCAAAACCAAAAATGTCGCTCAAATTATTAGGCGCGAGCGGCAATAATTTGAAAAATGTTGATCTTGAAATTCCGGCCGGCTTGTTTGTTGCGATTACAGGCGTATCGGGCTCGGGCAAATCGACCTTAATCAACGACACGCTGTACCACATTGCGGCGAACGAATTAAACGGCGCCTCGCATACCATTTCGCCTTATCGTGAAGTACAGGGCATCGACCTGTTCGATAAAGTCGTCGATATTGATCAATCACCGATTGGCCGCACGCCGCGTTCTAATCCAGCGACTTACACCGGTTTATTTACACCGCTACGTGAATTATTCGCACAGGTTCCCGAAGCACGTGCGCGCGGTTATTCACCGGGGCGCTTCAGTTTCAATGTCCGTGGTGGCCGTTGCGAAGCCTGTCAGGGCGATGGTTTGATCAAGGTGGAAATGCATTTTCTGCCAGACGTGTATGTGCCCTGCGATGTTTGTCATGGCAAGCGCTACAACCGCGAGACGCTGGAAATTTTATACAAGGGCTATAACGTCCACGAAATTTTGCAAATGACAGTGGAAGACGCACTCAAATTATTTGATGTGGTTCCGACCCTTGCAAGAAAACTGGAAACCCTGATGGACGTCGGCTTGAGTTACATCAAGCTGGGCCAAAGCGCGACCACCTTGTCGGGCGGTGAAGCACAGCGGGTAAAATTATCGAAAGAATTATCGCGCCGTGACACCGGACAAACCCTGTACATTCTGGATGAGCCCACCACCGGGCTGCATTTTCACGATATCGAACATTTATTGACGGTGTTGCATAAATTACGCAATGACGGCAATACGATTGTGGTTATCGAACATAATTTGGATGTGATAAAAACCGCCGACTGGATTATCGATATGGGCCCAGAAGGTGGTCACCGTGGTGGACAAATTATTGCGCAAGGCACACCCGAAGAAGTCGCGCAGAATGCTGCGTCGCATACGGGCCGCTTCCTCGCGAAAATGCTTGAAGCGCCCGAAAGTAAACCGGCAAAGTCTATCAAGCGGAAGAAAACTGCATGAAGTCACTCTACAAAATTGAAATGGATATCCGCTGGGGCGACCTAGATGCGTTCAATCATGTGAACAACACCGGCTATTTGCGTTTTATCGAAGAAGCCCGCGTGCAGTGGTTTCGTTCTCTAGAAAGCGACTGGTCGAACGTAGATTGCGCGCCCATTCTGGCCGCAATCCAGAACAATTATAAAAAACCGATTTCCTGGCCGGAAAAAATTCATGTTGAATTATTCTGTGAACATATCGGTACAAAAAGTTTGAAGCTGGCGCATCGCATAACTTCTACTTCAGATGCGAATATTGTTTATGCCGATGGCCATACGATTATGGTGTGGGTTAATGCAGCGAGTGGCAGCGCCGTGCCGTTGCCCGAGAATGTGCTGAACGCCTGCAGGGATTAATTGCTGTTGTAGGAGCCCGCTCTGTGTAGTTCGCGCAGCGAAATACACACAGAGCTGGCGATGTTTGTCGGGATTTTTCGCCAGCTCAAATGCATTTCGCTGCGCTCAATGCTTGAGCGGGCTCCTACGGTTTCGGCGCTTCTTTCAATACCGGGAATTCCGAATAGACTTTGCGGCCATCCGCCAACAGCAATCGCACGCCTGCTTTGTCGCCTTCTTTCAATGCACGCAGCGGTTGCATCAGCATTAAATGCAAACCGCCGGCTTCAAATTTCAATGAAGCGCCGGGTTTAATTTCCAATACGCCGGGATCGCGCATTTTACTCACGCCACCCTCGACCACGCTGCGATGAATCATCGGCATGGCGAAATCTTTACTCTCAACATCGACCACCTTGATGCTGGCTTTACAGATGTTTTTCAGCACCAAATAGCCAGCGAGTGTTTGCGCACCCGGCGGCGCGCTGCGAATCCAGGCGTGGTGGATTAGCGGCATGCATTTTTCAATGGTTTTTACCGGCAGCGGCTTAGCGGCGGTAGCAGCAAGACTTGTAACCGAAGCTGAAGCAAGCCCGAGCAATGCCAACCCTAAATAAGTGTGTCGTCCGTTCATGGGCCTATGATACTTTTATCTGACCACGGAGTGTTTATGAAAATCAATCTTCTTGCTGCATCCACTACTTTAGGCCTCGCCCTTATGAGTAATACGACCCAAGCCGCTGATGGCTCCTTGACTATTTACAGTGGCGACTACGAGTCGGTCGCGCAATCTGAAGCCAGCTCCGGCGGCCCGGGCTTTGCCTTGTTCGAGCGCAAAATTGGGTTTGATTTGAAGGCGGGTGAAAACGACGTCTCGCTCGGCGGCCTGCCGCGCGGAATGGATTCCAGTTCGCTAGTATTGCGACCCGATGGCAGTGCAAAAATTCGTGGGCAGCGTTTTGATTTCGCCATTGCCGGGCAAGAGGAATTACTGCGTCGCGCACTCGGCCAAACCGTCACGGTTGAACAAGCCGTTGGCAATGATCGCCAAACTTATACCGGGCAACTAATGTCGGCTGGTAATGGCCTGACTTTGAAACTCGCCGATGGTCGCATCAAGGTTTTATCGAATTACGCAAGTTTTGAGTTGCCGCGCATGCCTGAGGGTGTGGTCAACGAGCCCACTATGCGTTGGAGTATTAGCAACCCGAATGCTGGTCGCGAAAATTTTGCACTTTCATACGCTACTTCCGGTTTGGCTTGGCGTGCAGAATATTTAGTCAACGCGAATGGCTTTGGTAAGGACTGCAAAATGGATATTGAAGGTGCCGCGATGGTGGTGAATCGCTCCGGCGCCGATTTCAATAATGTGATGCTGACTTTGGTGGCGGGACAACCCAATCGTGCGCCGTCCGCTGGACCCGAAATGATGTCGGCCGCAGCACCGATGGCGCGTAAACAAATGGTGATGGCCGACAGCGCACCTGATGCCCAAGCTTCTGGCGAATACCAGGCCTACAAACTTCCTAATGCCGGTTCACTGCCACAAGGCAGCGTGCAGCGTTTGCCGCTGGTTAATGCAGCCAATAATATTGCCTGCGAACGTCGTTACGAAACCAATTTCAGCATGGGCGACTGGATGCCACCGTATCCGATTATCGATGCCAACTACGGTGCTGCCGACGGTCAGGAATTACCGGTATTTGCGAGTCTGCGTTTCAAAAATAGCAAAGCCGCTGGTTTAGGAATTCCCTTGCCTGCAGGTCGTGTTCGCATGTTTGATGGCAAAGATTTTTTGGGTGAAGCCAATATCAATCACACCGCCGCCAATCAAGATGTCACGCTACAAATCGGCAACGTATTTGATTTGAAATCAACTCGCACCCGTGAGGACTTCAAGATTGATCGTGATGGCCGCACGATGGTGGAGCGCGTCAGTATCAAATTGATCAATTCAAAAGCCCAGGCTGCCATTGTGCGCGTCAGCGAACGCTTGCCACGCTGGAGTAGCTGGGAAATGGTATCGAGCTCGGTACCGTTCGAGAAACGCAACGCACAAACCGTCAGCTTTGATGTGCCGCTGGCTGCCGACAGCGAAACCACTTTGACTTACACTGTGCGTTATCGTTGGGCCGCCGACATTAAAATTCCAAATTGAGAAACAAGCCATGATCGAAGTTATCCAGCACGGTTTTATCCATGAAATTAAACTAGCGCGCCCACCCGTGAATGCGCTGAATTTTGACCTGCTCGATGCACTTGTAAGCGCCATTCAAGCCGCGCCTGCCAATGGCGCACGTGGTCTGATTTTATCGGGCGGCGAAAAAGTATTTTCCGGCGGGCTCGATGTGCCCTATTTAATGTCGCTCGATAAAGACGGCCTAATGAAATGCTGGTCACGCTTTTTCGATGCCGCCCGAGCACTCGCCAACTCGCCAATACCGGTGGCAGCCGCCATTGCAGGCCATAATCCGGCAGGTGGCTGCGTACTTGCTTTGTGCTGCGATTATCGCGTGATGGCACGCGGGCCGTTTCGTATTGGTCTAAATGAAACCCAAGTGGGCCTGATGGTACCCGACTGCATTCAATACCTGATGCGGCGCGTGGTTGGACCTCAGCAGGCTGAGCGCTTGATCGTTGCCGGCGCCATGATTGAATCGGAACAGGCTCATGCGCTTGGTCTGATTGACGTTTTAAGCGATGCCGCACATGTCGTAGATACTGCGAAAGCATGGCTCGACGCTACGCTTGCTTTGCCTTCAATGCCGATGTTGGCAACACGAAAAATTGCCCGAGCCGATGTTGTCCAAGCCTTGACGAAATTTGATAACGCTGACTTGCAATTGTTTGTCGAAGGCTGGTATTCGCCTGACACCCAAACGGCCCTCCAGGCCTTGATGAGTAAGCTGAAGAAGTAACTTAGCGTGGATGGAACCCGCGCAGCGGATTCCACCCCTTCAATCATCTTCACAAGCTTCGGTGGAATCATCAAAAGGGTGAACGTCTTTTGATGGTTCCGCCCTACGTCACTGAACACCTTCCGAAATACTCACGATTAGCGCAGCCAGATTTCCACTCGCCGATTTCGATAAAGTCCATTGCTGGAGGTTGTCAGGGGAAATGAATACCCGACGCCCCTCACACGTATCGGATTGATTCCGATCTCGGTAAGTGCATTCGCAACCAAATCGGCATATTCATTGCTGACCGAATTTGCAACATGGGCTGAAGATTGTTTCTCCGCATGACCAACCAGAATCACTTTGCGATTTTTATTTTCCGGCCTACCCATGAAATCTTTTAGCCTGACTAAATCCTGCTCACTGCGACTATCGAAAATGGAATAGGCATTCCCGAAGCGAAAAGTAAATGAAACACGTGACGCACCCTCCACCCACTGGCTGTATTCCTTCGGAAATTCCTTTTTGCCAGCGTCTGGCAACAGCATCGGAGATAGGCTGAGATAGCCTTTAGAGGCCAGTAAGCGTTGGCCTTCATCAGATTGGGCATAGGTCAGAAAGCCACGACCAAGCGCTGTAATTATTTGCCCGGTATAAAAATACAGGCGTCTCATCAATGGGTAATCTTCCGTCTTGATATGCAGATTATCCGCAGGGATCAAACGGCCAGCCACACGGATCGGTAACATGCGATAACCATTGATCACCACGGAATACTCGATTATGCCGATTGCATTTCTGTCGACGGCAATCGCTGCGCTAATTTCATTCGAGTTGCCGTGCTTGACTGCACTTATGGCGGTTGAACCCGCATTCAAAATGGCAGACTGCATCTCTGCCAAACCGGTTCCCTGGCGTGCAATATGCAATCGAATAGCGCCCGGCTTGCCCCCAACTTCCCGCCAATCGGTGATTTCTCCGGAAATAATTTTTGATAATTGTGATGCATCCAGACCTGCCAATGGATTACCTGGGTGCACAATGGCAGTCAGCGCCTGCAAAGAAATGACATGCTCCTGATCAGGAGAATTCAAGCTTCCCAGCTGCCAGCCATCATCTATTTCTTTTGCAGACAGTGTGCGAGACATCATCGCAATTTCAGCTTCGCCATTTACCAGGTCCTGAAAACCCAAACCGCTTCCCTTTCCATTGATTTCAATGACGACCGACTCACCATCGCGACTGGCGCCTAACTTGGTAACGCCGGCTTTAGTCGCGGAGCGGTTAGCTTGGCTATAACCATATTTCTTCATCCAGCCTTCAACTAGCACCGGCACCATCCGGTTGCCCAGAGTGTTTGAGCCATTTATCCGAATCGTATCCTGAGCAATTGCACACTCGCATATAGCTGCAAGCCACAGCGATGCAGCAAGTAGAATTTTTTTAGCGTTCATGGCGTCAGAATCCAATGAGAAAGTTGCCGTATGGCGTTGCATACGCTACTTAATAGGAGCTACCAAATTATGACAATTTGAACGTAATCCATTTTTATTGGGTGCGATTTTATTTAATTATTCAATTGCATGATCTGGATCACTAATCCAGCCACTCCACGACGGCGAAAATATTCTCGCGCCATGAAGGCCGGCAAATTCCATCGCCAATAAATTGTGGCAAGCCGTGACGCCAGACCCGCAGTAGAAAATCACTTCGGAAGCTGGACGACTGTCTAGCAATTTCTGAAAGTCCTGGTTCAAGTCTTCAGCAGAACGAAAGCGGTCGTGATCCAGATTCAAGCTAAATGGATGATTCACGGCTTTCGGGATATGCCCCGCTAGCTTATCGATTGGCTCGACCTCACCGCGATAGCGTTCGGCTGCACGTGCATCAATCAATACAAATTGATTATTGGAAATATTCGCTCTAACGGTTTCCGCACTGACCAGTTGCGATGGATCATATTCGGCATGATAAATGGACGGCCTGATAGGTGGAATTTTATTGTCGACCGGCAAACCCAATGCTAGCCAGTGGGCAAAACCGCCATTGAGCACCGCTACTTTTTGATGCCCCAATAAACGCAGTAAATACCAGAACCTTGCAGCGGCCATGGCGCCGTCATTAGTGTCATAGACGACAACCTGGGATTCCGGCGAGATGCCACAACGCATCAGTGTCCGACAAAAATGATCGGCATCGGGCAATGGATGGCGACCAAACTGGGCGGGCTTTTGCTTGTCCGATAAATCACGATCCAGATGCACATAAGAGGCATTGGGCAAATGCATGGCATGCCAAGCCTGCTCTCCCGCCAACGCGTTGGCGAGGGCAAAACGGGCATCCACCAAGACTAGATCCGCCTCGTTGAGATGCTGCGATAGTACTTGGGCCGAGACAATCGTGTTCCAGTTCATGGTCGCACCTGCTCTAATCGTTTTCGGAAATTCACCAAGATGGAGGCCGTTGCCCCCCAAATACGATAATGTTTGTACTGAAGCTCGATAATAGTACGGCTCTTGCCGCGATATTCAATTTCGATGGGCTTGGCGTTCGCGGAATTCAAGGCAAACTCGAGCGGCACTTCAAAAATCTCGTCGACTTCACTCGGGTCAGCTTTCGGAACGAAATGCGAGGACACTCTCGCGACCACCGGATAGACATGAAAGCC
>JAYWIC010000102.1:0-10748 GCA_043789195.1 Arenimonas sp. | reverse complement strand
TTGCCTCGGTATTGGGCCGTGGCGATGGAAAAATCCATCCTGCGACTCGCAGCTTTCAGGCAATTCGTATTTTTATCAATCGTGAACTTGAAGATCTGGAACTTGGTTTGGAAGCGGCTTATACAAAATTAAAAGTGGGCGGGCGTCTGGCGGTGATTAGCTTTCACTCGCTGGAAGATCGCATCGTCAAACAATTTATTGCCAACTACGCCAAAGGGCCTGCAGGCAATCGCCGGATGCCGATTGAAGTGGAATTCACGCCAAGTTTGAAAGACATGGGCGGCGCCATGCGCGCAAGCGATGAAGAAACCCGGACCAATCCGCGCTCACGCAGCGCGGTGTTGCGCGTGGCGGAGAAACTATGAGCCCACGCCAATTCATGATTACTTTGTTGATTCTCGCCACCGTTATTTCCGGCGTAATGGTGGTTTATTCACGCCATAAACATCGTCAGGCCTATATCGAATTATCGCGTCTGGAAAAACAACGCGATGAACTGAATATCGAATTTTCGCGTTTGCAATTGGAACAGGCCACTTGGTCCGAAACCAATCGCATCGAACAAATTGCAATCGAACGGCTTGGCATGAGCTTTCCACAGGATGTGGATGTCGTGTTGGTGCGCCCATGAAGCTGAAGGCGCGCGCATACAATCCAAGAGTCCGCTTGCAAATACTCACGGCGTGTTTCGGCGTGTTCGCCTTGTTGCTGGTAGCCCGTGTTGCATGGATGCAACTGGTTGATCCGGATTTCTATCAGCAACAAGGCAATGCGCGTTTCCTTCGCGAACTTCCGATTGCCACCTCACGCGGCATGATCGTAGACAGGAATGGCGAGCCGCTGGCCGTGTCCACGCCGGTGGAATCGGTCTGGGCGAATCCGAAAGAATTATTGCAGGCGCCCGAGCAAATGCCGAAGCTGGCAAAAGCACTGGGTATTCCACGCGATGTGCTGGAACAAAGAATTGCCCAGAAAGCCGGCAAGGAATTTGTCTATTTGCGACGACATATCAATCCCGATGACGCACAAGCCGTCGTTGCCCTGAAAATTCCCGGTGTTTATTCGACCCGGGAATTTCGTCGTTTTTATCCGCATGGCGAAGTGATGGCCCATGTGGTGGGGTTTACCAATGTCGATGACCTCGGCCAGGAAGGTCTGGAGTTGGCATTCAATGATTGGCTGACCGGAAAACCCGGTGCCCAGAAAATCATTCGTGACGGTAGCGGCCATATTGTCGAGAAAGTGGATCTGGTTCGCGAAGCGCAGCCGGGCAAGGACCTCGCGCTGTCGATTGATCGCCGCATCCAGTATCTGGCGTATCGCGAACTGAAAACGGCATTGATCAACTCGCAGGCGCGAAGCGGTTCCGCGGTCGTCATCGACGTCAAGACCGGTGAAATTCTGGCGATGGTGAACCAGCCTTCGTACAACCCGAACTCACGTGCATCATCGTCGCCGTATCTGCATCGCAATCGTGCGGTGACGGATGTGATCGAGCCGGGCTCGGTCATCAAGTCGATCACCGTGGCCGCGGCGCTGGAAAACGGCGTTGATCCGAACATCCGTATCGACACCAATCCGGGCATCATGGCACTGGACAAATATTCCATTCGAGACACCAGTAATCACGGTGTCGTTTCGCTGGAAGGCTTGCTGCAGATGTCGTCGAATATCGGTGCCGCAAAACTTGCCGGCAATATGAGCAATGCGCATTTGTATGACGTGCTGCATCGCTTTGGTTACGGTCAAAGCACGAACAGCGGGTTCCCCGGCGAATCGGCCGGCGTCTTGTCGCCCGCCCAGAAGTGGGGTCCGGTTGAAAAGGCCACTATTTCCTATGGTTATGGTCTGTCGGTGACACCGCTGCAAATTGCACAGGCCTACGCAACACTGGCAAATCATGGCCGCATGATGACGCCCACTTTCGTGAAAAGTGATGAGCTAAAAACCGGTACGCAAGTCATGGACCCGCTGATCGCCGACGAAGTAATCGCCATGCTTGAATCGGTGACCAATCCCGGTGGCACCGCGCAACGCGCGGCGATTACCGGATATCGCGTGGGCGGAAAAACGGGAACATCGCGCAAGTTCAATGCTGGCGGTTACAGCAAGCGGCATATTTCGCTTTTCGCTGGTGTTGTCCCCCTGACCGATCCGAAATTTGCCATGGTCGTCGTCATCAACGAGCCTGCCGGTCGCGATTATTACGGCGGTCTGGTTTCTGCGCCGGTATTTCATAATGTCATGGAAGGTGCACTGCGTTTGATGGATGTGCCGCCGGATAATGTGGCGGCATGGTATGACATCAAAAAACCTGCTGGACCGATGGCCGTGGGCAATGCTCCGGTTACCGCAGTTGTTCCGGCAATGCCGGGCGAAGAAATCGCGGACGACACTTCCATCGTGCCGGGAGTGCAGCCATGACGATGCCCTTGAGCATGTCGCTGCATGAATTGCTGGTAGATCAGGTGGAGTTGATGCCTGCCATTAATCCGGTCGTGAACGGAATGAGTGCCGATAGCCGTGCTCTCAAGCAAGGCGATGTGTTTATCGCCTTGGCCGGTGCAACGACACACGGCTTGAAATTTGCGACCCATGCACACGATGTCGGCGTTGCTGCCGTCTTGTATGAAACGCCGGCGCCCAATGATTTTGTCGAAACGCCAGATACCATCGCGGTGCCCGATTTACGTAAAAAATGCGGCGTGATCGCTAACCGCTTCTTTGCGAAGCCATCGGAAAATTTGCAGATGTTCGGCATCACCGGCACCAATGGTAAAACCTCGACGGTGCAATTGATTGCACAGGCGCTGAGTTTGAGTGGAGTAACGGCGGGTACGATCGGTACATTGGGCGTTGGACTTTACGGCATGCTGGTGGAAGGTGAGCGCACGACACCCGATGTCATTGCCGTACACGCAGCCTTGGCCAATATGCGCAACGATGGTGCAAGCCATATCGCGATGGAGGTGTCATCGCATGCGCTTGATCAGGGCCGCGTGGATGCCGTGGCATTTGATGTCGGGGTATTCACCAACCTGACGCACGACCATCTCGATTATCACGGTACGATGGACGCTTATGGCGATGCGAAAGCGAAGTTGTTTTCATGGCCGACGCTGTCTGTCGCGGTTATCAATTTCGACGATCCCTTCTCGGAAGCATTGATCGGGAGAATTGCAATTCACGTCAACCTGGTGTCGCTCAGCTCGCGTGGCCATGCTGCTGCCAACCTGCAGGCAAAAAATGTTCGCTTGAATGCCGTCGGCATTTCATTCGATCTTTGCCGCGATGAAAAAGCTTTACCGGTGAACTCGCCATTGCTCGGTCGCTTCAATGTCGACAATCTACTTGCCGTGGCGGGCAGCCTGGTCGCGCTGGATTGGTCTCTGGAAAAAATTTCGGAAGTATTGCCAAAACTTTCGCCGGTAGGCGGCCGTATGAGCCGCGTCGGCGGCAACAATGGCAAGCCTTTGGTCGTCGTGGATTACGCCCATACGCCAGATGCTCTTGAGCAGGCGCTGGAAAATTTACGTTCGCACACCGAAGGTAAATTAATCTGCGTGTTTGGTTGTGGTGGAGATCGCGATACAGGCAAGCGTCCTGTCATGGCTGCGATTGCGGAGCGCGATGCTGATGTCGTTATCGTGACGGATGACAATCCACGCACTGAAAACGGTGACGATATCGTGCGCGATATTCAAGCCGGCTTTACGAATATGTCACGCGTGACGGTGCAGCGTGATCGCGCAAATGCCATTGCCGAAGCCATTGCCAATGCGGGCAGCACCGACGTTGTCTTGATTGCAGGCAAAGGCCACGAAACCTATCAGGAAGTCGATGGGGTTAAAAGGCCGTTCGATGATCTGGTACAGGCGCGCCTATGCCTCGGAGAAGCCGCATGAGGCCGGTGTTGCTTTCGCAAATTTCCGAGTGGTGCGAAGCCCGGTTGCTGGGTGATGACATGAGCATCTCGCATGTCAGCACCGACACACGTGATTTAAAGCAAGGCAGTTTGTTCGTTGCGCTGCGCGGCGAGAACCACGATGCGCATGATTTTATTGCGAATGCCGAACAGGCAGGCGCGGCAGCGGTATTGGTTTCGCGCCCGGTGGAAACGGAATTGCCGCAAATTCTGTGTGCCGACACGCAAGAGGCCTTGGCCGAATTCGCCGCCGGAATGCAGCAAGGTCGAAAGGCCGTCGTCGTGGCATTGACTGGTAGCAACGGAAAGACCTCGGTCAAGAATCTGATTACCGAAATCTTGAATTGTGCCGGCAAGACCTATTCGACGCCGGGCAACCGCAACAACGAAATTGGCTTGCCGATGGCCGTGCTTGAAGCGCCGGAAGATGCCGAGTTCGCGATCTACGAAATGGGCGCAGGCAAACCCGGCGACATTGCCTACTTGTGCAGCATCGTGGCGCCGCAAGTGTCGCTAGTGAACAACATCGGCTCGGCACATCTGGAGCGCATGGGAAGTTTGCTGGGCATTGCCGAAACGAAAGGTGCCATTTACGAAGCATTGTCGGATGACGGTGTTGCCGTGATCAATGCCGACGATGCGTTCGCTCCGTATTTTGCACAACGCGTTGGCCATCGCAGAATTTTCCGTTTCGGCATAGAAAACGATGCCGATATCCGTGCAAGTCATATTCAATTGCAGGGTGAGTATTCGACTTTCGAATTGCATACTCCGGCCGGAAAGCACGAGGTAAAACTCCCGCTTCCCGGTCGACACAATGTCATGAACGCATTGGCTGTAACGGGCTTGGCACTGGGCGCTGGTGCGCATATCGACGCCGTTGTTTCCGGCTTGCAGAATGCCGCTCCGGTCAAGGGACGTCAAATTTCCCATGTGCTTGATAACGAGGCTGTGCTGATCGACGATAGCTATAACGCGAATCCCGGTTCGGTGGCTGCGGCGATTCAAACCCTGGCGCAAAATAAAGTGGGTAGCTGGCTGGTGCTCGGCAACATGGCCGAGCTCGGTGACAACGCGGAAATGCTGCATGGGGAAATTGGCGAATTGGCAAAAAAAGCCGGCATCGAAAAATTCTGGACGGTAGGTAACCTGGCCAAGCATGCAAGTACCGCTTACGGCATCGGCGCGAAACATTTTGAAAGCAAGGTCGCACTGAGCGAAGCCCTGATTCATGAGCTGCAAATAGGCTCGCGTTGTCTGGTGAAGGGTTCGCGGTCAAGTGCGATGGATGACGTTGTGAAAGCCGTGTTGAAAGAATTAAAACAAAAAGAAATGTCACGCGAAATTTCAGGGGGAACACCAAATGCTGCTTGAACTAGCGCGTTGGCTACAAGGATTTGCACGCTTCTTCGCATTGTTCGATTACCTGACGATGCGGGCGATTTTGGGTGCGCTCACGGCATTGGCATTTTCGCTTTGGTGGGGCCCGGCTGTCATCGCCCGACTGGCAAAACTCAAAGGTGGTCAACCTATTCGAACCGATGGTCCAAAAACGCATTTCGTCAAAGCCGGTACACCCACCATGGGGGGGGTGCTCATTTTGCTTAGCCTTGGCGCATCGACCTTGTTGTGGGCGGATCTGCGTAATCGCTACGTCTGGATTGTGTTGGGTGTGCTGGTGACATTTGGTTTGATTGGCTGGATGGACGACTGGATCAAGATCGTCAAACGCGATCCCAATGGTTTGAAATCGCGCCACAAATACGCATTGCAATCGGTATTCGGGCTCATTGCAGCGGTGGTGCTTTATTTAACGGCTGATGCCGCTTCCAACACGACGCTGTATTTGCCGCTGCTGAAAAACGTCGCAATTCCGATGGGCGCGATGTTCATCGTGCTCGCGTATTTCTGGATTGTCGGTTTTTCCAATGCCGTGAATCTGACCGATGGACTCGATGGTTTGGCCATTATGCCCACCGTGATGGTCGCAGCAGGTCTGGGTATTTTCGCTTACGCCTCCGGCAACTCGGTGTTTTCGCAATATCTGCAAATACCGGCTGTACCTGGAGCCGGCGAACTTGCGATTGTCTGTGCCGCGATTGCCGGTGCCGGTCTTGGGTTTCTGTGGTTCAATACCTATCCCGCGATGGTGTTTATGGGCGATATCGGTGCATTGGCCTTGGGAGCCGCGCTGGGTACGATTGCCGTGATCGTTCGTCAGGAAGCGATTCTCGTTGTGATGGGCGGTATCTTCGTCATCGAAACATTGTCAGTGATGATTCAAGTCGCCAGTTTCAAGTTGACCGGAAAGCGTGTTTTCCGGATGGCACCGATCCATCACCATTTCGAATTAAAAGGATGGCCGGAGCCGCGCGTGATCGTGCGCTTCTGGATTATTTCTTTCATTCTCGTTTTGGTCAGCCTCGCGACATTGAAGGTGCGCTGATATGGCATTCTTCCCCGATCGCGCCAAGCAGGCACTGAAGTTCGACGAACTAAACGGACAGTTTGATCCCTGGCTCGTCGCGATTTCCATTGCCTTGACGTGTATCGGCATCGTGATGGTGGCATCGAGCTCCATGCCATACGCGGTCGATAACAATATGGGTGAATTTCATTATCTGATTCGCCATATTATTTTTCTGGTCGTTGGCTCGGCCATGGCATTTGCCATCATGAAGTCCGATTTGAAAACCATCGAAACCCATAGCCATACTCTGCTGCTGCTATGCGTCTTTTTACTGGCGCTGGTGATGTTGCCGGTGTTGGGTAAAACAGTGAATGGTGCAAGGCGCTGGATTAATCTTGGCTTCTTCAGTTTTCAGCCGGTGGAAGCGGTGAAGGTCTTGTTTATTGTCTGGCTGGCCAGTTATCTGGTGCGCTTTCGCGATGTTATCGGCCATCAATGGAAAGCCTTGCTCAAGCCATTGGGCGTGTCGATTTTTCTGGTGTGCATGTTGCTGGTCGGCAAGGATTTCGGTTCGTCCATGTTGCTGTTGAGCATCGCACTAGGCATGGCCTACCTCGGTGGCGCAAGATTGCAGCACTTGAGCGCACTCGTTCTGGCCGGTTTGCCGTTCATCGTGGCGGCCATCATTTTCGAACCCTATCGATTGAAGCGTTTGTATACGTTTACCAATCCCTGGGAGGACCCCTTCGATAGCGGGTTCCAGTTGACGCAAGCATTAATTGCCATTGGTCGTGGTGAATTCTCGGGCGTCGGCCTGGGTGGCAGCGTGCTGAAGCTTGATTATCTGCCTGAAGCACATACCGACTTTGCGTTTTCCGTGTTGGCGGAAGAAACCGGCTTCATCGGTGTCTGCGTGGTAATCCTGTTGTTTGCGGCTTTCACCTGGCGCGCCTTCAATATCGGCATGCGTTGCCTGAATCGCAGTCGTCCGTTTAGCGCGTATTGCGCTTTTGGTATTGGCATCTGGATTGCACTGCAAAGCATGATTTCGATGGGTGTCAACATGGGCGTGTTGCCGACCAAAGGCTTGACCTTGCCGTTGATTTCATCCGGTGGCTCGAGTGTCCTGATGACCTGTGTGGCGATTGGTTTGTTGTTGCGAATCAGTTACGAATTATCCTGTGCCGAGCGCACGGTGAATCTGCGTCGCAACGAAGGTTTGATGACTTCGCCGCGTGCCGAATACGATGAGGATGTCACGTCTCCAAAGGCAGTTACCTTGCCCGTGACGGCAAACTTGCCACGTACGCCACGTGAGCGTCTGGAACCGAAGTGGGGCTCGCGCGCATGAGTGCCATGAATAATTCACCCGTGATGATTCTTGCTGGCGGCACCGGAGGCCATATTTTTCCGGGTCTGGCGGTTGCTAACGAATTGCGTGTTCGTGAGGTGCCCGTTATCTGGATAGGTTCCGATGGCGGTATGGAAACGCGACTGGTTCCGCAGCATCGAATCGCTATCGAAACAATTACCGTGCGTGGTTTGCGCGGTAAGGGAATCATGGGTTTGTTGAGTGCACCCTTTGTCATTCTGCGTTCTGTTTTGCAGGCCATCGGCAAGGTCCGCAAACACCAGCCGCGTGCCGTGTTGAGTTTCGGAGGTTTTGCTGCTGGCCCGGCGGGCATTGCTGCCTGGCTGCTGCGTAAACCACTGGTCGTGCATGAAGCTAATCGTGCACCGGGTTTCACTAATCGCGTTTTGGCAAAGGTAGCCAACCGTGTTTTGTGTGGCTTTCCCGATAGCTTTGCCGATGTGCCCAACGATGTCGTGGGCAATCCGGTGCGTCCTGAAATCGCCGCCATCGCGATGCCGCAAGAGCGCCTGCAAAATCGTTCGGGTGCGATCCGTTTATTGGTGTTGGGCGGCAGTCAAGGCGCTCGTGCCATCAATGTGGCGGTGCCTAAAGTAGTTGCATCTATGCAAGACAAAATTAAATTTGAAATCCGCCATCAATGTGGCGAAAAATTATTGGCCGATGCAAAACAATCCTATGAAGCTGCCGGTGTCCAAGCGAGCGTGGAAGCGTTTATCCAGAATATGGCAGAAGCCTATGCCTGGGCCGACATCGTCATTGGTCGCGCCGGTGCGCTGACCATCGCCGAATTGTGCGCCGCAGGGGTTGGCAGCATTCTGATTCCGTTCCCCGGTGCGGTCGATGATCATCAGGCACGTAATGCGCAGTACCTGAAAGAGTGCGGTGCCGGTGATTGGCTGAGACAAACTGAAACGCTTGAGCATGACTTGAAACAGTTGCTGGGTGAGTTTTGCGAAGACAGAAAATTCCTTGTGCAGCTAGCCATTGCTGCACGTAAAGCTGCATTGCCCAACGCCACCAAAGACGTGGCAGATATCGTGTTATCGGAGGCCCAAGCATGATGCGCCATCGTTTCCAGCAAGCCGGTGATCTCGCCAAAGCCTTTCCGCGTATCCATTTCATCGGCATCGGCGGCGTCGGCATGAGTGGAATCGCCGAAGTCATGTTGACGCTCGGCTACAAGGTTTCCGGTTCAGATCAAAATGAATCCGCGGCAACCCGTCGTCTCGTCAGCATGGGCGCAAAAGTCATGCGCGGCCATGCAGCCGGCAATATTGAAGATGTAGATTGTGTGGTGGTATCGAGCGCGATCAAGGCCGAAAACCCGGAATTGCAGCAAGCGCATGCGCAGCAAATTCCGGTGGTGCCGCGTGCAGAAATGTTGGCCGAATTGATGCGCTTCAAACGCGGTATCGCGATTGCAGGAACGCACGGTAAAACCACCACCACCTCGTTGACGGCCAGCGTGTTGTACGAAGGCAATCTGGACCCGACTTTCGTGATCGGTGGTCAACTATTAAGTGCGGGCGCCAATGCAAAACTCGGTACTAGCCAATGGCTGGTGGCGGAAGCCGACGAAAGCGACGGTAGTTTTTTGCGTTTGAATCCCCTGATCGCCGTCGTTACCAATATTGATGCCGATCATCTGGAAAACTACGGTGGCGATTTCAATCGTGTGAAAGCAGCGTTCGCCGAGTTCCTGCACCGGCTGCCGTTTTATGGATTGGCCATTTTGTGCATGGACGATCCTTTAGTTGCCGAATTGGCGTTGCAAACGCCACGTCACACCATTCGTTATGGCCTGTCGGAGCAGGCGAATGTGCGTGCGAGCAATGTCGAGCAAGCCGAAGGCGCTATGCAATTCAAACTGCATCTGCCCGATGGTAGCGAGCAGCAAGTGACGTTAAATTTACCCGGTCAACACAATGTGCTGAATGCATTGGCAGCTGCGGCGGTTGGTTGGCAGCTCGGGGTGTCATCGGAAACGATTGCCAGCGCTCTGAAAAAATTCCAGGGCATCGGTCGCCGTTTCAACATCAAGGGCGACATGGATTTCGGCAATGGCAAGGCCTTGCTGGTAGACGATTACGGCCACCATCCGCGCGAACTGGAAGCCGTATTTGCCGCGGCTCGCGGCGGCTGGCCGGACAAACGACTGGTCGCGGCTTTTCAGCCGCATCGTTATAGCCGTACGCGGGATTTATTCGATGATTTCGTGAGCGTGCTGTCGACCTGCGATGCCGTGATTTTGACCGAAGTCTATGCCGCCGGTGAAGCGCCGATTAACGGTGCCGATGCCAAATCATTGGCACGCGCAATCCGCGCACGTGGTCGTATTGATCCAGTGGTAGTGAACAGTGCCCGGGAACTGGCCACTGTGTTGCCGGATGTTTTACATGATGGTGATTTGCTTTTGATGATGGGCGCCGGTGACATCGGTGCTATCGCCAGTGACATCGCCAATAAAGGTTTTGAAGGAGCCAAGCAGGCATGAAACGTATCAGCAACGCAGCAGATTTTGGCCGTGTTGCCGTCTTGATGGGCGGTACCAGTTCCGAGCGCGAAGTGTCCTTGAATTCGGGTGCGAACGTGCTTGAAGCGCTGCTTGCACGTGGCGTCGATGCACACGCCGTCGATGGTATTCCTGCGCTCATAGAAGCCGCCTTTCAGAAAAAATTCGATCGCGTTTTCAATATTTTGCATGGCACCAAGGGCGGTGGCGAAGACGGCATTCTGCAAGGCTTCTGCGAAGCCATGAACATTCCCTACACCGGTTCGGATGTGCTCGGTTCGGCCTTGAGCATGGATAAAATCCGCACCAAGCAAGTGTGGTTGAGTCTGGGTTTGCCAACGCCGCGCTATGTGCGGCTTGCCGTCGGGGATGACGTGCACGCGGCAGCGGGCTCACTGGGCTTGCCGGTCATCATCAAGCCATCGTGCGAAGGTTCCAGCGTCGGTGTCAGTCGCGTATTCAACGATGCCGATCTCGATGCAGCGGTGGAATTGGCGGCACGCTATCCCGGCGAAATGTTGATGGA
>JAYWIC010000101.1:0-10756 GCA_043789195.1 Arenimonas sp. | reverse complement strand
TGAAGCGAGAGCGCGAAAGCCATGTCCGGTCATCGTGTCTTTATCAAAGCCGAGCAGGCGTAACGACACGTTTATCGTATTCGCGCTCATTGGCCTGTCTGGGCTGCGTAGGCTTGGAAACACATAACGCCGCTTTCCAGTGAAAGGTTCAATCTCTTTCAGCACCTGAACTGCCTGTTTTGACAAGGGCACAATATGCTCTACTCGCATTTTCATTTTTTTGCCAGGGATACGCCACTCTGCATTTTCAAGATCAAACTCTGACCATTCGGCGTGCCTCAACTCTCCGGGACGCAGAAATACCATCGGCGAAATTTTTAACGCACATCGCACGATTAAGCCTCCCGGATAGGCTTCAATCGCTCGCAACAAATCACCAATTTTTAAAGGGTCGGTAATCGCCGCCCGAGACTTTGAAATTACAGGGGCAAGGGCCCCTCGCAGATCAGATGATGGGTCGCGTGTGGCTCGACCTGTCGCAATGGCATAACGAAAAACTTGTCCGCATCTGGCTTTAGTTCTATGAGCGGTCTCATTTGCCCCCCTGCTTTCAATTCGGCGCAATACCGAAAGCAATTCGGGAGGGGGGATGTCAGCAACGGGGACCGCCCCTAGCCATGGAAACACTAGTGTCTCCAAAGTCCACTTCGCTTTTGCAAATGTAGCCGGTGACAGTTTTTTCTCCTGCAAGCCCAACCATTCGCGAGCGACGGTTTCGAACGTGTTCTCGTTTGCTAACGTTTCGACTCGCTTTTTAGCTTGTCGCACCGCACCAGGATCTGCGCCTGTGGACTGCATCTTTTTGGCTTCATCTCGTGCTTGACGAGCTTCGGCAAGACTTACTGCTGGAAACACCCCCAGAGCCAACAGTTTTTCCTTCCCGGAAAAACGGTATTTCCAGCGCCAATAACGACCACCAGAGGGCGTCACTTCAAGGTATAGGCCACCACCATCGAACAGCCTTTGCGCTTTCGGGGCTGGCTTGGCATTGCGAACTTGAGTAACGGTCAGATTTGGCAAGATACCCCCAAAGCCACTTTTGGCCCATATATACCCCCAAATATACCCCAGATCTGCGCGAGATACAGTGAGACATTAAAATACCATATGATACAAAAAACCCGCCAAATTGGCGGGTCTTAGTGGGGAAATCGGACATTATGCTACGTCCTGATACATCTAAATGGTGCCGGCACCCGGATTCGAACTGGGGACCTACCGCTTACAAGGCGGTTGCTCTACCAACTGAGCTATGCCGGCAACAGGGCGGTATTCTAGCCTGAAGGGCACGAATCGAAAACCGGAAATTCGTCATTCCGACCAGTTTTCGTGATTTTAATCGTGATAATTACTGGCAAGTGACCTTGTTCGCGCTTAATTTCGCCATCGGCAGCACTGATTCGAGTTTAAAGTCTTCTGGTACCGCCACATCAATCCACCACTGGGATGCCTGTTCGGTGCGCGATTCCAGTACGGGATTGAAGCCCAGTTTTGCGACAGATTCCTTTCTGGCTTCGGCATTTTGCAAATCGCGAAAAATACCCAGTGATACGGTATTTTCCTGGTGCCCAGCGGTAACCACGTAATAATCCCGCAAACCATTGGCCGCCAATTGGCGGGCAAACTGCAGCGCTTCTTCGCGACTTTTTGCGGCGGGTAGAAATACGCGATACCCCTGCAAGGCGGCCGCCTGCATTTCCCGAAACTGGATGCGTCCGGAAATCGGTGTCAGTAAATTCATCGCAACGCGTAAATCCGCCGGCGTATCAAACGCACCAATACTTAAACACAGGGGCGTTGCACTCAGATTTTGGGGTGCTTCGTTCAATTCTTCCACGCTGTTTTGCCCTGAACGTTCGACTTCACTGAGCAAGTTCAATGACAGCGTGTTTTTTTCGCTAGGCGGTAGCGTGGCGATATCAGGCTCACGGTGAAATAACCACCAGCTTGCCGTACCCAGATGCAGACAAATTAAAAATACGAAAATACTGCGCAACATGTTTAAAGTGATTCCAGATGGCCGGCCCACAAGGCCAGGCCTTCGAGCACCAATGCAGGTTGGTGGAGCGTATTATCCGGCAAACGCGGCAATAAAGCTTCCGCATCACCGCCGGTGACAAGCATTTGAAGATTGGGCTCGCTCAGTAACTGGCTCGCTTCTCGCCAACTCTTTTCGATGATGCCCAGCACCATGTAGCGCGCGCCACTGGAAAGTGCATCGCCGGTATTGTCGGAAAATCCTGTCGCCGAACCCCACGCAATCCTGAAATTGGCAAATCGGTTTTCCATTGCTGCCCGGAGAATAGTTTCCGTCGCGGCGATCATGCCGCCGCGATGCTGGCCGTTGGCTTCGAGCACATCGATGGTCAATGCACTTCCGACCGACACCAGTAACAGGGATTGTTTTTTTTGCTGCGCGGCAAGTAATGCCAGGAATCTGTCTACACCCATTTGTTCTGGCACCGGATATGCGATTCGCAGGCCCAGTGCTTCGGCTTGCGTTTTGACATGCGTCACGGGGAATCCGGCAGACGTCATCACCACTTCAATCTTTTTAGTTATTTCTGCATTCGCCACGGAAGCGAGATAGCAGGAATTTCCACTTGTCTGGTTTCCGAGCCAGACTTCAAGCCGGGCAATAAAATCGTCTGCGTCATTGGCAATCGCAAAAACCGGCGACAGCTTACCGTCGGCCAGCACGCGAGCGAACTTGCAACGGGTATTTCCGCAATCAATCAATAAACTCATTTTGACTCACAAAAGTCGTACGCTGATTTCACCGGAATGATAATGCCGCTCATCACTGCCATGCTGCAAGCGTAATGCACCTTGTTCGGTAATGCCCAAAGCAGTACCTGTCTGCGATTGCTGTCCATCAATCAGTTTGACCTCCTGATTGAGCAGCATGTCGTAATCGGGCCAATGGACTAAAAAGTCGGCCGGACCGTTTTCCTCGAAGCACTGAAGCCCGGTCAACAGATCGTTTAGTAACTCGATCAATATTCCATTGCGAGACAAGGTTTTTCCACCGGCCTCTTGCTGCAAATCCGTCCAGGGCTGATCAATGCTGGCGGCCGAATGCTTCGGCATTCTGATATTCAGTCCGATGCCGATTACTGCACTGATTTCTGCGTTGGCTTCGCCGGATACTTCGATCAGGATACCGCCGCATTTTCTATTTCCGGTAGCCACAATATCGTTGGGCCATTTTAATCCGATCCCGGGAAAACCCTGGCTCCGCAAACTTTTGGCAAGGATGATACCGACGACCAGACTCAAGCCCGACAAGGCCGGCAAGCCCTTGTTGAATCGTCGGCGCAAGCTCAGATAGATATTGGCGGCCATCGGAGAAGCCCACTGCCGCCCCATGCGTCCGCGACCGGCGGTTTGTTGTTCCGCCAGAAAAATATCGGTGCCACCTTTTTGTTTGGCAGATGATTTTGCCCAGGAATTGGTGGAATCTTTTTTTTCCGAAATCTGAAATTCACCCAGCAGTTTATTTGCTTCGGGATTTAGGCGACGGCAAATAAATTCGCGATCCAGCCATTCAACGGGAGTTTTCAAAAAATAACCGTGTCCAGGACGGGTTTCTATTTCGAAACCATCATCACGCAAGTGTTGAATACGTTTCCATACGGCACTGCGGCTGATTCCCATCTGCCCGGCCAGAGAGACGCCGCTGGTGGCTTTTTTGGATAGCAAATCCAAAATGTCGCGATCAATCACTGTCAATTCCCGCGCAGAGCATGCCAAGCCCTGCGCCAAATCATGGCTTTATCAAATCGGTACTCGTTTTTTTGCCACAAGCGCTGCATATTGGCGCGATGGGTAAACAGCATCAGCAAAGCCGCAAGCGCGGCGAACACCTGCACTTCCATCGATGCCAAATGCATTAGGGCCAACACCAATAAACTGAAGCCGGCCACGACCGTAGACAGGCCCACATAACCGGTCAGCGTCAGACAGAGCAACCATACCGCAAGCATTACCAATACCGACATTGGCCACAACAACACCATACCGCCTACCAGTGTGGCGGCGCCTTTGCCGCCGCGAAACCCATGGAACACCGGCCAAACGTGGCCAATGACGGCAGCCATCACGGCAACGTAGGGCAATACATCCAAAAAGGCCGATGACGTAAAACGCAGCGCCACATAAGCCGCCAGTGCGCCTTTGCCCACATCAATCAGCACGACACCGAGTGCGAATTTAAATCCCTGTGTACGAAATGCGTTGGTGCCGCCGGCATTGCCGCTGCCCTGTTTGCGAATATCGATGCCGCGAAAACGGCCCAGCACCAGGCTGCCGGAAATTGAACCGAGTAAATAACAGGCGAATAAAATCAGGATGTCGGACATACCCACCGATTATTGCAGCACAGGTTGCAATGCAACAACCAACGCTCCCGGGCCTGCGTGCGCACCGACCGCCGGGCCGGTTTCAACGCACCAGGCATGCTCATGCGGAATCAGTTTTTTCAGTTCGGCAAGTAATTCTTTGCCTTCTTTTTCGGCATCACAATGACCGACGATCAGTCGATATTTTTTGTCGAGATCGATCGATTTCGCAACATAGGCCGCAAAGCGTCGCGGGATATCTTTTTTGCCAAAAAAAGCGCTGTGGGGTTTCAACTTTCCTTCCGGCGTAATTTTCACCATCGGCGTCAGGCCCAACCATTCGGCCACAGACTTCGCCCAGCGCGGCACGCGACCGCCACGCACCGCATGACTTATTTCGCGGGCAATGGCCCAGGTTTGGGTTTGCGGCTTCAATGTCGCCAGCAGACGCATGATCGCCTCGGCACTCTCTCCCCGCATGGCCGCTTCCGCTGCCGCTATCGCCAACAAACCTTCGCCACCGGCGGCATTGGCGGTATCGAAAACATGGCTTCGGTCGACATGGCCACGCTGCGCTGCGGTTTCCGCCGATTGAATGGTTCCCGATACCGCACGCGACAACCCGACATAAACAAATGCAGGATGATGCGATAACAGAAATTCGAACTGCCGGCGGAAATCACCGGGTGAAGGCTGGCTGGTTTTCGGCAGCACGATTTCGGTACGCAGTTTGCGATAAAACTCAGCCGTGCTCAGTCCGATTTTGTCGAGATAATCGTCGTCGCCGAAATTCAGTCGCATCGGTACGACATGAATGTTCAGTTGCTCGGCAATGCCTGTCGGCAAGTCCGCGGCACTGTCGGTAATCACCACCACGCCACCGGCGCCCTGGCTGCTGCGTTTTTGTGCATGCATGTCATCAGCCTTGGTGGATTCCACCCGGCCAAAACGTGCTGCCACCTCGAACAAGGCTTTGGGATTGGCCACATGCGCATGCAGACGCAAGCGCGAATGCGAACCGGCAACCACCACGCAGGAAGCACCCAGGTCGGTCACGGCCGCGCGCAGACTGGCGCGATCGAGGCCTTCGCCAATTAAAAGACATTCGCTGCAGAAACGGTGTTCGGGGTCTTCATCGCTCAAATCACCGTGGACCTGGGCAGCCTCTATATCGGCACGGTTATCGAGTACGCTATCGACCAAATCCCATTGGCCCGATTTCAGGTACTCATCGATGCCCTCTAGCATATCGACAAAGCCCTGAGCGCCGGCATCCACCACACCGGCTTTGAGCAATACCGGTAATTGCTGGGGGGTATAAGCCAACGCCTTCCGAGCATTGTGCAGGGCTTTCTCAAACCAGGTTTTTGCATCCGTAATATCGCTGCGCGCTTCCAGTGCTTCGGCAAAGGCAGAGATCACGCTCAAGATAGTGCCTTCTTTTGGGTCAGCCAAGGCGCTGCGGGCCGAACTCGCGCCCGCCTGAACCGCCATGGACATCGAGGCAAAATCGATGCCGCGAACGACGCCTACGGCTTCAGCGACCCCGGTAAAAAATTGCGCCAAAATGGCGCCGGAATTTCCACGCGCGCCGTCGATCGCGTCATCACCCACTCTTTTCAACAAGTCACCGGCACCGGGAGTTCGGCGACTTAAGGCGCCCGTCAGGACATTGCCGAGCGTAAACGCCAGATTACTGCCGGTATCGCCGTCGGGCACGGGGAATACGTTGATTTTGTTGAGGGCTTCGCGTTGCGAAATAACCCGTCTGGCACCCGCAATCAGGGCCCGTCGAAGAGCGGGGCCGCGAATATGGATGGGGGGTAGCGAATTTAGGACGGCACTCATGCGAGGCCAAGTCTGCCGGAACTTTGGGCTCGTGACTATGCTGCACTGCAAAATAACATCAAACTCACATCTGCTAAAAAAATAGGCCTAGAATGCGCATGCTTTGCAACCTTTTGCATGGCGTGCGCATCTTAATGGCAACAGGGCTCCGGGACTCTCCAGATGAAATCATCGAATTATTTGTTTGTGCTGCTGATGATGGCCGGTCCGGCATTTTCGGCCGCCAGCACCAATGGTGATGAACCCGGCGTCTGTCCGAAGACTCGCATGGCGGCGCAAGCTAAGACAGAACAAGAAAGCGAACCGGCAAGCAATATTCCTGCCGCTGCAACAAGACCAACACCCGCTCGCACCACACGCAGTAGCACTCCCCGCACTGTGTCACCACGTTGGCACACGATGCTACCGGGAATGTTCCGCTGAACTAAAATTTCAGCCCGTTTCAACGCCCATCAAAACACGCTAGAAAACCTGTGGAATCCGGATTGATATCTCGGCACCATCGAGGTCTTTCGATTTTCCGATAATCAATTCGCCGCGATACGAATGGACGATGTCTTGCACGATCGCAAGACCAATACCGTGGCCCTGCACGCGTTCATCGCCGCGCACGCCACGCTGCAGCATCCGCTCGACATTGGCCGGTGCAATACCTGGGCCATCATCGGCAACACTCATCGTGACGCCGGGGCGACGATTGGTCGGTGTCGATTCGGCTTTCACTGTCAATAACACTTTGCTGTTCGCCCACTTGAATGCGTTTTCAAGCAAGTTGCCCAGCAACTCTTGCAAATCACCCATCTCACCATAAAACCGGGCGTCTTCATCGATATCAAATTCGCAGATGACACCCTTGTTTTTGTAGACCTTTTCAAGGCTCTGCACGATTTCCAATGCTCGCGGTTCGATTTCTAGCGGCGCGGAAAAAAGAGCATGGCCACTGCGCGCCGCACGAGATAATTGATAGGAGACGATTTCATCCATACGCTGCGTTTGTGCGCGCACTTCATCACGCAAACTTTCATGACTGGCATCGGCATCCAGTCGCGTGCGCATCACCGCCAGCGGCGTTTTCAAACTATGTGCCAGATCGGACAAAGTATTTCGGCTTTGATCCAGACCGCTACGTTCGCTTTCGATAAAGGCATTCAAACTGTCTGCGATCGGTTCCAGCTCGCGGGGGTGCTGGCCGGTAAGCCGTTGGCTTAAACCGCGTTGAACCAGTTTCAATTCTTTTTCCAGATGCCGAAGCGGCATCAAACTCCAACGCAACACCAGTGTCTGCAACAACAGCAACAGGACGGCCGCCAAACCGAGATAATTCCAAAGCGCGCGCCGAAACACGGCGATTTGCTGATCGAGTGTCGAGGTATCTTCATAAATCGCGTAGGTCAGCTGTATTTCACCCGACGTGGTTTCCCAGATCGTGGTTTGACTTAATCGAAATAATTTCAGCACCTCGCCATCGGCCTGCTTGTATTCCTGGGGTCCTTCCACCATGGCTTCGCCGGGCGTGATCGCTTCCGGTGCAGGAATGATGCGGCCTAACGTGGAGGCCGACTCCCAGCGAAACCCGTTCCCCACGGCAATGGCGTACAAGCCACTACCAGGGCGATCGAAGCGAGGATCCGGTGGCGAGGCATCGGGAGATTTAAAACGGCCATCCGAATCAAAATCACTGTTGCGCAGATAAGCACGGGCATAGTTGTCGAGTCGTTGCTGCAAATTGCTCAGCGCGGTTTCCTGGAATGCGCGATCTAGTGCGTAACCCGTCAAGCCTAAAAAAGCGACCAGTCCGAGACTGGCCGCCAATAATTGCCGCGAGTTGAGTGAGAGCGTGCGCCACGCCATGCGTGTTTATTCGCTACGTGGAATGGCAAAGCGATAGCCGCGGCCGCGAACGGTTTCGATTGGTTTCAGTTCGCCATCGGGATCGAGTTTTTTTCGCAGGCGACCAATGAACACTTCAAGCACATTCGAGTCGCGATCAAAATCCTGCTGATAGATGTGTTCGGTCAGATCCGCCTTGGATACCAGCTCGCCGGCATGCAGCATCAAATATTCCAGTACTTTGTATTCGTAACTGGTCAGGTCGACGGCAAGGCCGTTGACGGTAATGGTTTGCGAAGACAAATCCAGACGGACAGGGCCGCAATCGAGCGTCGGCTTGCTCCAACCGGCAGCACGGCGCAACAAGGCGTTGATACGCGCCAGTAATTCCTCGACATGGAAGGGCTTGACCAGATAGTCGTCGGCGCCGGCTTTCAGTCCTTCCACTTTATCCTGCCAGCTTGAACGTGCGGTCAGAATAAGAATAGGGAATTTCTGTCCGACTTCACGCAGTTTCTTGACCAACTCCATGCCGGACATTTTCGGCAGACCCAGATCAATGACCGCGATATCGAACGGCACTTCTTTGCCATGATAAAAACCTTCTTCACCATCGGCTGCCGTATCAACGGCAAATCCATCCCGTTTCAAACGAGCGGCAAGGGTTTCACGAAGGGGTGCTTCATCTTCAACCAGCAATATGCGCATATGGGTCTCCTGTGACCGGATCCGGCCATCTCAGGGCCAGATTAAAACTGATTGGGATCACCGCCATCCTTAGTACTCGCATTGTTTTGGTTACGGCTCACCGGAGGGGCTTTTTTGTCACTTTTTTGTTGGGTGTCAACCTGCATGACGCGAACCCGGCCGTCATTGGTCAATACCTTGACCCGATTGACCTGACGGCCATCCCGCTGCATGGGTTCGGCACTCAGCACTTCACCGCCCGTCTGGCGTTCCACCCGGCGGACCGAATCGGTCAAGCTGGATTTTGTTTCGGCTCGAGGCACATCACTCGTGCCGCCGCCTTTTCGCTGGTCAGCCGTTGCTGGCGCCACCACAAGGGCAGCGAACAGCAAAACGACAAGGGCGATAAAACGGTTCATGGCGATAGTTTAATGTCTCGGGCCGACTAGGCCAAACGGGATGGAGTGCAGTCTGGTGCTCTTGGGGTGAATCCTATCTGAATTTGGTTCAGCATGCGTCGCTGAACTTGCGAGGCGAATCAAAAAATCTCGCCTACACAGCACCTTAGCGAACCACCGGCTTTTTCAATCTCCGACAAATCTACCGCAGACACACTGAACCGGGCATGTTTAAGAATTTCCTGATTCGCCGCACTCAGGCTATCGGCTGCCCGTTGACTCATCCACACCGTGTCTTGCGTCAATGTAATAGCGTTGGCGGCAAACGCATTTTTCTCGCTTCTCGACAAGACCACGGCGTGAGGGGCGTAAAACTTCGCAATGGCTTCGCTGACATGAACTTCCGCAAAACCATCCGGCGCGATAATCACTCCCCGGCTAGCCAGAATCGTCAGTACGACATTGGTGTGATACTCGCCCGGAGCAAGATCGAACATGAGGCAGGCTTTTAAACCAAACGCGTCCATCATCGCCTGTGCGCCAATCTCGTCGCAGCGTTCACTCAAACCGCAGTACGCAATATTCCGGGCACGATCGATAATCAAAGAGCCGGTTAATTCGCAAATACCGGGCTGCTGACGCAAATCGCAAAGTTTGTAATGTAAAACATCGCAAAAAAAACCGGTGATATCGCTTCTGTCTGCTTCTGCCTGACGCACCGGATGCCGCATATGGCCCAGGATGATTTTATTTTTTGCGGTCGCAAAGACATTGTTTGGAAAGATGGCATCGGGAGTGTCGCGGCGCCCCGAAAATGTAATGGTCGGCAAGATAGCGGAAAGCGAACGCACCAGCTTCATGTGTTGCGCCAAGGCTATGTCGCTAGACACCGACTGTTGCATATCCATGTAGACATTGTCCTGTGCCGACTCTGCCGCCAATGAAAAAGCCTCCGGAGTGACCAAGTAAACTCCTTTCGCACAGCTCGGAAATTCGGGCTCGCATGTTTTTGCGAAAGCGAAAAAAGCAGCAATATCTCGAGTAAGCATGGTTCTACCTGATCTCCGCAACAGTTGATACTACCAAAACACTTTATGGCCAATCGATTTATTCCACCCGCTGGCCCGACATCGCTTTTACCGATGCGGTGATTAATTGTTTCAATAATTTCTTATCGACATCGGCAAGTCGCTTCAAATACAGGCAGGATTTGCCGGTTTTATATTTTCCGAGTTTTTGCATCAGATCGGCGTAGTTATCAAAACCGGGCATGATGTATAGCGTCAGATCATTTTTCCTTGGCGAAAACCCGGTCACCATCCAATCGCCTTCGCGCCCACTAGCACCCCGGTAATGATACTTTCCAAAGCCCACGATACTCGCGCCCCACATGACGGGATGACATCCGGTCGCTTTTTTCATGAGCTCAATCAAAGTAAAACAATCAGCGCGACGGGCATCATCCGTCACTGATGCCGTCAAAAATTCATGCGCTGTTTGTGTTGTGGGTTTGGTTTTGAGCTCTGTCATGATCGCGCCTCATGCCTGTGTTGATTGATCGGCCACTATGTCTTGCCGGAAGTTTCATTGTCCACAGGCCTGAAACGGTAGCGCAAAGCCCTTCCGGCAAGCGCTGCAACCGCAACAACCATG
>JAYWIC010000100.1:0-3021 GCA_043789195.1 Arenimonas sp. | reverse complement strand
CTACTCAATGCCCATGCCCATGCCGATGATGCATGTCCGGAAAATGTGCGTGTGAATGCGCCATGGGTTCGTGTTGATGGGGATGCGAATGCGGTTCTTCGCCATCCCAGGGAAATTCATGTTCATGCTGGTGGTGTTCGTCGTGCACGTGCTTGTGTTCGTGTGCCATGGCCTCGTGTTGATGATCATGCTCGTGATGTTCGCTCACATGCAGCCAGACACCTATTGCCATGAGTCCGCCGGCAATCCAGAAACTGATTTCCGGTATTTCCCGAAACACCAGCAACGAGAGTGCTGCGCCGACAAAGGGCGCGGTGGAAAAATAGGCGCCGGTACGCGCCGTGCCCAGATATCGCAAGGCCAGTACGAACATCACCAGACTGATGCCATAGCCGCATAAACCAATCACGCCAGCGGCAGCGATATGCGAAAAATCGGGCCATTGACTGCCCATCAAAACGGCAATGCCAATATTGATAATTCCGGCTACGCCGCCCTTGATTGCAGCGACATGCATGGGGTCGCCTCCTGAGACGACGCGGGTGAAATTATTATCGATCGCCCAGCAAGCACAGGCACCTGCGATGGCGAGCGCGCCCCATGGAATACCGAATTCGGCATCTCTCGACCAAGACAGTAAGATGCCGCCAGCGACAATGACGACCATGCCGAGGAATACGCGACGATCGACGTTTTCCTTGAAGACAACCCAAGCCAATACCGCAGTTAATACGCCTTCAAGATTCAACATCAGCGATGCGGTAGATGCCGGGGTGCTGACTAATCCGATCATTAGTAACACCGGCCCGAGCACGCCACCAAAAAATACTGCCGCCGACAACCAGGGAATATCAGAACGACGAAGTGGTGCCTCGTTACTAGATTGCTTTAGGAAACGACGGCTGCCGATCCACAGCGTCAATCCGATACCTGAGCCGGCGTAAAGAAGTCCTGCCAGCAGCACGGGTGGAATGTCCGCAACAAGAAGCTTGGCCAACGGTGTGCTGACGCCAAACAGAAACGCCGCTAATAACGCGGTGCCGATACCTGCTGGGAACCGTGCTGACCATTTTTTCATTTAAAGCTCCAGCATTCGTGAACACCCTGTGTTTTGGGATGACCGCATATTTTTTTGTTTCACCAGAAAGTTTAGAAGGTCGCCAGATACTTACTATCAACCAAACTCCAAATCGAAATCATTTCAATTCGTTTGCATCGGCGAGTGATTAAGTTCGTCGTAGGTGACTCGAGCGTTCAAACGCCAGGTATGCGGACACGCAGCAGTTTCACCGAGTTTAAAAACACCAGTATGTCCGGCCCCAAATGGATAAATGCCGCCTGGATCGGTCCGATCCAGCCGAGCAGCGCTGCAGTAATACCCAAAACGTGTACCACACCCACACCAACGAACAGGTTTTCCTGCACTGTTCGATATGCACGTCGTGCAATGGCGCGGGCGGCGGCTATCTTCGAGAGATCATCGGTCATCAGGGCGATGTCGGCAGCCTCGAGCGCGGCTTGAGTGCCGCCACCTCCCATGGCAATGCCTACATCGGCACGTGCCAAGGCAGGTGCATCGTTGACTCCATCGCCAATCATCGCAACGCGATGCCCTTGTTTTTTCAAGTCGGCAATCACGGCAACCTTATCTTCCGGCATTAGCTCGGAATGCACTTCGTCGATACCTAGGTCTTTCGCTACGGCGTTGGCAGTAGCACTGTTATCACCAGTGAGCATGATGATGCGTTTGACTCCGCTCGCCTTGAGGCTCGCCAAGGCTTCACGCGCACCAGGACGCACGGTGTCGGCAATGAAAATCACTCCGGCAAACTGGCCATCAATCGCCACGTGAACCGGTGTTTGTCCGCCATCTTCGATGCTGTCGGTAAGTGTGACGCCACTTTCGCGAAGCAAAGCGGCATTGCCAACCAGTACTTTTTTGTTCTCGATGGTGGCCTTGACGCCGCGTCCTTGCAGTTGCTCGTATTGTTCCGGTTCTGGAACCACCAGTTGTTTGAGGGCGGCGTTTTCCACCACGGCTTTTGCCAGCGGATGCGCCGAACGGCGGTCGGCGGCGGCGGCTAGGCGTAGCAGTTCGCTCTCAGAAAAGGCAGGATTGCGAACATCAATGCGCACCACACTCGGCTGATTGGCCGTGAGCGTGCCGGTTTTATCGAACACCACCACATCTACTTTGGCCAACTGCTCAAGATAAAGACCACCCTTGATCAAAATACCGCTGCGGGCAGCACGCGCGATCGCGGCGATCATGACCAGCGGTGTAGCCAAACCCAGTTCCGCGGGCGAAGTAAATATCAGCAGCGTGACGATCATTCGTATATCGCGTGTGTAGAGGTAAACCACAATCAGAAATACAAAAACAATCGGAATCAACCAGGCCGCTACCTTGTCAGCCAGTTTCTGCACAGGCGCTTGCTCGGCTTCGGCGTTTTCCACCAGGGCAATGATCCTGGAAAATATCGTATCGCCCCCCACCTTTTCGGTTTCGATATCCAGCGCGCCGGATTCAACAATCGTCCCGGCAAAAACCGATGCACTAATCGTTTTGTCTTTCGGCAAACTCTCGCCAGTAATCGGCGCTTCGTTTACGGAGCCCTGTCCGCCAACCACCTTGCCGTCTATAGGAATTTTTTCTCCGGCTCGAACCAGCACCACATCACCAATTTTCAGTTCAGCAACGGGGACGGTTTTTTCGCCGGACTTGTCCTTGACCAACGCCACCTGCGGAACCGAACCGATCAGTGATTTAATCGACGCACGGGCGCGATCCGTGTTGAGTTCAGCGATGAACTCGGCGATCAGGATGATCACCATCAGCACCGCACCGGCAACGGTTTCGCCGCCGAACACGGCCACCAGCGTGGCCACGGTCACGAAGATTTCGGTGCCGACCTTGTGTTCGTGGATGAGGTCGAGGACGCCCGTCTTGACGAGCGGGTACAGGCCGATGGCAATTGCCACCCAAAGCACCTGGATGGGCACGAGGCCTTGCCAGAAGAG
>JAYWIC010000099.1:0-10785 GCA_043789195.1 Arenimonas sp. | reverse complement strand
AAATCATTTCGGCCATGCGTGGCTGGTTGGATGCACGGCGTTTTCTGGAAGTGGAAACACCGATGATGCATTACATTCCCGGCGGTGCTGTCGCCAAGCCTTTCACCACGCATCACAATGCGCTTGGTCTGGACTTATTCCTGCGTGTGGCACCTGAGCTTTATCTAAAGCGTTTGACTGTCGGCGGCATGGAACGCATTTACGAAATCAATCGTAATTTCCGTAATGAAGGCGTCAGTACGCGCCATAACCCGGAATTCACCATGCTTGAGTTATACGAAGCTTATGCGACGTATGCCGAAATCATGGATCTGACCGAAGGTATGATTCGCGACATCGCCAAACAAGTGTTAGGTACCACCGAGCTTCAATGGGAAGGCCATGCTATCGACGTGGGCCCGGCATTCCGTCGTTGGCCGATGACCGATGCCGTGCTGGAACATAATCCGGATATCAAGCGTGAAGATCTACGCAATATTGAAGTGATGACCCAGCATTGCCAGCGCCTGGGCATTAAACTAAAAAAGGGCTATGGCTGGGGCAAGATTTTGCTCGAAGTTTTCGAGAAAACGGTCGAACACACCCTGATTCAACCGACTTTCATCACCGACCATCCGGTCGAAGTCAGCCCGCTGGCACGGGCCAACGATCATGATGCCGAGCTGACGGACCGCTTCGAGTTATTCATCAATGGCAAGGAAATCGCCAACGGATTCTCCGAGTTGAATGATGCCGAAGATCAGGCCGCCCGCTTCCAGGCGCAGGTCGAACAAAAAGAAGGCGGAGACGACGAAGCGATGCACTACGACGCTGATTACATCCGTGCTTTGGAAATCGGACTGCCACCAACCGGTGGTCTGGGCGTGGGTATTGATCGTCTGGTCATGTTGTTGACCGATTCGGCTTCGATCAGAGACGTTCTCTTATTCCCCTATATGCGGCCGCAATCGCACTGAAAGCGCGTTATACATCATGGGCTTATAGGGGGCTTTTCATGTGTGCCATGACAAGCGTATGCTGGACGAAACAGGATAGCGAACAGCAAATGGAGTTGTTATGCATGTCATGATCGTGGATGACCAAGCGTCGCAAAGAACTTTGGTGAGAAGTATCGTCAAAGACATCAGCGAATCCATCAAGGTTTCCGATGTGGCAGATCCCGTGCAAGCGCTTCTGCTATCCCAGAAAGATCCGCCCGACATGCTGATTCTTGATTTCCGTATGCCGAAAATGGACGGGCTGGAGTTCGTCAGGCGCTTTCGCCGCCCGTTGTCCCAACGCGATATCCCCGTCATTTTTATTTCGGTCGTCAGTGATGCCGATGTCCGCGAAGCCGCTTTGGGGGCAGGCGTAATCGATTACATTGTCAAGCCAATCCAGCCGCTTGATTTCAAGGCCAAGCTAAAGAGCCTGATCGAAATGCGCCAGCATCAGGTGTCGCAAAAAAACCGAAGCTACCTGCTGGAACATCAACTCAATACCGCATTGCGTGATATCGAATATCGGGAACGTGAATTATTTCTGCGCATGGCCAAGCTGATTGAAATGCGCGAAGCAAAACCCCAGGCGCACACTGAGTTGCTGCCTGCTTATGCCGTAGTGCTGGCTGAAGCTATCGGGCTTGAAGAAGACGAAGTACGCAATATGGCCAATGCCATTTTATTGCATGACATCGGCACCGTTGCGATACCCGATGCAATCCTCAGTAAACCCAACCCTTTGTCCAAGCATGAGCGCAGCGTTATGCAATCGCATACGGTGCATGGTCACAGCGTATTGCAGGGAAGTCGAAACCCGCTTTTCCAAATGGCTGCCGAGATAGCACTCAGCCATCACGAGCATTGGGATGGCACGGGTTACCCGCAGGGATTAAAAGGCGTCGAAATTCCCGTTGCGGCGCGCATTGCTGCCGTGGCAGATATGCTCGATGCCTTGACTAACACGCGCAGCTATCGTGATGCCTACGAATTTTCCGAGGCGCTGGAAATGCTTCAGGCAGCAGCAGGAGCAAAGCTGGACCCTGAAATAATTAACCTGATGGTTGCGCGCAAGTCGGATTTACTTGCCATTTACAAAGCAGCACAGAATATAAAACCCAAGGCTCATTAAGCTGGGGGTGTGAACATGTCGGAACTCTTTTACTATCTGAAAAGAAAATTCAGCAACCGGCCTGATACCGAGCACCAGCAGGCGTTTGTTCGTCTTTGCATTGCAGCGTTGATCCTGCTGTATCTCATCGTCTTGCAATGGCAAAGCACGGTTTCCTCAGAAAATGACATTTTTGTTATTTGGGTAATTCTGCTGGAAAGCCTGGTCGGACTATTTCTGCTTTTTTCCATCGCGATGCAGCCAGGTGTGTCGCACACACGGCGTTGCATAGGCATGCTGGCCGACTATCTGACGCTCGCCATCTTTCTCAGTATCAAAGGCGAGATGTTGTCTCCACTTTATGTTGTGCTGCTTTGGGTAACTATCGGCAATGGTCTGCGATACGGTACCGGCTATTTATTGGCAGCGATCGGGTTATCTTTAATCTCGTTCGGTTATGCCGTAATCGTGGAACCCTTTTGGCACACGATTCCCCATCTGACCTTTGGTCTGCTTGTCGGGCTTGTTGCGATACCGACTTATCTGATTCCATTGTTGAAGCATTTGCGCTCGGCTATTGATTCTGCTGTTCGTGCCAACGATGCGAAAAGCCGTTTTTTGGCTACTATGAGCCACGAATTCAGGTCGCCGCTCAACGGCATCATCGGCATGGCTGATTTATTGAATCGCAGCAAATTGTCGAATGAGCAAAAAGAATCGGCGGAAATTATTTTGATTTCAGCACAAAGTCTATTGTTGCTGGTAGACGATGTTTTGGATATTTCCGCCATCGAAGCGGGCAAACTTATCAGAAACGATGTTGATTTCAGTCTCAAGGATTTACTGTCCAGGATCCGCTCATTGATCCAGCCGCACGTTGCCGATAAAAAACTGGATCTGGTAATCCAGTCTTCCGAGGATGTACCGGATAATCTGCATGGCGATTTGAATCACCTGACTCAAATCCTGCTGAATTTGATGCACAACGCGGTGAAGTTCACCTCGCAGGGCGAAGTGCGTTTACAGGTCATTAGAACTGCAAAGGGAATTGGCCCGATACCTCTTCGCTTTTCGGTGCGTGATACCGGCATCGGTATTCCGGCAGTCGATAAAAATCGTATTTTCGGTGCTTTCGAACAGGTGGACTCGGGCCCCGCACGTCGTTATGGCGGCACTGGTTTGGGCACCACCATTGCCAAAACATTGACGGAATTAATGGGCGGAAAAATCGGGCTTGAAGAAAATATCGGTGGAGGCAGCCATTTTTGGGTCGATGTAGCGCTGAGGGAATCGAGCAGCGTTTTCGACTCACCCACAGCAAACCGGCACGCCAATGTCATTTCACTCGAAGACCCCTTCGTCAGGCACAAGGCGCGCGTGCGGCCTCTCCATATTTTAGTGGCGGATGACCAGGTCACTAACAGAATAGTACTCACACGCATGATTGAACGTGGTGGTCACAAGGTGATTTCGGTTGCTGATGGTGAACAAGCGCTTGATGCCTTGGCTGTTGATGACATCGATATCGTCATTCTTGATATGCATATGCCTGAGATTAGCGGCCTGGATGTATTGCGACAGGCAAGGGTGATGCAGGCGGGGCGCAAGCAAATACCGTTCATCATGATTAGTGCAGACGCCACTCCTGCGTCCATCAGTCAGGCGCTTGAGGCGGGGGCGCATTCGTATCTTACCAAGCCCATCGTGGCGCATCGATTGCTCGATGCCATCGCAGATTCCCAGAAAGTTAATGTTGCAAGCGAAGCGGTGCGGTTGCCTGCACCGGTACTGCCAAAATACCGTGCTTCGGTATTGAATGATCTTGCGTCCATGCAACTGGGAAGTGAATTCCTGCATGATTTCGTTGAACAATGTTTACGGGATATAGGCCAGTGCCTGACCGATTTTCAGGAAAAATGCAGAGGATCGGATTGGGATGGTAGTCGTGATGCTGCCCATGCACTGAAGGGGATTGCAGACAACCTTGGCGCCGAATCTTTATCCGAGCAATGTAAAAATATCATGCGTGCCAGCAATGAAATGTGTAAGCGCGACTGGCGCAAGCAAAGCGCCAGTCTAGAAGCCCTGATTATTCCGGCGGCAAGTTTTGCCCGGGCCGAAGTAAAGCGTTTGGCGACTTCTTCGGCGAAAACCGGTCAACCTGGCGACGAATAACCGTCGTTGAGTGACTCGAAACTATTATTGTGAAGCCCGGCGCGTCTGAGCGTTGATCAGTCGCTCCATGGTTTTCAATGCGCGGTCATCCAGCCGCATGGCGGCATCCACCCATTCGGTTGTGACAGCCAACAGTTGCTCAAGGCTGACAGGAGCGCAGGCATTGCGAACGGTATTGAGTGATCGCATGGCGTTGCCCATACGGTTGTATTTCTTGATTTGATCATTGGCGGCCTGAATGCCATCGCCCTTATCTACCAGAATATCAACAATCCCCATCTGGTATAGCTCTTGGGTATCGTAAATTCTGGCATCCAGCATCATGCGTTCGGCGCGGGCTGGCGGTACGCGCCGAGTCAGGAAGGTATAGGCGCCCATGCCAGGGAACAAATCAAACAAGACTTCCGGGAAGCCCATCCCGCAGCCTTTTTCGGCAATGATGGTATGGCAGCAAAGCGCGGCTTCAAATCCGCCTCCGAGTGCATCGCCCTGGATCACCGCAATGCTGTGTACGCGATCTTCATACAATCGTGAAAAGTTGTAAGCGACTTCGACGCATAATTTTGCATAACTCAATAATTGCCCGCGATTTCCTTGCCGAATAAGTCTATGGAAAAGACTCAAGTCGCCGCCTAAATTGAAGACATTGGCATCAGACGCGAGAACCAAATGATGGATGCGATCTTTGGGGTCGCTCTCCGAAGCGAGCTGTTGTCGAATATGTTCCTGACTCTGCTTCAGGCCGTTGAGCAGATCGATGGAAAAACAGGGATGGTAATTCGCAGTAGGTTCGGCATGCATGAAGCACCAGTCGGCGCTTTGGGTTTTATGCGTTTCATGACGAACAAAGGAGGGGCGGTCACTCAGCTGTAAGCGTTCGAGAAGGGACATAATCGACTCCGATATAGAGTAGTGCGTGGGGGGGTATGCATCCAAACGTGAGGGCAAGCCGACTATACACCCGCTTTTTTTACCCTGCACAAGCCTCATAAAAGAAAAGCCCGGCGAGCCGGGCTTTTTATCCATATGCTTGAAATTTAAGCGGGTTTTGGAGCATCCCTGAGTTCGCGACGAAGGATTTTTCCCACATTGGTCTTGGGTAATTCGGTTCTGAACTCGACAAAGCGTGGGAGTTTGTAGCCGGTCAGGTTTTCCTTGCAGAAAGCCTTGACCTGCTCCGCCGTCAGCGAGTCGTCTTTCTTGACGATCACCACTTTAACCGCTTCACCGGACTTCTCATCGGGAACACCCACGGCTGCCACTTCCAGAACCTGCGACATGGTGGCGATGACATCTTCGATTTCATTGGGATATACGTTGAAACCTGAGACAAGAATCATGTCTTTCTTGCGATCGACAATATAGAAATACCCCTTTGCGTCCATCTTTGCGATGTCGCCGGTGTGCAGCCAGCCGTCGGCATCTATGACTTTTTCGGTCTCTTCCGGTCGCTGCCAATAACCGTCCATGACCTGTGGCCCGCGAATGCAAAGTTCACCGGCTTCGCCCAGAGGTACCAATTTGCCATCGTCATCCATCAAACAGGCATCGGTTGAGGGGATCGGAAGCCCAATGGCTCCATTGAATTCGGTCATATCGAGCGGATTCATGCAGGCCGCTGGTGATGTTTCAGTTAAACCATAGGCTTCAACCAAGGTGACTCCGGTCACTTTTTTCCATCGCTCGGCAACGGCGCGCTGAACTGCCATGCCGCCACCCAGAGCAAGGTGCATGCTGGAGAAATCGATTTCGTCGAAGCCTTTCGTATTGAGCAACCCGTTAAATAATGTGTTCACGCCGGTAATGGCGGTGAAGCGCGTTTTTTTGAGCTCTTTTACAAAACCAGTCATATCGCGGGGGTTGGTAATCAGATAGTTCAAACCGCCGAATTTCATGAAAACAAGGCAGTTCGAGGTCAACGCAAAGATGTGATAAAGCGGCAGCGCCGTAATGATAATTTCCTTGCCGGGTTTTACGTTGGTACCAATCCAGGCAGATGCTTGTTGCATGTTGGCGACCAAATTCCGGTGAGTAAGCATTGCGCCCTTGGCCACGCCCGTTGTGCCGCCGGTGTACTGCAGGAATGCGATGTCGGAGGCACGGATATCGATCGTCGGCAATGTATGTTTCATGCCTGCCGAAAGTGCGTCGTTGAACTTGATTGAACCGGGCAAGCTGTAGTCGGGAATCGCTTTTTTAATATGCTTGAAAACGAAATTGATCAATGGCCCTTTGGGAAAACCCAGCATGTCGCCAATGCATGTCGTGACGACTTGCTGGATTGCGGTGTCATTGACGACTTCCGCCACGGTGTGAGCAAACATCTCCATCACGACGATGACTTTTGCACCGGAATCGACCAGTTGGTGCTTCAATTCACGTGCGGTATACATTGGGTTGGTATTCACGACCGTCAGGCCGGCACGCAAGACGCCAAAAATGGCGATCGGGTACTGCAAAATATTGGGCATCATCAAGGCGACGCGGTCGCCTTTTTTGAGTTTCAGGTCATGTAACAAATAGTTGGCGAATTGGGCGCTCAGACGATCGACATCGGCATAAGAAATAGTTTTGCCGAAATTCGAAAATGCAGGGTTGTCGCTGTACTTATCGCAGGCATTCTTTAATACTGCGACGATTGACGGAAATTCATCGACATTGATGGTGGCTGGAATATTTTTTGGATAGCTCGACAACCACGGACGATCTTGACTCATGCGATATATCTCCCTGAATTTCACACGCTCGGCGAACCCTGCATTGGGCATGCCTATAAACCTGATTGGAGCATACCCCCGTTGGACTGGCAAGCGAGTCGGATACTGGCTTGCATGCCTGCTGGCGAGCCTGTGTTTAAGCTTGACTGGTTGCTCGAAACCGCTGCCTGAACAAGCTTTGAGGGAGAGCATCGGGAAACTGGAACAGGCTGCTCTAAAAAAGGATTCGAGCGAATTTTTCGAATTTTTTGCAGAGGATTTTTCCGGCTCCGATGGTCTGGATCGCGAAAGTTTTCGTCGCTACGTACAACTTGTCTGGCTTCAGAACCAGGATATTGGTGTCCAGATGGGGCCGCTGGATGTGAAATTGATGGACGACCGCGCCACAGTGGATTTTACGGTGGCATTGAGCGGAGGGCAGGGATTACTTCCGGATCGGGGGCAGATTTATCAGGTGCAGACTGGCTGGCGACTGGAAGGTGATGACTGGCGTTTGATTTCTGCGACCTGGAAGCCGGCACTTTAACCGAGCAGAAAGCCTGAAATACCTAGATGGGATAGCTAATTCCAGCCATACCCGTCGAGTCATAATATACAAGGCTGCCTCGGGCAAAGTTATGGGTGACCATGGATCGGCGGCTGATGGAGATGTCTGATCGAATGCTGCCGGCATGCATTAAATTTTCGTGCCAGATTAATACGCTGCCGCGACTGGCGAGATATGGCACGGGTTGAAGCTGGTGTTCCTTTAATAGATCTGCCCAGTGAGTAACTACTTTCTGCCCGAAGTCCTGCCAATCCCCAGCCACTTTTTTGCAATCAATATCCTTCATTCGCACACGTGGCAAGCGATGGCTACCGGGATAAACCAATAATTCACCCGAGCCTTTTTTCACATCCTCGAGAGCAACCCAAACGCCGCACATAAAACCCGCAGGAAATGGCGTGAGATGAATGCAGTCCTGATGTGCGTCCTGCTGACTCCCAAATACATAAACAAGCGATTGGCAGGGTTGCGATTTTTCAGCAAATAATAATCCGAGCATTCTATGGATGAGGGGATGCAGCCAAATTTCACGGATGGCAGGGCAATGCTGATGCAGCTGTTCCAACCTCTGGCTGCTGCCGTATTCATAGTTCTGGTATTTTTCAGCGATAGCATTATCGATTTCTAGAAGAGCTGCATCGACAAGATTGTCGGATAGTTTCTCGTTTAATACGAGGTATCCGTTTTTTACGAAGTCATGCATTGCACATGCTTCTGACTGAGTAATGGTGCCGGAGTGCAGCATCGACTCGACATGCATTTCCGCATCGATTCGGTCAAACCAGGGAAGTAGTGAAGTGTCCTGGTAATCATAAGTAGCAGAATCGCAGTGGCCGAGAAAGGCAAGTGGTACGCCGTGAGCCAGAAGCGACCGTTTGACGTGATCGGCCAGCTCTCCCGAATTGTGAATGTTTATCTGGTAAGGATCAGCCGTGATGGCTTGCGATGGCGTTTCAATGCCGATCATGAATTTCGTCATTTGATTATCGAGCAAATGCGTATGAATGTTTAGCCAGATCGAATTGTCGATCATCGATGAGGATACAAGGTCGAAATCGATAGTTTCCCGGTTGATCTGCAATGTCAGTTTTATCGCCGAAGCAGGATCAAAGTTATCAAACATGATCACGGCTCGAAGAATGCTCTGGGCATTGCCATGTTGCGACCACTCGATTTTTAGTGCCGGTATTGTCATGCGTAAAAAAATCCAGATACTGATTTGTGGCGGCCATCCGTCTATATGATAGTAAATTAAAACAACACAAAAAAAACCTCGCGTTAGCGAGGTTTTTCCTGTCAATCAGTGAAGGCTTATGCCGCTTTTTTGCCGGCAAGCTGGCGAAGTACGTAATGCAGAATACCGCCGTGGCGGAAGTATTCGATTTCTTTCGGTGTCAGCAGCAAGACTTGAGCCGTGAAGTTGACGGTGCTGCCATCGGCACGTTTGGCCGAGACATTTGCAACTTTACCGGCGCCGTCCTGCAGGCCTGTGATGGAAACAACTTCATCGCCTTTCAGGCCTAACGACTGCGCATTGTCGCCTTCGTTGAATTGAAGTGGTAACACACCCATGCCGACCAGATTCGAACGGTGAATACGTTCAAAGCTTTCCGCAATGACGGCTTTCACGCCAAGCAACATAGTGCCTTTCGCTGCCCAGTCACGCGATGAACCAGTACCGTATTCCTTGCCCGCCATAACAACTAATGGAACTTTGTCGGCATGGTATTGAATGGCGGCATCGTAGATCGCCAATTTTTCGGCGCTTGGATAATGAATGGTATTGCCACCTTCTTCGCCACCCAGCATCAAGTTTTTGATGCGGATATTGGCAAAGGTGCCGCGTACCATGACATCGTCGTTGCCACGACGCGAGCCGTAGGAATTGAAGTCGGTTGGAGCAACGCCGCGGCCTTGCAGATAACGTCCCGCAGGTGAATTAGCCTTGATGTTGCCGGCGGGCGAAATATGGTCGGTGGTGATCGAGTCACCGAACAGACCGAGAACGCGAGCGCCGTGGATATCATCAATCGTCCCGACCGACATGCTCATGCCGTCGAAATAAGGCGGGTTTTTAATGTAGGTGGAATCTTCGCCCCAGGCATAGCTTTCGCCATCCGGTGACGCGATTTGATTCCAACGCGAATCGCCTTTGAACACGTCGGCATAGTTTTTCTTGAACATGTCCGGGCCAATCGTGGCAATGATCGTGTCGCTGATTTCCTGAGTGGTCGGCCAGATGTCTTTCAGATAGACCGGATTACCGTTTTGATCGTTACCTAGTGAATCTTGCGACAGGTCAATATCGACGGTGCCAGCGAGTGCATAAGCCACAACCAAGGGCGGCGATGCCAGATAGTTCATTTTTACTTCCGGATGTACGCGACCCTCGAAGTTGCGATTACCCGACAAGACCGAAGCCACCACCAAATCGTTATCGGCGATGCCTTTGGAAACTTCATCCGGCAGTGGGCCGGAGTTGCCAATGCAGGTCGTGCAGCCGTAGCCAACGGTATAGAAACCGAGCGCTTCCAGATCCGCCATCACGCCGGCTTTCTTGAGATAATCGGTGACCACTAATGAGCCCGGGCCGAGCGATGTCTTGACCCATGGCGCAGATTTCAAGCCTTTTTTTACCGCGTTGCGTGCCAGTAATCCGGCGCCCAGCATTACTGCAGGGTTGGAGGTGTTGGTACAGGAAGTAATCGCGGCAATGACGACCGAGCCATCGCCCAATTCGGCATCTTGATCCTTGATGCGAATCTTCGATTTTGGCTTGGTCGCCAGATGTTCGGCTTGTGGTTGGTCGCCGCCTTCGGTATCGAAACGTTCGACAGTTTCGCTGCGTGGCTTGCGATTGCTGATCAAGCCGGCAAGATTGGTATTGAAGTTGGCTTTCATATCGGTCAGCAAAACGCGGTCTTGCGGGCGTTTTGGACCTGCCAGCGAAGGCAGGATGCTGCCCATATCCAGATGCAGGGTGGCGCTGTATTCGGCTTCGTCGTCGGTACGCCACATGCCCTGTGCCTTGGCATAGGCTTCAACCAAATTAATGAGTGTTTCTTCGCGACCAGATAGGCGCAGATAATTCAGCGCTTCGTTGTCAATCGGGAAGATGCCGCAGGTTGCGCCGTATTCCGGTGCCATGTTCGCAATCGTTGCGCGGTCGGCAAGTGGTAGATGGTTCAGACCGTCGCCATAGAATTCGACAAACTTGCCAACTACACCCAGGCTGCGGAGCATTTGGGTGACGGTAAG
>JAYWIC010000098.1:0-10834 GCA_043789195.1 Arenimonas sp. | reverse complement strand
ACATGCCCCGAGGCAAGGATAAGTTTTATTGCACTGGCAGGTGTTGTAAAAATAAATAAGACTATTATTATTAATTTTCTCATTTAATATCCACTTAATTTGGGATTAACGCTTCGCAGCTCAGCGGAGGATTGACAAAGCCAATCTCGCATTTACATACTTGGTAAACGTAGTCAGGCTGTGGGAAGGAACCTGTATAGTAGCTACGTGGATACATTTCCCATTGGCCATCCATGCAGTCAGTATAGTCTGGTCCAGCCTCATTAAGCTTCCAGAAATATTGACGCCGAGAATTATACCGCCGCACCATTTCATTCTTAAGTTCAAACTGGCTAAGACTGCCAGTCCATGTTTGACCCGACGCGTGCCGCACCGGCTGGCTGGACACCCATCACTTCAGGATGACTTCTCGAATCAGCTCAGTGCCGAGACGCGTCCGATAGGCGCTGCGAGCGATCCTTGCCTTGTCCTGTTCCTTTGCACTGCCGATCATCTCTACAGCAACTGCATCCTCTTCGACTCTTCGATCAAAAGCGGCCATATTCGGGTACGTGATCATGAAAATTACATTCGGCTCCTCAGTTTTCTTTGGGCGTGCGGTATACACCCGGTAGCCGATGATCAGCCCCGCTTTCTTTTTCGCTTCATTTAGCGGCTTCCAAGTTGAATTGAGCCAGTCGACATACTCGTCAAAGTGGCCATACTCGATCTTCAAGTAGGTCACCTCGGTTACCGGCCCTTCTTTGTAGGTGGTGTTGAGTTGAGCATTCGCAGGAAGCGTTAGCACGAATGCTGAGAGAAATAGCAAGAATTGAATTAAGCGGTTCATTACTTCACCTCGTGGAAAGATTAGTGGAGCCTAACGACTAAAATAATGGGCCGACGCGCCCGATGTGAAATTTGAAACCAGGTGTTTCACGGAGGTCCCGCTTGATTGCGTAGTTAGGCCTTATTGCTGGGCCATGCGATTTGAACTTTGCGGTGCTTGAGAACGCAATCGCGTAAGTACAAATTGATTAGACTTTGATACGGAACGCCAGCCTCATTAGCCATTCCCTTGAAGTAAGCAACTACGTCCTCGGAAAGACGCATTGAAACCGGTTGCTTAAGCTTGGAGGCATAAGGGTTTTTGCGGGATTTCATTTTAGAGAGATCGTATTCTGCTTTCATAGTGATCACTGTCCGTAAAAGGAGCATTCTTGTTTGGTAGCTTTACGCGCCGAAATGATTCGAATGACGCCGCCGTCGTCGCGCTCAAAGTGACAAACGAGAAGAAGTTGAGCGCCACTGCTCATGCCGAGCATGAGAAAACGTTCTTCTTCTGAGGAGTGTGATTCATCGTAAAACTGAACGGCGAATTCGTCGTAGAAGACAGTTTGTGCCTCCTCGAAAGAAACGCCATGCTTCTTGATGTTTGAAGCAGCTTTAGTAGCATTCCACTCAAACTTAATCATCTGTACATTGTATGGATGGTTTTAGAATTTGCAAGGCCTACGCCCAAGGCCTAATAACCAAAATAAGGCGGAAAAGCGGAAAAGCGGAAAAGCGGAAAAGGGGTCAGGGTGGGCTACCCCTGCTTTCTCGGACACTTTAAAACAGAGACAATCTTTGTACGAGGTGTTTTATGGAAAAGCGTCAAAAATTTAGTCCTGAGTTTAAGCATCGTAGCCTGGGTCGCGCTCCACCGACCCGGGTTTTCAAACATTCGATGCAATCTATTCAAATAGCGTTTTGCCAAACTTATTTTAGAAGCATGTCTTTGAAGAATCCGGCGTCCCCGAGTTGGTGGAGCGCAACCCGGGCTACTTCCTGACATCGATTTCAATAATTCCCGAAAGTTCAAATTAATACGCTGGTGCAAGCTGTGTCGATGGTTCGTAATCGACGCGCACAATGCCCTGGTGGTACGTTTGCCTTCACGTTTACATTGAAAGATCGTGGCTCCGATTTGTCGACGCGGCATTTTTCTGTATTCAAGACGGCTTATTCTCTTGTCCACAAACGCTGGCCGTTCGAGACCATTGCGGCAGTCGTGTTGCCGGACCACGTGCATGTCGTCTGGAAATTGCCGAGCGACGACAGTGATTATTCCGTGCGCATCCGCCTGATAAAAACCTTGTTTACGAAAGGTCTTGCAAGCGACGGTATTCATTTCAAGTCATTGAGTAAAGCAGAGCTTGCATGTTGGCAAAGACGTTTTTGGGAACATCAAATTCGTGATGAAGACGACTTGCAGCGTCAGGTCAATTACATCCACAGAGGGTGAATCCAGCCCGCATGCAGTATCCACGAACACATGGCCGCCATCTGCGTTGGTTCCACCTGCGAAAAGGAAGTTGCTGTAGTCTTGTGGAAGTCTCAAGGAAAGCCGATGTCTCAATGGGCGTCCAATCTGTTCGACACTATCCTGCCAAGACGCAGTGCGGACGATCCTGCCCAGCGCTTTTCTACCGAGCTTGTGTATGGCTTTGGTGCATTTGAGCTGCTTGCAACGAGTGCATTTTGCCTGACGGAGCTGGCCTGGGGCACGGCGATGCTTGGCGCTGTCTACGCTGCGGCATGGGTGCCGATCCTGCTTATTCTGATTTGGCTTCGAAATGGCGGCGAACCGGCGCGCGCCAGTGCTGCCCTCATGGTAGTCCTGTTTACGTTGGTCACGGCGACCAATTTCAGCACCGGTGGCCGGGCCATAGGTGCCAATATTGCGCTGCCCACCATCGTGCTGTTTGCCGTGTTGATGTCATCGCCTCGTGCCGCAATGGTCTGGACAGCGCTGGCCGTGATTGAAATTTTCGTGGTCGCCCGGTTACGAAATAGCGGGCTGGAATTTCCCATCAAGCCAAACCCCGAATGGACCAAGTCGGCGATAGATCGGGTGCCGCTGTTTTTCAGTCTGGCTTCGGCGCTGATTGCCCTGATAACGCGACGAGCATTGCAGCATTTTCAAGTCAGTCTCGAGGAAGCACGCGAGGAAGCGACGGCAACTGCCGGCCGATTCACCGATTTCGCCGAGATGGCGGCCGACGGGTTCTGGGAAACCGACGCCGATTTACGGCTTACCTACGTGTCCCCCGGTTTTGCCCAAGTCATGGGTCTGCAAATCGAACAAATGCTTGGACGAACACCTGAGCAAGCCTATCGCTTGCGGTTTCCGAACTTGCCCGAAGCGTCCAATTATTCGGAAGTACTCGAGCAACACCAATTGTTCAGTGGCCAGATCTTGCGTATGTTGGATAAGACGGGGCGCAAAGGCCTGCTGCTTAATCAAGGTTTGCCGCGGTTCAATAATGCGGGAGTCTTTCAGGGTTATCGCGGCGTCGTCCAGGACGTGACTGCGCAAAGTGATGCCGAACGGGCCCTGCGTGCCAACGAGCAACGGCTGCGGTCTATAACGGAAAATATTCCCGCCACCGTTGCGTATCTCGATCACGAAGAGCGCTATCGGTTCTGCAACCAGTTGGCCCTCAAGATGCTGGGCGTCGATGGCGCAGCTGTATTGGGCCGCACCAAGCGTGAAGTCTGTGGCGAAGTGATGTATGGGCGTGTGGCAGAGCAGGTTGCCGCAGCGCTGCGGGGTGAAATCATGGTTTTTGAAGGAGAGTCCGTGTATGAAAACCGCCGCCGTCATTTTCAGACAACCTACATCCCCGATATTGCGGCCGACGAAAGAGTCACAGGCTTTTATGCGATTACTTTCGATATCACCGATATCAAGCAATCCCAGCTCGAACTGACGGAAATCTCGAATCGCCTCAGGCTGATAACCGACAATATGCCCGCACTGATTAGCTACATCGATGCAGACAGAATTTTTCGTTTTAATAATTCGGCTTATGAAAAATGGTTGGACCGGCCTTTGGAAAGTATCACGGGCCACCGTGTATCTGAATTGTATGACGCAGCGACATACCAGTTAGTCGAGCCATATCTTGACCGTGCACTCAAGGGCGAACAGGTCACGTTTGAAATGGAACCACTTGGTCACCGGACTCGCCATGTGCGCGTAACGTATGTTCCGGAAATCGATGCGAAAGGAAACGTGCTGGGGACGTATGGCCTGATCAACGATATTTCCGAACTCAAGCGTGTCGAGAGGCAATTGCGCATTCTTGCTGAATACGACACTTTGACAGGCTTGCTTAATCGAAATCGATTCAAAGTTCGTTTGTCAGAGGCGATTTCCAGAAGTGAACGCAACGACGACACGCTCGCCCTGTTGTATCTGGACATTGATCATTTCAAATCGATCAACGACAGCCTGGGTCATCAGGCAGGCGATGAGGTTTTGAAAGAGTTTGCCAGGCGACTCACCCGATGCATACGCCAGACCGATAAATTGACCCGGTTGGCAGGCGATGAATTTGTCATCGTGCTTGAGGGTATGCATGGCACCGAAGAAACATCGATCGTTGCGAAAAAAATCATAGCCGCGATGGCGTCCCCATTTAGTTTGGTCGGGCAAGAGCGGTTGGTATCGACCAGCATTGGCGTTGTAATCCGCCGAAAAGGCGAGCTCGATGGAGATAGCCTGGTGCGTCGGGCCGATGAAGCCTTGTACGTGGCCAAAGATTCAGGCCGAGGTGGATTTCACCTGGCCCCTGCCGAAGATTGAATTCGAAAAAACGCGGGAAGTCGGGCCCCGGCCCGACGTTTTTAACCGATTGCGACGCAGCCCATGTCGGGCCAGGGCCCGAGCAACTACCCTGACCCTTTTTCTGCGGCCGCATAATCAAAAATGGATTGCGTCATCCGCGGGTAATCGGTGTAACCCTCTGCACCGCCACCGTAATACAACTCCGGACGACCAGGATTTAGCGGATGGTTTTTTTCCAGACGCACTGGCAAATCGGGGTTGGCAATAAATGTCCTTCCCATGGCAATGGCGTCAATGAGATTGGCATCCAGAAGCGGCTGCGCTTTTTCCAGGCTATAGCCACCCGCGACAACAATAACGCCGGGGAATTTGGCGCGTAGCTGTTCGCGAAATTCAATTGTCAAGGCTGGGCCGCCAGCCCAATCGGGTTCCGATAAATGCAAATAGCCCAAGCCGCGCTTGGCGAATTGCCCGGCTATATACAAACCCATCGCTTCACCGGCGGTATCGTCCAGGCCATTAAAAATGCCTAATGGCGAAATGCGGATGCCAACATGCGCCGCGTCCCATTCGCCGATAACGGCATCCACGACTTCAAGCGTCAAGCGTGCGCGGTTTTCCAAACTTCCGCCATAGTGATCCGTGCGGAAATTACTTTGCTCCGACATAAACTGATGCATCAGATAGCCGTGCGCGGCATGGATTTCAACCATGTCAAAACCGGCTTCGCGAGAATTTCGTGTAGCGATTCGGTATTGTTCAATCAAGCGCGGAATTTCATCGGTGCGCAGGGCGCGTGGCGTGCTGCAGGCGATACGCACCATGTTGCCATGCTCGTCTTTCACCGTGGTTTTATTTTGGTACGGTTTGTCTGAAGCCGACACCGGGGCTTGCCCGGCAATTTGCAAGCTGGTGTGGGACACGCGGCCAACATGCCAAAGCTGCATGCAGATTTTTCCGCCCGCGCTGTGCACCGCATCATTCACCACTTTCCAGCCGACCACATGCTCGGCGCTGTAAATACCGGGCGTATCGGCATAGCCTTTGCCTTCTGGCGATATTTGCGTAGCTTCGGTAATCATCAAGCCCGCGCTGGCGCGTTGAACATAATATTCTGCCATCAAAGCATTCGGCACATCGCCCGGTTGCGTGGCACGCATGCGAGTTAAAGGCGCCATAAAAATACGGTTATTCAAATGCAGCGGGCCAATATTGATGGCGTCAAACAGTGTTGCAGACATGCAAATCTCCTAGAGCGTGGTAAGTCGGGCAAACACATTGTAGGTCGGTGCCTTGGCCCGAAGCTTTTAGGCAATTGCGAAAATATGTATTTGTAATTGTAAGTCCTGCGCATCTATACACATTGTGAAATTGCTTAAGTCGGGCCAGGGCACCGACCTGCGCGTCTGCATGTGACCGGAAATTCGTCTATTGAAAGACTGCATTACTAAATGCGATAAGCTGGGCTCGAGAGTTATGAACGACATCCGGAAACAAGCCGAGCCGGAAAACGCGATCAGATCATTTTGCAAAACGACGGCGCTGCCTTTTCATTGCAGACGTCGGGTTTTTTGCGGGTCGTTTTCCAATATTCCATCAGGCCAAGTTGCGTTGCCAAGGCCGGGAAGCCCGGATCGTCCAAGCTTGTGCGCATGCTCGGATACCAGAATATCGAAGGCCCGGCGTACTTGTTGGCCGCTAGCCAGGCCGCAATCTGGAATGCCTCGTGGTTCGCACCGAGCTGCGCAAGCAGCGATGCGACTTTATCGTTTTGCTGGTCCCGGGGTAATGCGACAAGTGTTCTGACGGCTTGTGCTTTCGCTTCGGGACTTCCCGACGCCACTGCGCCATACCCCTCCAGCAAGGCTGCGCGCTGCTCCGCAGAAAGCGGTGATGTGGGGTCGTGCACTGGTTCGGTGTCGCCGGTGATGATGGCTTTGTGCAACGCGATTCGTTTTGCGAAGGCGGAGTTCGGGGCCAGTTCGATGGCGGCATCGAAATACGGTTTCGCTTTATCAGGCTTGCCTGCGGCGACAAGCGCATCGGCAAGATTAAGGGGCGTGTACAGATACAGCGCGAGCATGTCGTTGGCTTGCTGCAGTTGTTCGACCGAGTCGCTAATCCGGCCCACGTTGGCCAGCATCCACCCGTATTGATGATGCTCGCACCCGCAATCTAGTCCGCGCGCCGCAATGGCGCGCTTCAAAAGTGCTTCCCGACCCAGCCAATCTTGCTGGTCGATCAGGAGGGATTTGATGTACAAAGCCTCGCTGTTCTTGCCATCAATGGCTATGGCGCGATCTGCGGCTTCGCGTCCATTCGCACGAGCTTCCTCGGCGGAACGAGGGGTTTCTGCCACCAACGACACTTTCCAGAATGCGCCGGCAACGGCAGCCCAACCCCAGGAGAAATCCGGAACCGCTTTGACGACTCGCTGTGCGGGAACCAGGGCTTTGCGACCCTCCCACGTTTGGGGATCCCAATATCCCTGGCAAAATTGCAGGTAATCCCTGAGCACATTGTCAGGCAAAGGTTTGTGATAGGTGGAGGCTCCGAATAGACCGCAGCGAACGACATTGCCGGCATCCACGGCGATTCGGCGTGGGACTTTCGAGGTCTCGTTTCCGTCGTAATTAAAGTTGTACGACCAAAGCGCTGTGCCGGAACGCTCGTTGGTCAATCGAGTGATTACGCGGATTGTCTGGCCGTCTCGCTGGATGGTGCCGCCAATGGCATAGGCGGGTACCGAACCGGGCGCAGGGCTTGCTGCATTGGAAACGCCAACGACACCGTCTTCGTTGAACGCTGCGGCAATCTCGGCATCCACGGCATCGGGGATAGTGGCAGGCATGTCGGGGGAAAGCAGTTTGAAACCAGCCAAACGCACCGTCATGCTGTGCGGCGCCTCGCTATCGGGCTTATTAAACCACCACGCTCCCGCAAGCATTGCCAACAGAAATAAACCGGCGGCGGCAAACGCCATTTTGCGTTGCGAGGAAAAAGCCGAGCGGCGCAGGGCGGGCGAGGCTGCCTTCGCAGCGACGGCCTCGTTGTCCGGGAGTTCTTCGATGCGGCTGACAAGCGAATCGATCGCTTCGTCCCAACCTTCCGAGGCGTCGATCCACTGCCGTGTCGATAGCTCGTAGGCAAATGCGTCACTTGGCTCGATGTTCTCGAGCCTGAGCGTGATGACCGGTACGCGGAAACGGCTTGCAAGCGAGAGCTCTTTCTTGATCTCGTCGCTTTTGTTGGCTGCCTCGGAAAATACCAGGACCATCGCCCGGGCGTGACGGATCGAACCTACGATCGCTTCCTGGTAATTTTCGCCCGGAGCGACGTCGCGAGTGGAAATCCAGCAACTCGTGCCACGACTTTCGATCTCTTTGCAGAGCGACAGTGCGTGCTTTCGGTCCTCGGTGGCATAGCTGACGAAGACGTGGCTCGACATCGGTTCAGCTCGGTTAGTGGTGGTTTCCAGCTCATTCACAGAGTGCCCTCTCAACGAACGATCAGCGATGAGCTTAAGGGAGTTCGAAATTGATGACAAGCAAACCGGGGACGTGGAAATGCCGTGGAAAAAACGAATAAAAAAGAACTAGGAGAACCTGAGCTTTTTCCCCTTACCCATTTTCCAACACGGTAAGTCGGGCAAACTTTGTAGGTCGGTGCCCCGGCCCGACGCTTTTAAGCAATTGCGAAAATCTGTGTTTCTAAATTCGAATCCCACGCTTCAATAGACATTGTGATATTGCCCATGTCGGGCCAGGGCCCGACCTACGCGCTTTTCTTTCTTCGCGCATACAGGCTCATTAGCGGCGTCACCGAAATGCCATGTAGCACGATGGATGCCGTGACGGTGGTCAGTGTGATGGCAATGATGAATTCAACCAGTGAGTTGGGTAGGCCGTGATTAATGGCGTACATCAAATAATAAATAGAGCCAATACCACGAATGCCGAACCATGAAATAAGATTTCGTTGATCGGCAGACACCTTAGCGCCGATTAACGCTAGCCATGTGGCTATGGGCCGGATAACGATAAAAAATAATAGTACGAATAAAATGGCATTCAAATTGAACGAAGTAAAAGCCAGCATGGCACCGACCACCAACACCACCGCCACTTCGCCGATGCGCTCAAGCTGTTCATTGAAGCCACGTAATGCCTGCATCATGTAAGCACTGGCGTGTTCGGGATCGGTGGCAAGCGCTTCATGTGCCTCTTGACTCCCCAAATCAACCGGCAATGCCAACGGCTCACTGGTGTTCTTGCCGGGTTCTTGTTCTTTCACGTGTTGCATTGCAAGCCCGGCGGCAAACACCGCCAAAAAACCGTCGGCATGACAAAGAACCGAAATTCCATAAGACAGTGCAATAAGTCCCAGCAGCAAAAATTCGTCGAGTCCGACCGATTCTTTATGACGACTACGCAAATACACCACCAGCTTGCCAATTAACTTACCTAGTGCGGCTCCCAACAACAAGCCGCCCAAGATGGCCCAGACAACATCAACGACTAACCAGCGCCAGCCGCCAACGCCTAAATCGTGCAGGCCCAGCAAGCCCAGGCCCAGCATGACAAAAGGTAATGCGGCACCATCATTAAGAGCGCCTTCGCCGGTTAAACTGAAGCGCAGACGATCACGGTCATGACCATTCTCAACCTGCACATCGGATGCCAGCACGGGATCTGTGGGGGCCAAAATGCCGGCTAATAAAATGGCAGCACCTAATGAAAGCCCAAAACCGAACATCATGATCAGCGATATCATTACCACTGTGAGTGTCATTGAGACAAAAGCCAGACGTAAAGGCAGATACCAGCGCTTGTCTTTTAACGGAATACCGAGTTTCAAGCCTGCGGCAAATAAAGAAACCAGCAGTGCAACCTCAGCCATTTTCTCCAGCACAAGGGAATATTTCATTGGATCAGGCGACATCAACATCCAGCCTGCCGGACCAAGCACTGCCCCAGCCGCGAGATAAAGCATCGCAGTGCTCAAAGGTAACCGTTTCAATAACGTGCTAGAGAGCGCCATTGTCGTTAGCAATGTGCCTACGATGACCGCCCAAATTGCAAACGTCATGGAATGGGAGTTCATTCGTGACTTCCTTCTACTAGCCGTGTGCCTTGCAAAGCAGGGCATGGACTACGAGTAAAAAGTAAAAACTATATTGTTGGGGCCATTTAGTATCGGTGCGCTGACGCACAGACCGGGTTGGACGAATTACATAAACGGTAAGTCGGGCCCCGGCCCGATGCTTTTGACCAATTGCGAGAATCCTTTTTCTACTTGTAAATCCTGCACATCAATAAACATTGTGAAATTGCACAAGTCGGGCGCCAAAAAATGCTCCTGCATTTTCGGCACTCCCGCCATCCATGGCGGTCGCATGGCCGACCAACGCAACTCCATGCGGTATCCACCGAACATCATCGCAATCTTTGATGGAACGACCAACGGTATACCACCTGTCGGTGGTTCACCCTAAGAACCAAAAAAGTAATCGTCGCCCAGCCATGAGCGTGTGAGAAATGCACCAATGGTTGATACCGCCGCTGCCCTTGGGTATCTTGCCTCCACCACTCTGGTTTCTACAGGAATCGACATGCGTAAATCCGTCCTCTTTGGTGCGAGCCTGGCAATGCTTTGCCTGTTTGCACCGCTTGCTCCGCTCGCCGCCTCCAAGGTGGATACCGCCAGCACCGACATCCTGCCGTTCAAGGCGACCACCAAGACGCTGCCCAATGGTTTGGTGGTGATTGTGGTGCCGACCGGTTTCCCCAATATCGTGTCCTTGCAGATGCCGGTGTTGACCGGTTCGCGCAATGAAGTGGAGCCGGGCAAATCGGGCTTCGCCCATTTCTTCGAGCACATGATGTTCCGTGGCACGCCGACCTTAACGCCGGATGCCTACAACGCGATCATCACCAAGGCCGGCGCACGGCAAAATGCCTACACCACCGATGACTTCACTAACTATCACATCACGTTCGCCAAGGAAGATCTCGACACGATCCTGAAAATCGAGGCGGACCGTTTCCAGAACCTGTCGTATTCGGTGGAAGCGTTCAAGACCGAATCACGTGCGGTGCTCGGCGAGTACAACAAGAACTCGGCGAATCCGGTTTCCAAACTTTACGAAACGATGCGTGCCACCGCGTTCAACACGCATACCTACAAACACACCACGATGGGTTTCATCAAAGACATCGAGGACATGCCCAACCAATACGA
>JAYWIC010000097.1:0-43773 GCA_043789195.1 Arenimonas sp. | reverse complement strand
GGTTGTTTTTCCAGCGTATCCAGAGCGGCCAACAGGCCAAGCGCATCGGGCGAGCGTGATGGATTTTCGCGAATCCAGTTTCGCAGCGCAGTGAAGTCGGGCTTCGACTTCGCGTTGTTTGCCGATGAAAATTCCAGTCGATCCAGCGTTTGCCAGAACTCGACCAGTGCGGCATCTACAATATTGGCGGCCTGCAAAAAATCATCGCGATCTTTCAAGCCGCTGCGATCACCGCCAAGACGACGGGTCTCGTCAATTGGCGGCAATTCCACGCCGACTTTGGCCAGATAAATCCGGTCGGACTGTTGCACTTTTTTGATGAATGCGAGCGCACGATATTCATAGGGCAAGGCTTGTTTGGGTTTTCCGGAACGCAAATGCAATTCGGCCTGCCACATTTCATTCAGCGCGGCGCGAAGTAGCTCTTTGGTTTTTGGCTCGAGCAGGGTCGCGGCTTCCTTGATGTCGTGGGTGTGGCCGTATTCCTCAAGTATCGATTGCGTTTCGCTGGCACTCGCCACTTTCTTCGGAGGCTCGTCGGCATGTTCATCATGTTCGCTGCCGGGTTCCGCTTCGCCGACATTGGTTTCCTCGCCGAGGAATTGGCCGTAGCGTAATCGCAGAATGCGTTGGTCGACGCCGATGGTATCGGATTGAATCCCGAAATTTTCTTTACTCAACCTTTTCTGGTTCGCCAGCAATTTCTCGGTATCGATAATGATTTGCCGCTGGCTGCGGAAATAGGCCGGGATGGCTTTCTGCACCAAGCCTTCGACACCGCTGGCCATCACGCTTTCTTCGGGTGGCCAGCGCAGGATGAAACTCGAGCTGCGGGTGGTATTGATTAGCGGAGTGCGTTGGTCGCTGATGCTGAATTGGATAATCACGTCGTCACCGGGCGCCAATCCCAGTGCCGCGAGATCGAGAGTTTGTGCAAAGCGTTTTTGCGTGCGAGTGCCCTGGCCTGCGAGTGTTCGGGTTTGTTCGCTGAACTTGATGTTTTCTCCGCTACCTTGTGCCAGCTGGATACGTAATTGCGATGCGCCCAACCCATAATCGTCTTCGGCTTCGAAGCGCAGCGGCCAATCGGTTTGTCCTAGTTCAACCAGGCTCAGATTTCGATCTGGCTGCATGACACGAATTTGCGGCGCAGAATCCTTGATCGCATCGAGGCGATAGAGTTTGTCTTCGCCCAGTGCGGCCTTGTTGACCTGCACGCGGTACAGGTTGGATTGCAGCATCATCTTGGAAGCCTGCCAGGAATCGCCGCTTTGCTTCAGGGCCAGACGGCTGCCATCGAGAAAGACCAGGTCCACTGAAGCTGGCTGTGGCTGGAATCTCAGATTCCAGTTCAGCCGCGAGCCTTCCGGAAATTTCACCTGCAGGGTTTTTTCCTGACGCGGTGCCAGACCGGTATAGGCCGGCGGCTGGGTGCGGATGCTTTGCCCGATTAGTCGCACGGGAATATTGGCCGATGCCGGTGTCGGCACACCTTCAACTGTCGCTGCGACGGCAGAGGTGGGCACGTGTGGCCAGTAAACTGCAACAGAAAATAAAAGGGCAGAAATAAAAAACGATAGTGCAATAATTTTTAGCGGCCATGGTTCGCGTAAATCGACATTGGCGAGATTGGATACACGCAGTTCAACCCGCTCGCGTTGTAGATTTTGCAATGTTGATAATTCGGCGGTCGGTTTGAACAATAAATCGCTGCTGTCTTCCAGATCGCGCAAGCGCAGATCGAGTTGCCGAATCAACCAATGGGTGTCGAGCACTTCGATCGAACGGAGTGCATACAAAAACAGGAGTGCGGCGCTCGCCAGTGTCACGGCGATGGCTATGGGCATCGACAGGAAGCGTGACGCGAGGCAATACAGCCCGGCCAAGGGCAGCAAATCCACCAGGCATTCGATCAATACACGGCGCATCTTTGCCGCGCTTTGCCATTGCCGGATTTTATTCAGTGCGCTCATGCCGCACTCCAGCGTCGCAACGCATTCGCGAACCAGCGTTCGATCAGGAACAAGGAGGCAATTAACAGGGCGAGCCAAATTTGAAGTGATTGCGGAGATTGTGGGCCGACCTTCGCACCTATCAATGGCGTCTGCGACTTTGCCAATGAGCGGGTCGGCGCGAGCGGCTTTGTCTGCAGTAACGATTTCAAGTGCTGTGGAAAATCGGCATCCAGCAATTCCGGCATGGCCCCCGGTTTCAAGTCTTGCTGCCATTGCAGCACACGACCTTGCCCGAGTGGCGCGGCGAGAATCAAGCTGGCGCCTTGTTCGTTTCGCCAGGCAGAAACAGCGGATTTTACTTCCGGCACTAGCGATTCTTTTGAGACCAGAATCGTGCCGCCTTTCTCTGTCCATTGGCGAATGTTGGGTGGCAACTCGCCGGAAGACAGCCAGATCAAGGTGCTGTGGTTTTTCTGCAAAGGTGATGAAATATCGGCGCTATCGAGAGTATATTTTTCATCCGGTTTCTTTGCTGCTTGCCAGGCGACGTGTGCGGCACGGAAATAGATCGCTGCGTCGCGATGTTTGTCGTCATGGCGGATGGCGAGATGGATTGGAGCAATATCATCATTACCTATCAATCTGTCATCCCCGCGTCGGCGGGGACCCAGCGACTTCGGATCTGGCGTGTTGAGTCTCTGGGTTTCCGCCTGCGCGGGAAAGACGGTAGTTTGTATTTGCGGAACGATTTTCCAATCCACTTTCCGGGTTAAACGAATTCGTTCGCCATCGAGCCCAGCGAGTAATTCCGGCACAACGATCGTCAAGGCCGCGCTCGCGGGCAACTCCGTGTCCAGTTCACGCAGCAAGCTACTGAAAGAAATATTCGAACCATTCGGTTTCTTTTCATATTTCGGAAAGCCTGAACTCAACCAGTGCCATTCCGAATTTCTATCGGCAGGTAAATCCCTCGCCGCGCCAACATCGCTGCCCGGCACGACCACAACCCAATGTGTCGGTGATACCGATTGCATCGAAACCGGTTTCGCTAGAAAAAATGCGAGGGCGATCAATAGAAGCAATCGAAGCAACAACAATACAAGTTCCTGGAACACCAGTTTCCGTCGTGGCCGCAGTTGTGCGGAAATCCAGCGCAGTGCGGCAAAGTCAGTCGGCTTTTGTTCCGAACGGCGACTGAGATGGATCAGGAGCGGTATCAACAGCGCCGATAAGGCCAGCAAGGCACTCGGCAGCAGCAGGGCGAGGTTCACACGCTCTCCTGAAATCGGGTGTTGCGTGGTAGAAAGAATTTCCTGAGCGGCATATCGAGTGGTTGATCCAAAACGTATTCAACATGATGGATACCGCTGGCAGCGAAACGCGCGCTCAACATTTTTTTCTCGGCTAAAAACTTTTCGATAAATCCGCTTCGCGAAGCCGCCGCATCGGTCAGCAATTCGGTATCGGTTTCGGCATCGCGAAAGCGATGGCCACCCTGAAACGGGAAATCCCGTTCCTCGGCAGTGAGTATTTGTACGCTCAAGACTTCGCGTCTTGCGACTGCCAGCCGTTCGGCCAGCAATACGCAGGCTTCGTCGTAATCATCGCTAAGCAATAGCACCAAAGTATTGGCGGCAATGCGTTCCCAGATCGGGCGACATTGCGCTTCGTTCGGCCATCCACCCTGCGCTTTGAGTTTATGCAGTTCGAGTAAACACTGATCTCGATGTTTAGTGCCGCTGCCGGCATTCACCACGACCAGTCCCTGATCGCTAACCGCGATCCAACCGAAACGATCGCCCTGTTTCAAGGCGAGTTCGATCACGCAGGCGGTCAAGGCTTTCGCAGCCTGCAGTCGTGACCTTTGCGGGCTTGCGGCATCGGCTTGTGCCATCGAAGCGGTAGCGTCAATCAGGCACCACACAATCAAAGGTGAATCGCGCTCGGCTTCGCGTACGAAAAATTTATCCGAGCGTGCATACAATTTCCAATCGATTTGCCGTGGTTCGTCGCCGGGTTCATAGGCACGGTATTGCGCGAATTCCAGACCGGCACCGCGACTGCGGCTTTGATGCTGCCCGATGCCCTGCGCGCCGGAAATGCGGCGTGCCTGCAGGCGCAGCGCTTTCAGGCGTGCGCGAACATCGGTCGGAATCAGGTCGGTCGTCATGTTTGCGAATCAGTTTGGAAACTGCACCGTGTTCAACAACACCGCGACGACATCATCGGCCGATTTTTGCTCGGCTTCGGCAACGAAGGTCAGCAATAAGCGATGGCGCAATACCGGTGCAGCCAGTGCTTTCACGTCATCGCGCGTGGCTGCGAAACGACCATGAATCAGTGCACGTGCTTTCGATGCGAGTACGAGCGCCTGGCCGGCACGCGGGCCCGCACCCCATTTCACCCAAGACTGCACTTCTTTCGAAGTACTTTCCTGCGGACGGCTGGCACGCACGATCTGGTTGATCCAGTTCAACAGATCGTCACTGACATGCACTTCGCGAACGAGTTTCTGCAGCGAGCGAATGGTATCGGCATGCATCACCTGCGGGACTTTTGCCGAGCTCACACCGGTGGTCTGCTGCAAGATGGCACGCTCTTCGGCTTCACTGGGATAATCAACGCGCACATGCAATAAAAAACGATCGAGTTGCGCTTCGGGTAATGGATACGTACCGGCTTGCTCAAGCGGATTTTGCGTCGCCAATACAAAAAACGGATCCGGCAAGACATGCGTAACACCGGCATAACTGACAGTGTGTTCCTGCATCGCTTCGAGCAAGGCGGCTTGCGTTTTTGGCGGCGTGCGGTTGAGTTCGTCAGCTAGTAATAAATTGGTGAAAACCGGGCCTTGCTGGAATTTGAAATGGCGTTTTCCGGTACCGTGGTCTTCTTCCAGAATTTCAGTGCCGAGAATATCGCTGGGCATCAGATCGGGTGTGAACTGGATGCGGCGGAATTCCAGATCCATTGCCTGCCCAAGCGAGCGGACAAGCAATGTTTTACCAAGCCCTGGCACGCCTTCGAGCAGGCAGTGGCCACCGGCCAGCAAACCGATCAGCAATTGTTCGATCACGTCTTCCTGCCCGACGATGGCATGGCCAATCGCGGATTTGAGATGGCCCAGTTGCGACAATCTTTCCTTAATGATGGCTTCGTTCGTATCCATGTTGCCCAATCCTTAATTGTTCAATGCGTACATCACGATATTCACCGCGAATTTTGTATTGTCTTCGGCCAGAAAGCGTTTATTTCGCCAGTCGTAATCCCACTCGCAGCCATAGTCTTTATTGCTGTACAGCACGCCTAGGCGGCCGTTGATTTCGATGCCTTTCAGATAATCGTGCACGATGTCGTCGCCCCAGCCATTCAATTCGAAGCCGGTGGTCGGCGGTTCGTCGAACTTGAAAAAACTACTATAAAGCGGATGCTTCTTCGGCAGTTTTTTCAGTGCCGATACCCCGAAAATCGAACCCATCTGGGCTTCGAAAGATTTTGCAAATAATCCGTCGATATCGTGATTGCAATCATCGACGAAAACGAAACCGCCATTGCGGACATACGCCTCGAAATTCCTGCGTTCATCGGCGTTGAATTCGACCAGTTTGTGGCCGGCCAGATAACAGAACGGCGCCGTCCGCATTTTCGGATCGGATAAAGCGATCACGTGTTCTTTGGTGTCCACCCGCAGCGTCGTGTAATCAATCAGCGAAGTAATGATATTGGCCGGCATGCGTTGGTCGACATCCCAGTCGCCGGAGTCATACATCAGGCGGGTGAACCAGAAATCATATTCGGGTGCGGCAGCGATGGCTTGACGCAACAAGAGCGGTGATACCGCAATGCCTGCGGCGGCCTGGCACATCAGTTTCAGAAATTGCTGGCGATTCATGCGTAGGAGGGCCCTAGGGCCCGAATGATATCGTCGCCCGCAAGCGGCCTCCTACGAGAAAAACTTGAGGCGCACGCGTGTTGCGCACGCCTGTACATCACACCGCGTCCGACAGCGAGGTAAAGGTGAAGTCGCGAATTTTCATCGGCGGAATCATCATCACGAACGGCGACTCGTCATCGCCGACGCGGACCGGCTTGCCGAGTTCTTCGACATTGTTCAGCATGATCACCGGCGATTCGTTGAAGCGGAAATTCTTGATCGGATATTTGATTTCGCCATTTTCGATGTAGAAGGTTCCGTCACGGGTAAGGCCGGTCAGCAACACGGTTTGCGGATCGACCATGCGGATATACCAAGTGCGGGTGACCAAAATACCTTTCGCGGTTGATTTGACCAGATCCATCGTCGATTTGGTGCCACCGGCCATGATCAGGTTGCCCGGCGAGCCTTTGGCTTCCTTGCCTTTTTGTTTTGCCCAGTAGCGCGAGTATTCCAGATAAGACACTTTGCCTTTATCGATAATCGCCATTTTTTCACGCGGCAAACCATCTCCATCCCATGGCATCACCGGTGCATCGGCATCCCAGGGGTCGGAATGCACGCTGACACGTGGGTCGAATACCTGCTCACCGATTTTGTTGCCGCCGCCTTTCTTGGTCAGAAAGCTGCGGCCTTCATCGGCCTGACGGGCATCGAAACCGAACATCATGAAAGAAATCAAACCGGCTGAAGCGGCGGGTTCCAGAATCACGGTGTATTTGCCGGGCTCCAACGCTTTCGCGCCGGCGGAGCCTTTTGCCTTGCTGATCGCGGTGCGAATTTCGACATTGGCATCGAAATCCTTGACCGAGCCAACATTGCGGGCAACCCAGCCAGAACCGGTGCCGTCTTCGGTACGCACCGTGCAGGTGTAATCCAGACTGGTCGATTGCTGATACGCGAAATTGCCGTTGCTGTTGGCCGAAGCAAAAAAGCCGACGCCATCGGAAAGAAAGCCGGCGGCAATCAACTTGTCGTTCTTGCAGGGATTGATCGAATCGGCGGCCACTTTGGCGCGGTATTCCGGCGTGATGTCGGCGATGCTTTGATTAAACGTCGGGGTTGCCTTGTAGCTTTGTTTGCCGATGGCCGGCATGAACTCGTCGTTCTCGGGTGCCAGCCGCGCCAGTTCCTCGGCACGACGCACGACGCGCGCCAGTGATTCATCATCAAATTCATTGATGGTGGCGATGCCGACACGTTTGCCGAAAGCCACCTGGACGCCAAGTTCCGCGTTGTTGACGATGCCGCTGGTGGACACATTATTCAAGGCAAAACGGATATTGCCGTTGACGCCGCCACCCAGCGTGGCAGTGCATTCGTCGGCTTTGGACAGCGCGATGACTTTATCGAGAATTGCCTTCGCTTCTTGTTCGCTATAAATGCTCATTTATTACTCCTGAATTTCTGGCTAAGGGTTTGGCGATCAGCCCAGCGAACGGGCGGTGCTGATGACATTGATGCCATCGAAACGCGCCGTACTGGAACCATGCGACACAGCCGAGACTTGGCTTGGCTGACCCTTGCCGTCGAAGAAGGAACCGCCGAAGCGGTAATCGCTTGAATCGCAGATTGCCGAACAGGCATTCCAGAATTCCGGCGTACGAATTTGATACGCGACGTCTTCCACCATGCCCTTGATTTTGCCGTTTTCGATTTCGTAGAACAGCTGGCCGCCAAATTGCGCGTTGTAGCGTTGCTGGTCAATCGAGAATGAACCGTCACCGATAATGTAAATGCCTTTTTCGACATTCTTGATCATGTCGGCAACAGATAGTTTTTCCTTGCCTGGTGCCAGCGAGACATTGGCCATGCGCTGGAACTGAACGCTCGACCAAGAGTCGGCATAGCAGCAGCCATGTGATTCGGATTCACCAATGATGTGGGCCTGATCGCGAATGGCTTGGTAGTTCACCAGTGTGCCGTCTTTGACCAGATCCCAGCGTTTGGTTTTTACGCCTTCATCGTCGTAGGCAACATTGCCCAAGGTAGTGGGCTGGATTTTGTCGGCGAACAAGTTGACCTTGTCGCTGCCGTATTTGAATTTGTCTTTCAATTTGTCGAGCGTGGCGAAGCTGGTGCCGGCGTAGTTTGCTTCGTAACCCAGAACGCGATCGAGTTCCAGCGGATGGCCGACCGATTCGTGAATGGTTAGCCATAAATGCGAAGGGTCGAGCACCAAGTCATATTTGCCTGGTTTCACCGAGGGCGCTTTCAGTTTCGCTTGTGCCTGTTTGGCCGCTTGGGTAGCGTCTTCGGTCATGTTGTAGGAATCGTTATAGCCGATCAGGCCATTCGGCAAAATCAGTTTGCGATTGCCCTCAAGATATTCGAAACCCATGCCCATCGGGGCCGACAGGCTGTCGCGGCTGCGGAACTTGCCGCTGGTCTTGTCGATCGCGGTAACGGTGAAGGTGGGCCAGATGCGGTGAACATCCTGATCAATGTAGGAACCATCGGTCGAAGCAAAATATTTTTGTTCGTTGACCACAAACAACATGGAATTGACGAAGTTGGCACCGGCCGCCATTGCCGCGGCATTCACGCCAAGCAGCAAATCGGCTTTTTCCTTGATCGGCACTTCCATCGCGTTTTTCTTGATGGGCGTTGCCCAGGACATCTCGCCTGCCCCTTTCACCGGCGCCAGTTGCACCGGTTGTGTTTGTGCGGACGAGTTGGCCTTGGCAATGGCGACCGCCTGTTTGGCGGCTTTGGCGATGCCGGCATTGCTCAGGTCGCTGGTAGCAGCAAACCCCCAGGTACCGTTGGCAATGACGCGGATGCCGGCACCGACGGATTCGGTATTGACCACGTTCTGCACTTTGGTTTCGCGGGTAATCACGAATTGGCGCAAATAGCGGCCAATACGCACATCGCAATAGGAAGCACCGGCAGCGGTGGCAGCGTTCAGTGCGATATTGGCCAGCGCTTTCTTGCGGCCGACATCCATTTTGGTGAGAAGCACTTCGGCCGCAACCGCATTGCCGAAGCCGGGAATCATCAAACCACTCAGGCCGATGCCTGAGACCGCCAAGAAATTACGTCTATCCATTACATTACTCCACCGACAAGTCCGAAAGACATGGTCCAACCCATCGCGAAATCACGATGAGACAAGCGTTCGATGTTGCTGCTCGCACTGGAGCACGTCAAGAGTGACCAATGGCATAGAGCGTTCGTTCACGTTTTACAAGGGCGTAAATTTTTTTTGCTGCATTGCGCTGTAAAAAACAGCTCAGGCGGTCGCCATTTCCACCCGATTACGGCCCTTGTCCTTGGCGCGATACAGCGCTTCATCGGCGGCAGCTAATAGTGGATCGGTAGAATGCGCGTTCAAGTCGCGATTGCAGGCGATGCCGATGCTGGTGCTGATACTGATGGTCTGTGCTTCGAAAATGACCGGCGTGGCGGCAATGACCTGTCTCACTTTTTCGGCCAGAAGTTGTGCATCGGCGAGGGTGATTTGTTCAAACAGCAAGATGAATTCTTCGCCGCCCCAGCGGCCGACCGTGGTATTGGCGGGCACGGCGGCTGTCAGTCGGATGGCCACTTCGCGCAAGACGGCATCGCCGGCGAGATGGCCGTATTTGTCGTTGATCTGTTTGAAAAAATCCAGGTCGAGTAATTGCACGCACATGCCGCGTCGTTGCTCGCTGCCCTTGGACAGGCATTGCTCCATTTTTTTAGTCAGCGCGTGGCGATTACCCAGGCCGGTCAGGGCGTCGGTATGGGCAACGCGTTCGAGTGCGGCGGAGCTATCGAGCAGGCTGGTGTGCATTTGTGCCAGTTCGTCGCGGCTTGCACGGATTTCGACCTGGCTGCGCTTGACACTCAGGTAGCGCCAGTACAACAAGCCCGCCACCAATAACAGCGCCGTGAGGCCGGCAATCAGGGCCATGCCCATCAGGCGCTGACGACTAAGTGTGAGGGCTTGAACGGCGTTATCACGTTCGAGCATCGCGCGTTCGGCTTCACTGCGTTCACGTTCGAGTTTGCCTTCCAGAGCGGAAATCTTCCGGGCCGCCATATCAATCGACAACTCCTTGTCGAGTGCTTGATGTTCTTTTCGCGTGATATAGGCACTGGCGGCATCGCCGACTTTCAATTGTTGCTCGGCCAATAAATCGAGCACGGCACGTTCGAGAATGCGGTCGCCAAATTTGCGAACGTTGACTAGGGTGTTTTGCGCTTCTTCCAAAGCCTTCGCCGATTGTCCGCGGGCAGCCGACACTTTTGCCTGGGTAAACAGCAATAAGGTCTGGTCACGTACCGCGACGTCATTGAAAGACTCGAAGCCCAGCTTGGTCCAGTAGTCGGCGTCGTCGACCTTGCCCTGTGCCAGCTTGAGTTCAGCCATGCGGGCAAACGAGTTCACCCGATTGGGCGGGCTGCCCGATAGCTTGGATAATCTCACCGCTTGTTGTGCGTGATATTCCGCTTCCGACATGCGGTCGAGCAAGGTCAGCGATTTTGATAATTCGCCATGCAGGGTAATGGCTTCGCGGACATTGCGTTCTTCGACATAAGCCAGGCCTTCGAGCAGGGATTGGCTGCCCAGTTCTTCGTCATCGAGATTGCGATAGAGCACGCCGAGCATACGCAGGCCGCGTGCGGTTTCACCGCGATCACCGGCTTTACGCGAGAGCTCCAATGCTTCGGTGTGTGAGACCACCGCATCGGAAAACTTACCGGTGCGACCATAGATGACGCCGATCGAATTTAATTCGCGTGCCATATTGGTCGAGTCTTTCAGTTTTCGGTAAATCCCGAGCGATTGCCGAAAGTAATCGAGCGAGCTATCGAAATTACCGAGCTTACGTTCAAGCACGCCGCGTTGGTCGAGCCATAGCGCACGCCAAACCGGATATTGGTCGCCGTGGGCATCCACCATGGCCTTCATTTCTTTCTGAACAGTATCGGTTTCGTCCGAACGACCGCGATTAACCAAAATCGTACTGCGCGAATTCAAGCTGAGGAATTTCAGGTCATCGAGCTTCAGCGCGCTGGCCTCACGATAGGTTTCATCGAGCATCAATAGCGCGGCATCGGCATTTTCAAGATCGTTTTCGAATTCGGCTAGCGCCAATGCGGCCCAAGCACGATGTTTCGGATCTTTGGTCGTGGCCCGTAGTTTGATGGCTTGTTGCCGGAGGTCGGAGGCGGACCGGGCTTGGCTGGCTCGCAAAGCGGCGATATCGGCGGGTTGCGATGAAGTGTTGGAGGCTTGCACAAGGCAGGGCTGCAAGCACAAGAAAAACATGCCCAAGGCAAAATGAAGCGCCCGTAAGTGAGCAAGTTTGCTGACGCTGGTAAGAAGGCGCAGTTTCATGGCATCCCATACTAGCAATCATGGGCCTGCTGTAAAGCATGTCGAAAACCGGTTTTGTACGGCCTCTTTCAAGACACGTTTGCCGACAAACGACACTTGGCAATTTTGTGATATACATCACGCTTATTAGGCGCCACGGCCTTGTTGCAATCGGCACGGCAGGCGTCTGCATTTTCCGAGAAGACAGAGGCCGTATGTCAGCCAATAATGTTTCCGACACCCAGGCCGAAGCCATCGTTGAAGCGGTCGTCGCCGAAGTCGAAGCGCAGCCAACGCCGCCGGTGCCGAAAGTCGACTATTCGCTGTCGGCGGGTTTGGTATCGCGGCTGCTGCGAATGAATGTGTCGATCGCCTTCACCTCGTATCAATCGGGCCTGCTTTACATGCTGGGCGTGTTGCCCAACGGGGGTGCCCATCTGCATCAGAGTGTCGTCCAGAAGCCGATGGGATTGTCGCGCAGCAAGGACGGCAAGCTCGTGCTGGCGGCCGGCTATCAAATCATCGAATTCGAAAACGTTCTGCAATCGCACGAGCGCATCAATGAGACGTTCGATGCCTGTTATATGCCACGCACCCTGCATGTCACCGGTGAGCTGGACGCACACGACGTCGGTACCGATGACCAGGGCCGCATCGTCTTCGTCAACACGCGCTACAACTGCCTGGCGACGGTGTGCTCGCAACACAGTTTTGAAATGCTCTGGAAGCCGGCGTTCATCTCGGCGCTGGTCGACGAAGATCGTTGCCATTTGAATGGCCTGGCGATGGAAGACGGCAAGCCGGCGTACGTCACCGCGATCAGTCGCTCCGACACGGTCGATGGCTGGCGTGATAGGCGTGCCAACGGCGGCATCGTGATCGACGTGCGCACCGACGAAATCATCTGCGAAGGTTTGTCGATGCCGCATTCGCCGCGTATTCACAACGGCCAGCTGTGGTTGCTCAACGGCGGCACCGGCGAACTCGGCGTCGTGGTGCGGGGCGAAAACGGCGGCATGGGGCATTTCGAGCCGCGCGTGTTTTGCCCCGGCTTTCTGCGCGGCCTGTCGTTCCATGGCGGTTTTGCTTTTGTGGGGCTATCCAAGCCACGCTACAAACGCTTCGAGGGCCTGGCCTTGGATCAACGCTTGAAAGAGGCCGACTCCGAGCCTTGGTGCGGCGTGCAAATCATCGATCTGGAAAAACGCAGTTGCGTGGATTGGTTCCGGATCGACGGGGCCATTGCCGAATTGTATGACCTCGAGGTTATCCCGAGTTTCCGTTGCCCGATGGCGATCAGTCCGGGCTCGCCGGAAGCGGCAAAGCTGATCACCTTCAACAAGGCTAGCGGCTAGCCACGGGGATATATCAGGCCTAATTTTTTGCCAACCATGTCCGATACAAGTCAGGATTTACGTTTAGCCTTTAAACATCACCAAGGGGAAGACACCTAATGAAAGCCACTTACCGTAACCGTCACCGGAAATTGCCGGCCCGTCTCAAACTCACTTCCCTGTTGCTGATAGCGCTGGCGGCAACGTCGGGTAACGCCATGGCGGGAACCTGTACCGAACTCCCGGCAACTTTCTGGAACTGTACCGGCGCCGCCGGTGCCGATGCCTCGCAAAACCTGAATGCCGGCGCTGGCGCCTTGACGGTCACCACCTCGTCGCCGTTCGGTATCACCACCGCCGTGGGCAATGCCTTCAACCTGACGGCAACCACGGGCATCACTTTTACCAATTCGGTTGCCGGCGCCGTTATCACCGGTGACTACAGCGGCATCGTGGCCCGCAACACCGGCGCAGGCGCAATCAGCATTGATACCGGCACCGCGATTGTGACCGGAACGAACGGTTTCGGCATCGATGCTCGCAATACGGCCGTCGGTACGGATATATCGATCACAACAGGCGATGTTTCAGGTGCCTTCTTTGGTATTTTGGGAGTCAACTACGGTACTGGCGCCACCACGATCAACAGCACAGCAGGCAATGTCTTTGGCGTGAATTTCGGTGTTTTTGGAAGAAATTACGGTACCGATCTCACTATCACCACGGGTTTCGTCAACGGCGGCGACTTCGGAATTCTTGCCCAGAACTACGGCACCGGGGCCACCACGATCGACACAACCGCAGGCTCGGTCGCCGGAAACAACGCCTACGGCATTTACGCGCGCAACGATGGCACGGATCTCACGATTACCACCGAGACGGTGACTTCCAACAATACCGGTATTTTTGCACTCAACTTCGGTACCGGCGCGACCACGATTGATACCACCGGAGGTGTCGTCAACGTCGCCGGCACTGGCATTGTCGCTGTCAACTTCGGCACCGACCTGACCATTACCACGGCGTTCGTTCAGGCCGGCACGACCGGCATTTATGCCCGAAATTACGGTACCGGCGCGATGCTTATCGACAGCCTGGGTGGGGGTTTCTCCACTGTCACCGGTGTCGCTGGCGACGGTATTTTTGCACGCAACTTCGGTACCAGCCTGACCTTGTTGGTGGGCGGCACTTACGGCGCCGACGATGGCGTTGAGGCATTCAACTTCGGTACCGGCGCTCTCGACATCACCACCGGTACCCGCAACATTACCGGCACCGCCGATAACGGTATTTTTGCTTACAACAGTGCCAACGGCACCAGTCTGACGGTGACATCCAACGTGCTGGGCGTTAGTGGCATCACTGGTGGCAACATTGGTATCAATGCGATTAACAATGGCTCCGGCAGCGTGACTGTCGATGGCGCGGGCAATGTGACCGGCACCAATAATATCGGTATCAATGCCTTCAACAGTGCCAACGGCACCGACATGTACATCCGGACTTTCGGCGGTACTGCGACTGGTGGAAATTACGGTATCTATGCCGACAACGACGGCAGCGGCTATCTCAGGATTGTCAATTTTGGCGCAGCGACCGGTAATAACGGCGACGGTATCTTCGCCAACAACAGCGCCAACGGTACCAATCTGAGCATCACGAGTACCGGCGCCGTCAGTGGTTCGACCAGTGCTATCGACGCGCGCAACTATGGCACGGGTGGTGTGGGCGTAAGTACCGGCGGAATTACCACCGGCACCAACGCCAGCGCTATCTATGTCTACAACAGTGCCGCCGGAACGACAATGTTTGTCGGCACCGGCACGGGTGCCGTTACTGGCGGAACCGAGGGCATCTATGCCGACAACAACGGTTCCGGCGGCATCACCATGACCACCGGTTCCGGTACCGTCACTGGCAACGGCGCCGACGGTATCAGTGCCAATAACAGCGCCGCAAGCACGGGCTTGTTGAGCATTACCACCACCGGCTCGGTCGTGGGCTTGAACGGCGCCGGCATCAACGCCGACGATTACGGCACCGGCACTGTTTCCATCACCACCGGCGCCGGTGCGATTACCGGCAGTACCTACGGGATTGTCGCTGCGAATTATGGCGGCGGCGGACTAGGCATATTCACCGGCGCAGGGGCCATTACCGGGCAAGGCAGTGATGGCATCTATGCTTATAACGATGCTGCTGGCACCATCATGGTTGTTACAACCGGTACAGGTGCCGTCAGTGGCGCCACCAATGGCATCTATGCTGACAACAACGGTACCGGCGTCCTGACCATCACCACCGGCACCGGCACGGTGACCGGTAATGGCGGCATCGGTATTGCAGCAAACAATAGCGCGGCAAGCACCGGCAACTTGACCGTCACCGCCAATGGCGCGGTCGTGGGCTCGAACGGTGCGGGTATTCAGGCATTGGATTACGGCACCGGCAATGTTTCCGTTACCACCGGTGCGGGTGCCATTAGCGGTTCGACAGACGGTATTTATGCCTATAACAACGGTGGCGGCAGCCTGACGGTTGTCACGGCAGCCGGAACTGTATCTGGCACTGCCGCGATTGGTATCCATGCCTGGAATCAAGCCGGTACCAGCCTGGCGGTCGGCACAGGTACTGGCGCGGTCACCGGCGGCACGTACGGCATTTATGCCGACAACGACGGTACCGGAGCACTGACCATCGTCACCGGCACCGGTGCGGTCACTGGCAACGGCGCCGACGGTATTTCGGCCAATAATAGTGCCGCCAGCACCGGCAATTTGATTGTCGTCTCCAACGGTGCGGTGACCGGCGTGACCGGCGCCGGCATTAATGCTCGTGACTACGGCACGGGAAGCTTGGCGGTGGGTTCCTACGGTGTTTCCACCGCCGGCAGCACTTACGGCATTTATGCCAATAACGCCGGTGGCGGGATACTGGTAGTTTTGACTACAACAGGAACGGTGACCGGCAACGGCGCCGATGGCATCTTTGCACTGAATCAAGCAGGCGGTACCGGGTTAGTTATCACTACCGGTTCTGGCGCTATCACGGGTGCCAATTACGGTATCTATGCTCAAAACCAGGGCGGCGGCCCACTGGTCATCAGTACCGGTTCCGGCACGATTACCGGCAATGGCAATGACGGCATCTATGCCGAAAACACCGTTGCCGGCACCGGCGGCATCAATATCATCACGACCGGCTCGGTCGTCAGCGCCGGCGGTTCGGGCATCTACGCCAACGAACGCAGCACCGGCAATATCACGATTACCACCGGCGCCGGCGCCATCACCGGCAGCGATTACGGCATCTACACCAACAATTACAACGGTGGTTCGATCACTGTCACCACCGGATCCGGCGCGGTTACCGGCCAAGGTGACGACGGTGTTTATGTCTGGAACAGCAACCTTGGAACGACCTTGACCGTCACCGGCGGCACCGGTGCAATCACGGGTGCCGATGATGGTATTCGCGCAGCCGGCTTTGGTAGCGGCTTGAACACCGTCAACACGACGGGCCTGGTGACCGGCACGGCAGGTAGCGGTATCGAGTCGCGTGCTGCGGCCAATGCCAGCGTGATCAATGTTGGCAATGTCAGCACGGTACGAGGCGGACTGGATGGCATCAACGCCACGAGCACCGGGGGCACGATCACGATCAACAACCTCGGCACCATCTCGAATCTGGCGAATACGTCCATCACTCGCGCCATTACCGCTAGCGGTGGTGCTACCACCATCAACAATCAGGATCTGATTACCGGCACGGTGTTGCTGAGCGGCTTGGCCGATACTTTCAACAATGCAGGCGGCAGCACATGGAACACGGTGGGCGGCAGTAACAATTTCGGTCTGGGTGTCGATGCCTTGAACAACGGCGGCCTGGTGATTGCCGGTAGTTCCGCCGGCACTGCCCAGTTCACCAACTTCCTGGGCTTGGAAAGTTTCAACAATAACTTCGGCGGCGTGTTGCGTATGCAAGACGGCGGTACGGGCGACATCGTCACCACCAGCGGCAATTTTGTCGGCGGCGGCGGTTCCGTCACGATGGATGTAGTCTTGGGCGACAGCAGCTCGGCCACCGATTTGCTGGTGATCCAGGGCAATAGCAGCGGCAGCACGACCTTGTTTTTCAACAATATCGGCGGTACCGGCGACTTCACCGTTGGCAACGGTATTCAGGTTGTGAACGTGGTGGGCACCTCGGCGGCAGGCGCATTCAGTCTGGGTGCCCCGTTGGTGGCCGGCATCTTCGAATACGACTTATATCAAAACGGCATTCTCACGCCGGGCGATGGCGACTGGTATTTGCTGTCATCCGTTCGCGACATCGTCGGGCCAAGCATTATGTTGCCGAAGATGAACAGTGCGGCAGGTTTGGCAGTGCTAGGCAGCTTGCATGATCGCGGTGGCGAACCGGCCCACGTGAACGGCAATGATGACAATCGCGGTGGTGCCTGGGTTCGCTATATCGGCACGGCCAATACCGACACCTTCCTCACCACGGTAGGGGATTTTGGCAGCTCCAACAGCGGCATGTTTGGCCAGGTCGGCGTTGACTTGTACCGCAGCAACAACACGCATTGGGGCGTGTATGCCGCCACTGGCGACAGTGAGCTCATCAGCCGTGACGACCTCAATGCCAAGACCGGCGGTATCGAGATGGACAGCACCTCGGTCGGTGCCTATGTCTCCCACTACGGCGACGACTTTTATCTCGACGCCGTTCTGCAATACAGCTGGATCGACGCCGATGTTTTCGGTGACACCGACAGTTACCGCACTGAAGGCACTGGCTGGCTGGCATCGTTTGAAGGCGGCTGGACGTTCGCCAATGCAGGCAAATCCAGTTTCGAGTTGCATGGACAATTCATTTACGGACGTGCCGATACCGATGATGCCAGCGATGGTTTCGTCAATTACCAATTCGATACCGACACCACCAGTCTGGCTCGTATCGGCTTGCGTTGGTCGCGCGATCAGGGTCCGTTTATTCCTTACCTGAAACTGAATTACTGGAATAGCTTCGGCGACAACCCAACGGTCACAGCCGGAGTCGTAGCGATAGACTCGAGCATCGGCGACAACTGGGTTTCGGTGGGTGCCGGCTTCAGCGTATTGACCAAAAACAACTGGAGCGTCTTCATGAGCTTCGACCACGAAAAAGGTCTGTCCGATTCAGATCGTTCAAACAACACCGGCACGGTCGGCATTCGCAAGAACTGGTAATCGGTAAAGCTACTCTTGAAAAAACAGGGAGCGCTTGCGCTCCCTGTTTTTTTTTGATGAGTCGAATCGCAGAAGGTGCGAGGTGCGAGGTGCAAGTGCATGCCTGCAACCTTCAGAAATGGGGCCCTTGTTTGGGTTGGCGAAGTTGACTCCGAAATGGCAATATGTTTCTATACAGAACGTTTTGTATAGTTACTGCCATGACCAGACCCCCGGTTTCGAAAGAAAAAGTGCTTCAGGCCGCCGAGCGCATTGTTCAGCGGCAAGGTGCCGGCAATCTCACCTACGACCAGTTGGTGAAAGAGAGCGGCGTTACGCGAGGCGGCATTACCTATCACTTCCCGACCAAGGACATGTTGTTGCGCGCCTTGATGGAGCGCGACATGGCGCAGTGGCAGGCGATGGAGAAATCCCTGCGACCACGCCTTGCTAACGAGGAAGCTGCCGATTTGATTGGCAGCCTGCGAGCCATGACCCGCACCAGTGACGAGCAACGACGTTTTGTTGCAGGCATGCTGAGTGCCGTTACGCATGATCAGGCCTTGCTGGAGCCGGTGCGGGAAATGAATCGCCAACGCTACGGAGGCCAGAAAGGTACACCGAAAGAAGTGAACCTCATGATTCTGGAACTCGCCGCTGCCGGTCTGTTTTGGCAGGACATAACGCGCTGCCACGAAATGCCCGAGGTGATGCGGAAAAAAGTGATCGCACGAATCGAGGCGCTAGCCAAGGAGTGGACGCAATGAACGAACGTCATTGCGAACACGCTTCGACCCGGCAGATCCCGGGCATAGAAACCAATTTGACGGGGCCGGTAATTGCCGGATTTTCCGCCATGAAAAATCAACCTGCTCCCGCTAAAGCGGGAATTCTTTTTTGACCTTTGGGGCGCTGCATGTACCAGCATAAATGGGCAATCGGTTTTTCGGTCTCACTATTGAGCGCAGCGTTACTGACCGCTTGCAGCGGCGGTGGCCAGCAGGGTATACCGCCGCCTCCACAGGTGAATGTGGCGCAAGTTGTCCAGAAAAAAGTTCAGCTCTGGGACGAATTCAGCGGCCGCATCGAAGCGATGGAAACCGTCGAATTACGCCCACGCGTGTCGGGCTATTTGTCTGCCGTGCATTTTCGTGAGGGTAGCGAAGTCAAGCGCGGGCAGCGATTGTTCTCGATCGATGATCGCGAATACCGCGCCGCGCTCGACAGTGCAAAAGCCAATCTCGCGCGTGCGCAGAGCCGTGTCGTATTGGCGCGTACCGAGCTGGCTCGCAGCGAGCGGCTGATTAAAGAACAGGCGACCTCGCAAGGCGAACTCGATCAGCGCCGTGGCGAATTGCAGCAGGCACAGGCCGATGCCGCTGCGATGCAGGCAGCCGTTACGCAATCCGAATTGAATGTGAGTTTCACCCAAATTTCCTCGCCGATTAATGGTCGTATCGGTGCAGCCTTGGTGAAGCCCGGTAATCTGGTGTCGCCAGGTACGAGTCTGTTATCGACTGTTGTCTCGATGGATCCGATCTACGTCACCTTCGAAGGCGACGAACAGGTGTATCTGAAATACCAGGCCATGTCGCAAAACGGCGAACGGAAAAGTTCTCGTGATGCTCGCAATCCGGTGCAAGTCGGCTTGGCGAATGAAACCGGCTATCCGCACAAGGGCGAGATGGTATTCGTCGACAATCAATTGAATCCCGGCACCGGCACGATTCGTGCGAAAGCGGAACTGAAAAACACCGATGGTGTTTTTACGCCCGGACTTTATGCGCGTGTTCGATTACTCGGTAGCGGCGAACAAAACGTGATGCTGATTCACGAAATGGCAGTGTCGACTGATCAGGATCGTAAATTCGTTTACGTGCTCGGCGATAAAAACGCGACGGTGCGAAAAGATGTCGTGCTCGGTGAAACCGTGGATGGCTTGCGCGTTGTCAGAAAAGGCCTCGATCCGAAAGACGTCGTCGTCGTGAATGGCGTGCGGAAAATTTTCTTCCCCGGCGCACCGGTGTCACCGATCACCGTACCGATGGACAAGCCTGACCAGGCGACGCCAGCACCGGCCAATCCAGCAGCCCCCGCCGGACACTGATCATGAGTAAATCCCATCACCTGGATGCGTCCAAGTTTTTTATAGATCGACCGATTTTCGCGGCGGTGTTGTCGATCATGATTTTCGTGGCCGGCCTGATTGCGCTTCCGCAGCTGCCGATCAGTGAATATCCCGATGTCGTGCCGCCTTCGGTGGTGGTGGCGGCGATGTATCCGGGTGCCGATCCGAAAACCATTTCCGAAACCGTGGCTGCTCCGATTGAAGAGGCAGTCAACGGCGTCGAGAACATGACCTACATGAAATCGGCTGCCGGTTCTGACGGCACGATGAATCTGACGGTTACCTTCAAGCAAGGTACCGATATCGACCAAGCCGCTGTGCGCGTGCAAAACCGCGTGCAGCAAGCCTTGCCGCGCTTGCCGGAAACCGTGCGTGCGCTCGGTGTCACGACCTCGAAAAGTTCGCCGAATATCACGATGGTGGTGCACCTGACTTCGCCGAATAAAACCTATGACGCCTTGTATCTGGCGAACTTCGCGAACCTGCGCGTGAAAGATGATCTGGCGCGACTGGACGGCGTTGGCCAATCGATCGCCTTTGGTGCCGGCAATTACGCGATGCGGGTCTGGCTGGATCCGCAAAAAGCGGCAGCGAGAAATTTGACCGCTACCGAAATTGTCGGAGCGATTCGCGAACAAAACGTGCAAGTGTCGGCCGGCAGTATCGGCGCTTCGCCCAATCCAAGTAAGGCCCCGCTGCAATTGTCGATCAATGCACAGGGACGTTTGACCACACCGGAGGAATTCGGCGACATCGTGCTAAAAAGCGAAAACGGAGCCCTGACGCGCTTGAAAGATGTCGCGCGGATCGAGCTCGGTTCGAATACCTATGCGCTGCGTTCGCTGTTGAATAATGAAGACGCCGCTGCGATCGTAATTTTCGAAGCACCGGGTGCGAATTCGATTGCATTGTCAGATGCAGTGCGTGATCGCATGGCGGAATTGGCAAGGACTTTTCCGAAAGACGTGAAATGGAGCGTCGAATTCGATCCGACCGTATTCGTACGCGAGTCGATTCGTTCGGTGATCACGACCTTACTGGAAGCGGTATTGCTAGTGGTGATTGTGGTTGTGGTATTCCTGCAAACCTGGCGCGCGTCGATCATTCCGTTACTGGCCGTGCCGGTTTCGATCATCGGTACGTTTGCCGTACTTTGGTTGCTGGGTTTTTCGATCAACGTATTGACCCTGTTTGGCTTGGTGCTCGCCATCGGCATCGTGGTCGATGATGCGATCGTGGTGGTGGAAAATGTCGAACGGAATATCAGCGAAGGATTGAAACCACTCGAAGCCGCACACAAGGCGATGAGCGAAGTGTCGGGCCCGATTATTGCGATCTCGCTGGTGCTGATCGCGGTATTTGTACCGCTGGCATTTCTCGACGGCGTGACCGGCCAGTTCTATCGCCAGTTCGCGGTGACCATTGCGATCTCGACCGTTATTTCCGCGATTAACTCACTCACCCTGTCACCTGCACTGGCGGCTGTATTGTTGAAGGAACATGGTGCAAAACCGGACAAACTAGGAAGTTTTATCGACAAGGTTTTTGGCCGTTTTTTCCGATGGTTCAATGCCAAGTTCAATCGTGCCGGTACGCGTTACGGCGAAGTCGTGAAAGGCAATATGGGTCGCAGCGCGCGTCTGCTGGTTTTGTATGCCGGCTTGATCGGTATCGCGATTCTTGGTTTCCGCAGCGTGCCAGGCGGTTTCATTCCGACCCAGGACAAGCAATATCTATTTGCCGCCGTGCAATTACCGGAAGGCGCCACGCTCGATCGTACCGATGCGATGGTACGCAAGATGGGCGACATCATCCTGAAAACCCCGGGCGTGCATAACGCGGTCGCGTTTCCGGGCTTGAATGCCGTGCACTTTATCGCGACGCCCAATACCGCGGTGATCTTCATCGGTCTCGACCCGGCGAACGAACGCCAACATACTGCGGCGGAAATTTCCGGCATGTTGACTGGGCAGTTTTCGCAAATACAGGATGGGCTGGGTTTCGCCTTGATGCCGCCACCGGTATTGGGTCTGGGCAATTCGGCCGGTGCCGAATTCTACGTGCAGGACCGCGGTTCACTCGGTTACGGCGAATTGAATACGCAGACCCAGGCGCTCGCAGGCGTATTAATGCAAACACCGGGTTTCGATCCGTATGCGGTGTACAGCACCAATCAGGCAAATGTGCCGCAACTGAACGCGCATGTTGACCGCGCCAAAGCGAAGGAACAAGGCGTGGTTCTGTCCGAGCTTTACAACACGCTGCAGGTGTATCTGGGCTCGACTTACGTGAACGATTTCAATTTGTTCGGACGCACCTACAACGTGTATGCGCAAGCCGATGCACCATTTCGCGATGAAGTCAGCGATATCGCGCAATTACGTACTCGCAGCCTGAGCGGCGAAATGGTCGCCATTGGCAGCGTAGTCGATATCAAGGAAAGCTACGGTCCCGATCCGGTGATTCGTTTCAATGGTTATCCGTCGGCCGATATCGGTGCCGGTACCGATATTAGAAAAATGTCTTCTGCCGAAGCGATTGCCGCGATCAAGGAAATATCGGCAAAACAATTGCCCAATGGTTTGGCGATTGAATGGAGCGGTTTGAGTTACGAGCAGGAACATCAAGGCAATGCGACGGTCTGGGTATTTCCGTTATGCATCCTGCTGGTGTATCTGGTGCTTGCCGCCTTGTATGAAAGCTGGAGTTTGCCGATGTCGGTGATCCTGATCGTACCGATGTGTATTTTTTCGGCGATTGGGGGCATCTGGCTGATGAATGTCAGCGGGCTGATGAGTCTGGATAACAACGTGTTCACCCAGATTGGCTTGGTGGTATTGATGGGCCTCGCCTGCAAAAACGCGATCCTGATTGTCGAATTCGCCCGCGAGCTGGAATCGCAGGGCCGCAGTATCGTCGATTCGGCGCTGGAAGCCTGCCGTCTGCGTTTGCGACCGATTTTGATGACCAGCTTCGCTTTCATCATGGGTGTGCTGCCCCTGGTATTCGCTTCCGGCGCGGGTTCGGAAGTACGTCAGGTGATGGGTATTACTGTTTTCGCCGGCATGCTGGGCGTGACCTTTTTCGGATTGTTCTTTACGCCAGTGTTTTATGTGTTGATTCGCACCTGGTCATCGAAGCGTGAAGCGAAAGCGAAGCCATTGGAGAATGCGCATGAAACGCATTGAAAATAAAAATATGAAAAAAGTTTTTCTGGCGACCGCCATCTTGATGGTGTTGTCGGGCTGCACCGTGGGCCCGCGTTTCGTAAAACCCGATGCGCCACTGCCGGAAAAATTCGATCAGGATCGTGCCGAGCCGGAGTATCGGGCAACAGATGATCCAACGCAGGCGATCGTGACCGAAAGCGCGTTATGGTCCGCATTTAATGATCCGGCCCTGAATGCCCTGATGACACGCGCGCAGCAGGAAAATAAATCCATTGCGCAGGCAGCGGCACGCTTGCGTGAAACCCGCGCCTTGCGTGGCTTGTCTTTCTTCAGCTGGTTTCCGACCATTACTGCCGGTGGTGATGCCGAAAAAAGCCGCGCTTCCAATCAAGATCCGTTTATTCCTGCCGGTACCGGTATTACCGAGAGTTATCGCGCCGGTTTCGATGCCAGCTGGGAAATCGATTTGTTTGGTGGTCAGCGTCAGCAGAAAAGAGCGATTGATCGTGAGACTAACGCCGACGCGTATTTGCTCGACGCAGCGCGCCTGTCGGTTAACGCGGAAGTGGCACAGGCATTTTTTGCCTTGCGCGGGGCGCAGCAGCGTTTCGCTATCCAGACGCGGAATATTGAAAACCTGCAACGTAGTGACCGCGTGCTGGAAGTCCGTTTGAAAGAAGGCCGCGGCAATGCGCTCGAGCTGGCACAAAATCGCGCTCTGGCCTTGCAGGTGGCAGCGCAAGTGCCGAATACCGAAGCGGAAATTGTCCGTCAGGAACAGCGGCTTGCCGTGTTGACGGCGCAGCCGCTGAGTGCTGTACGTGATGCCCTTGCCTTGAGCAAGGACACGCCGGCGATGCCTGCATTGAAATCGATCGGCACACCGGAACAATGGATAAAGCGACGTCCGGATGTGTTGGCTGCCGAACAGAAATTTGGAGCCGCGAATGCCAGAGTCGGCGAGAAAATCGCCGATTATTTTCCGAAGCTGAATTTATTCGGCAGCTTTGGCTGGACCGCACAGGGCTTTGGCGATCTGGGTGAAAAAGCGGGCGAACGCTGGAGCTACGGACCATCGATCAGCTGGAATTTCCTTAACTTCGGACGGGTGCGACAAAACGTCAAAGCGGCCGAAGCGCGTGCCGATGCGTCGGCCGCTTTGTATCAGGAAACCGTGTTGCTGGCTTTGGAAGATACCGAAAACGCACTCGCTCAATATCGTGCCAGCAATCGATCACAGGATGCCTTGCAGCAAGCAGAAGTGCAGTCACGCAAGGCGCGCGATCTGGCGAAATTGCGTTACGACAACGGCGCTTCCGATTTCCTCAGCCTGCTCGATGCCGAACGCACCCTGCTATCGGCCGAAGATGCCAATGTGCAGGCTAGAACGGCGCAGGCGACATCCTTGGCATTGGTTTACAAAGCCCTCGCCGGTGATTTTGCCGGCGCGGCAGAAACGCATGAATAAATATCAAGAGGCTGCATTAGTGCTCAACCTATCAAGCAAGAAAGCAACGTTGTTGCTGATGCTCGGCGTTGTTTTTCTGGGCGCATGTTCGAAATCCGAGCCCGAAAAAGCAGCCGAACAAACCGCCAGCGCGAGCATGGCAGTCAGTTTGGTGAAAGCGCAAACACGAAGTATCGAACGCACGATTATCGCTTCCGGCCCGGTCTCACCCTGGGAAGAAATGCAGCTCGGTGTCGAACTCAGCGGCGTGCGTGTCACCTCATTGAACGTCGATGTCGGCCAGCAAGTTAGGCGTGGACAATTGCTGCTGGAGCTGGATCATCGAACGCTCGACAGCGAATTACGCCAGGCCGATGCTTCCTTGAACGAAGCCAAGGCCGGTGTGCAATTGGCCAATATCAATTTCAATCGCGGCCAGCAATTGGCGAAAAGCCAGTTGATCAGTGCGAGCGCATTGGATGAATTACGCGCCGGTGTCGTGCAGGCGCAGGCGAGGCTGGCAACAACTCAGGCCATTCGCGATGGCGTGCAACTCAAACGCAATTTTGCCTCCCTGCGTGCGCCCGATGACGGCATTATTTCCAAGCGACTCGTCCAGCCCGGCCAGGTCGTGATGGCGGGTTCGGAATTATTGCGAATGATTCGACACGGCCGCCTGGAATGGCGTGCGGAATTGAATGAAACCGATCTGGCCCGCGTGCAAACCGGCGCGAGTGTTCGCTTACAAACCGGCGATGGAAAAATCATCGATGGGATCGTGCGTGCGGTATCACCCGGTCTCGACGCCGGAACGCGTACCGGCACCTTGTATGCCGATTTGCCGAATCCGGGCAATCTGAAATCCGGCACGTTTCTCGAAGGCAGGATTTTGGTCGGCGCAAGCCAGGCCTTGATGGTGCCGTCGGCATCGGTCATTCAACGCGATGGCAATAGTTATGTGTTCAAAGTGGATGCCAACAACATCGCAAAACTCGTGCGGGTTTCCAGCGGCACTTCGGATAAAGGCTATATAGAAATTCTTGTTGGTTTGAAATCCGGTGAAGACGTGGTGGAGACCGGTGCAGGCCTGCTGAGTGATGGCGACCGCGTCCGCGTCGTCAGCAAAACCGCTGAAGCAAAAAGCCCGTCGCCATGATGAATGTTTCTGCCTGGGCAATTAAACGGCCATTGCCGGCATTGATGATTTTTTTCGTGCTGTGCGTGGCCGGCATCTACAGTTTTATCAAGCTGCCGATTTCGCGTTTTCCCGATGTCAGCTTTCCGATGGTGACCGTGAGCGTGGCCTTGCCCGGCGCGCCGCCAAGCCAGCTGGAAACCGAAGTCACCCGGAAAATCGAAGATTCGGTCGCCACCATTACCGGTGTGAAGCGGGTTTTTTCCAACGTCAACGAAGGCATCAGCAATACCAATATCGAATTCTTCCTGCAGACCGATATTTCGACTGCGCTCGATGATGTGCGCGATGCGGTCACGCGCGTGCGTGCCGATTTACCGCAGGATATCCAGGAACCGATTATCGGCAAGGTCAATATTGGCGGCTCACTCGTTACTTACACAGTGTCATCGAATCGCCGGCAAGCCGATGAGCTGAGCTGGTTTGTCGATCGCGAAGTGAGCAAGGCAATGTACGGTGTCAAAGGTGTTGCCCTGGTCTCGCGTTCCGGCGGTATTGATCGGCAAATCCGTGTGGATCTCGATCCACAGGCATTGCAGGCTTACGGCATTACTGCCGGCCAGGTATCGCAGCAACTGGCGCGCTCGCAAGCCGAACGGCCGGGCGGCAAGGCGGAGCTTGCAGGTAGCATGCAAACCATTCGCACGGTCGGCACGATTGAAGACGTAGCAGCACTGAAAGACTTTTCGATTGCCTTGCAGGATGGCCGTTCAGTGCGCCTGTCTTCCTTGGCCAGCATCAAGGACGGCGCCGCCGATCCTTCGCAAATGGCCTTGCTCGATGGCAAGCAGGTAGTGGCTTTCGCCTTGTCCCGCACAGTCGGCTCCAGCGAAATCGAAGTCGCCAAAAATGTCGAAGAAACTCTGAAGACTTTGAAGGCTGCCAATCCGGATATCGATTTTCGCATGGTCACCAATACGGTCGAGGAAGCACAGCGTTCCTACGATTCCTCGATGATCATGTTGGTCGAAGGCGCGTTACTCGCGGTGTTCGTGGTCTGGTTATTCCTGCGAGATTGGCGCGCCACCTGGATTTCCTCGGTGGCGCTGCCACTGTCGATTATCCCGACCTTCGCGGTGATGTATTTATTCAACTTCAGTCTGAATCTGATTACGCTGCTGGCCTTGTCGGTCGTGGTCGGCATTCTGGTCGATGATGCCATCGTCGAAGTGGAGAACATCGTCCGCCATCTGCGCATGGGCAAGCCGCCAATGGAGGCTGCACGCGATGCGGCCGATGAAATTGGCGTCGCGGTAATTGCCACCTCGTTGACGCTCGCGGCGGTATTCGTGCCGGTCGCGTTCATGCCAGGGATCGCCGGAAAGTTCTTCCGGGAATTCGGCTGGACAGCCGCAACCGCCGTGATGTTTTCGTTGCTGGTCGCGCGATTGTTGACGCCGATGATGGCGGCCTACCAATTGAAAGCGGTGCCGCATGTCGAACGCGAAACCCGCTTGATGAAATGGTATCTGGGTTGGGTCGATGCAGCGCTGCGTCATCGTGCCCGCACGCTCTGGGCGGCCTTCTTCTTGTTTATCGCTTCACTTGGCATCGTGTTTTTTATTCCGGCGACGTTTATTCCGTTCACCGACCTGGGCCGCAGCAATCTGGGTATCGAATTGGCGCCCGGCACCAAACTGGCCGATACCGTTGCAGTAACCGAACAAGCACGCGCGAAACTTGAAACCATCCCGGAACTGAAACAGGTCTACACCACCGTTGGCAGCGTGCTCGATCTGGGTGATCCGAGCAAAACCGGATTTGCCGAAGCACGTAAAGCGACTTTGGTGTTGGATTGGGGAACGCCAGATAGTCGTGAACGCAGCCAGAAAGATCTGGAACGTGTTGCGCGCGAGTTGCTGTCGGATTTGCCCGGTGCACGCATCAGCTACATCAGTTCAGAACCAGGAGAGCTAATGCAACTGGTGCTGGCCGGTGACAATCCGAAGTTGTTAATAGAGTCGGCACAAAGTTTGAAAAGCGAATTGCATACGCTGAAAGGTCTCGGTGCGATTTCTTCTTCGGCATCCTTAATGCGACCGGAACTGGTGATCGTGCCGAATGCCGCGCGTGCATCGGAACTCGGCGTGGCTACTGAAGATATTGCCGAAGCCGTTCGCATCGCGACCGCCGGTGATTATCGCCAACGATTGGCGAAATTGAATTTGCCGGAACGACAGATTCCGATTCGCGTTGGTTTCAGCGAAGAGGCTCTGGCGAATCCGCAAATCATCGAGAATCTGCGAGTGCCATCCAAAAACGGTAGCGTGCCGATTACCTCGGTCGCGACTGTCAGTTACAGCAGCGGTCCCTCGCAAATCGATCGTTATCAACGGCAACGCAATATCAATCTGACTGCCGAGCTTAATGGCCGGCCGCTGGGCGAAGTGATGGCGGAAATTCAAAACCTGCCGAGCGTAAAAAACCTGCCAGCCGGCGTGAGTTTTTTGAATACTGGCGATGCTGAAGTGTTTGTTGAATTATTCGTCGGCTTTCTGCTTGCGATGACGGCCGGAATACTTTGCATCTACATGGTGTTGTTGCTGTTGTTCAATCATGCCTTGCAGCCACTGACAATTTTGACGGCGGTACCGCTGTGTGCCGGCGGTGCTTTCGGCGGATTGCTCATTACACAACACGCCCTGTCGTTACCGGCCTTGATTGGTTTGCTGATGCTGATCGGTATTGCGACCAAGAATTCGATCTTGCTGGTGGATTACGCCGTGATTGCTGAAGATGAAAACCATCTCAGCCAGCACGATGCCGTAATCGATGCCTGTCGCAAACGCGTGCAGCCGGTCTTGATGACATCGCTGGCCATGGGCGCCGGCATGCTGCCGATTGCATTGGGTTTTTCCGGTGATTCGAGTTTCCGGGCACCGATGGCAGTGGCAGTGATCGGTGGTTTGATTACCTCGACGCTGTTGAGCCTGATCGTGATTCCGGCGGCGTATACCTTGATGGATGATCTCGGTGCCTGGTTTAACAAGCGGCGCCGAAAAAATCCAAATACGTAGGAGGCCGCTTGCGGGCGACAAGCGTTGATCATTCGGGCTCAAGGGCATCCTACGAGAATCTCTTCAGATCATTCGGGCCCAAGGGACCTCCTACGAGAATCCCTACAGGCAATTCAGATTTCGCCTGATATTTGAACTAACACGACAAATGCATGCTTCACTGCATGACAACAAATACCATCAAACGTGGCCATCAGGCATTGAGAAAGGGACGCGTATCGCTTCCCAATAAAATTTATTTGATTACCGTTTGTTGCAATAACAGAGAAAAAATATTTTTGGACTTCAACGCTGCCCGTGTCATGTCATCGATATTGCACAAAGTCCTGAAAGAACAACAATCGAAAATCCTGGCCTGGGTTGTAATGCCGGATCATATGCATCTTGCATTGCAATTGGCAGAAGATGAAACGCTTGCCAAAACAATGAATCGAATTAATTCCTGTAGCGCCATTGCAGTGAACAAAGTCCTGAATAGACATTCAAAGCTGTGGCAGGGCGCCTATCATGACCATGCGCTTCGTGATGAAGGGCAGTTATTCACGGCAATCAGATACCTGATCAGCAATCCGATACGAGCAGGATTGGCAGAAACGCTGGGCGATTACCCGTATTGGAATAGTGTTATTGTTGAACCCAGTGAAGCGTTGCAGTATTAAAATCGGCCTTGTTCGTCGCCCGCAAGCGGCCTCCTACGAAAACGTAGTCATCGTAGGCGGCCGCTTGCGGGCGACCGAGCCCTGACCTTGTAGCCAGATTAGGTCATAATTCACCCATGACCGATATCGTATTAACCACGCTCAACGCCCGTTACGCCCATGCATCGCTCGGGCTGAGATATTTGCGTGCCAATCTGGGCGAATTGCATGGCGCATCCTCGATTCGCGAATTCGTGATCGGCCAGAAGACCGAGGAAATGGTCGAAAAGCTACTGGGCGACCAGCCGAAAATCATCGGTATCGGTGTTTACATCTGGAATGTCGACGAATGCACGCGGTTGGTAGCACAGCTGAAAGCGGTCGCACCGGACATCATCATCGTGCTCGGTGGCCCCGAAGTCAGTTATGAAACCGAGCAGCAGCGTATCTGCGAGATGGCCGATTACGTGATTACCGGCTGGGGCGATGTGACCTTTGCGGTATTGGCGAAACAGTTGCTGAAAAACGAAGCACCGGATAAAAAAATCATTGCCGGGGTGCAGGCGCCCTTGCCGGCTTTGGTGCTGCCGTATCGCGAATTTACCGATGAAGACGTCAAGCAACGGCATCTGTATGTCGAGGCGTCGCGTGGCTGTCCGTTCAAATGTGAATTTTGTCTGTCGGCGCTGGATAAAACGGCCTGGCCGTTTGAACTTGATCCGTTCTTGAACGAGCTCGAAATTTTGTATCAGCGCGGTGCCCGCACGTTCAAGTTCGTCGATCGCACTTTCAACCTGAAAGTCGATACTTCACTGGCGATTCTGGATTTCTTCCTGAAAAAACTCGAACAGGCGCCGGAGGATCCGATCTTCGCCCATTTCGAATTGATTCCGGATCACCTGCCGGAAAAACTGAAAGCCGAAATCGCGAAATTCCCGGCCGGTACTTTGCAATTTGAAATTGGCATACAGACTTTCGATCCGGAAGTGCAGGCCCGCGTTTCGCGTCGCCAGAAAAATGAAGTGGCCGATACCAATATCCGCTGGCTGCGTGAACATAGCACGGCACATTTGCATGTCGATCTTATTGCCGGTTTGCCAGGTGAAGGTGTTGAATCGTTTGCTAAAGGATTTGATCGTCTGGTCGCACTGGCACCGCATGAAATCCAATTCGGCATCCTGAAACGTTTACGCGGAGCGCCGATTGCCCGTCACACCAAAGAGCATGGACTGAGATTCAATCCTGATCCGCCGTATAACATTCTGGCGACCGACGTCATTGATTTCGCGACCATGCAGCGGCTGTCGCGCTTCTCGCGTTACTGGGACATCATCGCCAACTCCGGTCGCTATGCCAGAACGCTGCCGATATTGATGGCCGACAACGCCTTCGAAAATTTTCTCGCCTTCAGTGATTGGCTCTACGAGAAAACCGGCAAGACCCATGCGATTGCGCACGAGCGCATGGTGCAATTTATTTTTGATTATCTACACGACATCCGTGGGCTGGAAAAAGAAAAACTGGCCGAAGACATCGTTGCCGATTATCGCGCCGTGGGTGGCCGCACCCATTTTGATTTTGAAGCACCAGGTATGCGACCTTTACCAAGGCCACAAAAGGTGGCTGGCGGCACGCCGTCGCGGCAAGCACGGCATTTGCAAGGGAATGCCTCTTGAGAATTGTTATTTGCAAGGGTGATAAATGAGCGACGAATATCTTGGCGAAGACCAACCTGCACGCCGCACCACGCCAACTTGGGAATTAGAATTACTTATATCTGGCGCCACCGTATTCGGCTTGATGCAGTTGCCCGACGCGTTGAATCGTGCCCTGGTCATTCTGATGAACGGCAACGAAGAACCGATCGCTGACCTCGTGCGTACCGTCAGTATCTATCTCCAGTTTTCGCTGATTACGCTGATTATTACATTTGTCCTGCATCTGCTGGTACGCGCTTATTGGGTCGCCCTGGTGGGAATGTATTCAGTATATCCACAGGGAATCCGCTGGGATAAAAGCAGCTCCGGCGGGCCGGCTTATCGCGAGTTCGGCGAGAAACAAATGGGCACCATGCCGGAACTGATTGACCGGGCGGACAATCGTGCCACCAAGATTTTCGGCATGGGCTTCGCCATGGCTTTAGTGATGATGGTCGCCAGTCTCGTCGTAGGCTTGATGATCGTCATCATGATGATCGTGCAAATGACAAATAACGATCTGGAAAAATGGAATATCGTTTTATGGATGGCACTAGGAGTGCTTTTCATTCCATTTTTCGTGGCGTATCTCATTGATTACCAATTTGGTGAAAAGCTGAAAGCCAATCGCAATGACGGCTGGATAAAGAAAATATACGGGTTCTATCGGAAAATCGGCATGGGCAATAGTTCCAATCCGATGATATCGCTCTACACCACCAACGAAGGCGTAAAGAAAACCACGATAGGGATGGCCGTCATTATGCTTCCTTTAATGCTCGGTGTTTCCGTGTTCACCAATACGCGCGGAGTATCCATTGATAATGGAGCCTACGACGGCTTGCCCAAGCCCGAGTTGGGTGCGGAGCAGGTGTTGCGTCCGGAATATTACCGGAGCTCGCGTGGGCAGCAGTTCAGCACAACCCTTGTGCCATATATCAATGACGCCGTTGTCGATTCGGATTACTTGCGATTATTTATTCCCTATCATCCAGGGCGCTACAATCCGTTTTTGAAAAAACAATGTCCCGATAGCCTGATACGCAAGGCGGCCAACCAAGGGCAGGCGCTGGAGTGTTTGTCGAACTATTTTGCCATCCAGGTGGATACCCAAGCTTTTACCGAACCTTTGCTGGCGGCAACGGATCCCGAAACCGGCCAACGCGGCATGCTTGCTATGATCGATATCCGAAACCTTTCGGCCGGCCGGCATATACTGAAAATCAAGGCCCTCCCAAAGAACAGGGGCAACGAGAAAAAAGAAGAGGAAAAATTTCACGTCATTCCATTCTGGAAATAGTACACATGTACCGGATGGCTGGAACATGGCTGTTTTTGCGTTAAGCTAAAAACCACGCAAGCAATTCCACGCCCTCGATGAGCAAGCGAAATAATCCGAAAACCATTTACTACCTGGCCAGCCGTTGCCCCAGCTGCGGTGCCGCCAAGACGCGTCCATCGGCCACCGCTTATGTCTATTGCGATTTTTGCGGCAGTCTGGCCGATTACGATTTCAAGAAAGCCTGCGATCAACCGAAAGATTTACCGGGGCCGGTCTATGAAAAACTGGCCAAGGCACTCAAGCCACAATGTGAAAAAGCGGTGTTGGCCAATGACCGCGAAAAATATCTGCAAACCCAACTGGCATTATTCGACGCCTGGGTCGATGCCTGCCCGAATGCGGTGCCGGTCCGCGTCAAAGACGCTGATTTCAAAAAACAATATGTTGCTCATATGGCCGAGTGTGCGACCGCCTGTGCTTTTGATCCGGCGTCAAAAAAAATATCCGACGAGATGATGCAGGCCACCGCGAAGCTGCAATGGAGCCAGGTGGGCGCGCACATGCGGGCTAGCAAGGGAAGTTTTATTCCACTGCTGGAAACCGTCGTGGCAAATATGGAGCGTTGTTATTCCGATGAAATGCAGCAGCAATACACGCCACATCCAGATGGTGCGACAACGCCGTTGCTCAAGCGCGTTGCCAATGCCTTGTTCGTGCAGAGCTGGTTGCCCTATGTCGATGAAGCGACCGCCAAAATATTGCTGGAACGAACCGGTTTGGCGCAGGAATATCTCAACGCCGAGAGTCATCCTTCAACGCAACTCAGTTGTGGCCACTGCAAGAACACGGTGCCGGTGTTTCCGGGTGCCAAACAATGCGTTTGCGAGCAATGCGGCCACAGGCTCACGGTCGAAAAAGGCATCAATTGCGACGGCTGTGGCAGCCATCTGGCCATCGATGAACACACCAGTGATTTCCCTTGCCCGCACTGCCAAAGAAAAATCGAACGAGTTGGCACACAATGGCCGAGTGCATTCATTATTTCTCACTAAGCAGGTTCCGTGGGGCCGGTGTCAGCCGCGAACGGTCTGCGATGATGGTCGAAAAGCGTAGTAATTTTTCGGGCCTAGAAGGCCCTCCTACGTAGGAGCACTCACGAGTGAGATGACAGGTTGCGACAAGTTCTGATCCACGTATGGGTGCTCATCAGTAATTTTTCGGGCCTAGAAGGCCCCTGCCGACCAGGTAGTGCGACACAGGACTATTTGCAAGATTGGCGATAGAATCCGGTTTCCGGTGTATGCCGGATTTTCATCACACAGGAGTTTGTCATGGGCATCGTAGATTTTCTGAAAGGCGAGTTACTGGAAATCATTGAGTGGAACGACGATTCACGCGACACGCTGTCGTATCGTTTTCCCGATGATGACAAGGAAATAAAAAACGGCGCCCAGCTGATCGTGCGTGAATCGCAGCAAGTGCAGTTTGTCGCCGCCGGCAAATATGCCGATTTGTTTAACCCCGGCAAGCACACGCTAAGCACCGAAAACATTCCGATTCTTTCCACGGTTCTCGGCTGGAAATACGGCTTTAATTCGCCTTTTAAATGCGATGTTTATTACGTCAACACGCGCTTGTTCACTGGTAATAAATGGGGTACCTCCAATCCGGTCATGATGCGTGACGTAGATTTCGGGGTAGTGCGTTTGCGGGCCTTCGGCACTTATGATTTCCGTATCGTCGATGCCGCCAAATTCCTGAAGGAAGTGGCCGGCACCGATCAGAATTTCCGACTCGACGAATTCGCCGACACCATGCGTTCGCGCATTATCAGCGTGTTTACCGATGCACTGGCGACGGCGAATGTGCCGGCACTGGATGTCGCTTCGCGCTATACCGAAATGGGCGATGCCCTGCTGCCGATTATCAATCCTGCCGTGAGCGACAAATACGGTATTGAAATTACCAGCTTCCTGCTGGAAAACGTGTCGGTGCCGCCGGAAGTGGAGCAGGCGATCGACAAGCGCGCCAGCATGGGCGCGATTGGCAATTTGAATGATTACGTGAAATACCAGATGGGCCAATCGATGACGATGGGCGGTGATGCGGCTTCGATAGCCACCATGCCGGCACAGATGGCGATGGGTTTTTCGATGGCGCAGGAAATGACCCGCAGCATGCAGCAGCAAAACGCCGCCGCACCAACAGCCGCCGCAGCCACTGGTGGCCTGGAAGTATTGACTCCGGAGCAGGCGGCACAAACGCTTGGCGTGTCGGTCGAAGACGTGATGGCATCGATTACCGCCGGTGAATTGAAAGCAAGGAAAATCGGTAGTGCCTATCGCATTGCAAAAACCGCCTTGGAAGATTTCCTGAAAGGGACCTAATCGGCGCATGAATAACGCGACGGTGGGTAAACATCCCTGTCCCGAATGTGGCGGGGATTTGCAATGGAATGCCGGCAAGCAATCGCTGGCCTGCCCGTATTGCGGCACGATTGTGCCCTGGAAAAATTCCGAAGCCGGCTTGCCGGGGGAAGTGCAGGAAAACGATCTGCTTGCAGCCTTGCAAAAACATCCGGTCGATCAACGTGGCTGGGGTGAAGCGCAACGGGAAGTGCAGTGCCAGAGTTGCCATGCAATTTCCGTATTTGTCGGCAGTAAGGTCGCACAGCGTTGTGATTTTTGCGGGTCGCCCTCGATCATCGACCATCAAACCGAACGCGATGCGATTACGCCGCAATATGTGCTGCCCTTTAAAGTCAGCGACGGGCAGGTGCGCGACAGTATTCGAAAATGGTACGGCTCGCGCTGGTTCGCGCCGAACCGTTTAAAGCATGCGGCCTTGACCGATACGCTGCATGGTATTTACCTGCCCTATTGGACTTTCGATTCGCATGTCAGCGCCGACTGGACTGCCGAGGCGGGACATTATTACTACACCACCGAAAGCTATCGCGACAGCAATGGCCGTATGCAAACCAAACAGGTGCGACACACGCGCTGGGTGCCGGCCAGCGGCAGCCTGAAACATTTTTTCAATGATGAATTGATTCCCGGTACCACTGGCGTGCATCCGGTCTTGCTACGAAAAGTAGAGCCGTTTCCGACTCTGACCGATTTGAAAGCTTACTCGCCGGAATTTGTGCGCGGCTGGACTGTGGAGCGTTATCAAATCGATTTGCATAAGGCTTCAGAACTCAGCATGCAGGAGATGCAGCAGAAAACCGAGGCCCTGTGTTCGGCGGAAGTGCCCGGTGACACACAGCGCAATTTAAACGTGAATGCCGATTTTTCAGGTCGCACTTTCAAGCATGTGCTGGTGCCGGTGTGGCTGGTGAGTTACACCTACGGCAGCAAAAATTTCCAGGTGCTCGCCAATGGTTACACCGGCACGCTGGCCGGTGAATATCCGAAGAGCTGGGTCAAGATATTCTTTGCCGCGCTGGCCGTCATCATCGCCGTACTGATTCTTATATCGCTGGGTGAAAGCCAGTAATTTTCAACGTTCGTCGGATCATTCTCGCAGCCATCGAATCATATGCGGATAAGGTGGTACGGCGGCCAATTGTGCTTCGTCACTCAGCAATGTCATGCCCGCCTGCGACAAACCAAAACAGCCCGGGGACACACCGTGCGTGTAGGTCAAAATGAGAGACGCCGATCTTCCGTCGTAGCCTTCGTCATGAAATAGCACCGAAGGTGACAAGCCGAGCGGGACAATGGCGGCGTAAGCCCAGGCGGGAGCCTCGACCTCGCCTGCATGAGGTGCCGCTATGGATTCCTGATGCGGGTTTTAAAATCGTCCTGCTCTGGCTATCAAGGGCCATGTAACAGTTCTTGTTTCATCCGGGTTTCCCCAAGCGAACAGCATTTCGTTTTCGATATCGGATACTGCATCCTTGCCGGTCGCTTTCAGATAACGCTGACTGGCAGACCAGCTTCGTAAATAGGCGAGGTATTGAGCAAGCGTCCAGTCGCAGCGCAGTTGGAAATCCGGCGTCGGTATTTCATTGAACGGGATGGCGATATTTCGATACCCGGTTTCGACATGCATTCTTTCCGCCGGCCAGTAGGCATCGAGCGTGCCGCGATACAGTTTATCGAAGACGGCATCCACGTCGGGATTAACCGACGAACGTTCGTAGGTCCACACCACCAGTAGTCCGTCATCACGCAAAACACGTTTGGCTTCTGAAAAAAAGCGTTCAAACTCGAACCAGTGCAAGGCTTGGGCAACGCATACGCAATCGGCGCTGTTATCGGGCAAGGAGCATTGTTCGGCAGAAGCAACGGCATAACGGATATTCGGATGAGGCGCGGCGCTGGCAATCTGTGTTGCGCTCGGGTCGCTGGCAAAGACCTGATCGAAGTAGTCGGCCAGCGCGATACTTGCCTGCCCATTGCCGCAACCGGCGTCCCACACAAGAGAATGCGACCGGCACTGGCTTGCAATCCAGTCAAACAATGCCTTGGGATAGAGCGGCCGCGCGGCCGCGTAATGGCTGGCGTGTCCGGAAAAATGGTCTTTGAACTTGCTCACGGGGTGCTCCACACTAAAAAGTCTGCCGCCTTTAATCGTCAAAAACCTGCAATTGCGTTGAAACAACTTTCCCCGCCTCGGTTGTTACGGTGCAGGTGGAAGCATGGAAAATCGCACCGGCAAAGGTAAAGCGATAGACGCCTTCGTTGATATAAAGGTGATTGCTTTGGCTGTTACTTTCTGCTGTCTTGATGACATTGTCGATGTCTGCGCCGGTACGAATTGAGCTACAAAACGTTTTGGCTGCCGCGTCCACCTTGGTATTGATATTGATGCTGTAGAAAACAAAGGCAACGAACAGCAGAATAACCAACAGTACAAAGGCACCGATGGCAATGATGATTCCCAGGATTACTTTCTTGATCATCGAGCAGCTCCTTGTCGGCTGTTATCGCTATCTGCGACCTTCGCGCCAAAGCATGACGGAAAGCAAGGCAGTCAGCACAAACGCTACCGCACTCAGCCAGACCGGTATGGCAATCCCGTTGATGGATACCGGCCAAGACTGAATAAAACGCAGCAAATGCACTGTTGCGAGCAGAGCGAACACGATGGCAGCAAGGGTAGTGAATGGTTTCATGGGGGGCCTCGCAGGGGGATTACGAATAATTGGGCACGTACAGCGAGAACTCGCCAGTCATGCCTTTCAATGGCGTCCTTGCAAAACATTGTGCGGGAATGTCGCCGGTACTCACGAACTTTTCGCTCATCAACAAGGGCAGTTTATAGGTGCTGCACTGGCTCTCAATGCGCGAGGCAATATTGATTTCGTTGCCGATGGCGGTGAAATCCATCCGCCGCAAATTGCCGATGTTGCCGAACTGGAAGCGTCCGACATGCAGGCCGACGCCGTGTTCAAAATCCAACGGACTGTCTTTCAACACCTTGTTCGCGGCCATCGCGGCGGCCACCGCATTTTGGCAAACCTGCTGGCTGTCAAGGGCCTCGCTAATCGGAAAAATGGCGAGTATGGCATCGCCGATGAATTTCAGGATCTCGCCATCGTGCGCGTAAATCACGTTCACCACGATATCGTAATAGGCGTTTAGCTTGGTGGCCAATTCCACCGCTTCGGTGTTTTGCGAATGCGTGGAGTATTTCCGGATATCGGAAAACCAGATCGCGCCTTCCATGTTGATCATGCGGCCGGGCCGGATATTGCCTTGCTTGATTTCGTCGCTGGGCGAATTGCCGACGTAACAACTCAGCACGGTGTCCAGCACCAGGTCTTTCAAGGCGCTTTCAATCAGCAGGCTCAGAGCGGTGAGTGAAATTTTGATAAAGCTGATTTCTTCCGGTGTAAATCCACCCACTTCATTCGACACCAGGCTGATATAGGCTTCTTTACCGGACAATCGCGTGGCGATGTAATGGGTGGCGCCGAGTTTTGCCAAATCGTCCAGCACGGCATAGTCGTGTTGCGTGTCTGGCGTAATGACGTAAGACAGAAATTCTTCGCCCTCCACCAATCGCCAGAAGGGACTTTTCATGAATGGGACGGACGTCTTTGCCCCGAAGGTCAAATGCGCTTCGTCAATCGTGCAGTCGTCCAGATAATGCAATTTGCGATAAAACATGGCCGGCGAAGGGACTGGGTCCGGCGTGATGACGGTGTTGTACCAGACAAACCGAATGGCTTCGATTTGCGGATGCAGGGTCATCAGGGCAACATTGGCGCGACACAAGTGAATGTCCTGCTGCGCCAGGAATTTACAATACAGATGGATGATCGTCGTGACATCACTGCCGGCGGCGGCCATGGTTTCTTTCTGCCAGATCAATGTTTGTTGATAGAAATTTGGCATCGACTCTGGCCCGGGCGGTGACAAATACTTTACTCCTGTTTTCATGCCATTCGGAATACGGGTCTACTTGGGAGAACGGATGCGGGAAACGGTAAACTAGCGGTTCCCCCCGCTCTGATCGAGTTTGCCTTGCATACGCTTCCCGAAAACACCGAATTAGTATTTGAAGATCGCAGTGGCTATCTCTATGCCGAAGTCAGTGGCCCTGATGATAACTTCGAGATCAGCATGGCGTACTGGACTGCCATTGCTGAGCGATGCCATCTGCGCGGCACGAAAAATTTACTGGTTCTGGAACGCCTTGGTCGTTACAAGGGCGAACGAAACATGACCCTGATGATCGACAGTATCATCGCCCTGGGCTTTAAAAATATTCGCGTGGCTTATGTGGATGCGTTTGTGGAAGACTTGCCGATAGCGGAAGTCGGTGAAATTCTTGCCATGGAACGCGGTATTGCCGGCAGGGTATTCGGCAGTGTTCAGGAGGCCGAGCGCTGGTTGCGGATCGGTACCGGCGACCATGTTGATACACCGATAAATCCGTAATTTAGACGCCCAGTTTGTCGCGCAGGTTGTACCACCAAGCGCCAAGAGCAGTGAAGGGAATCCGGAAAGCGCGACCGCCGGGAAACGGATAATGCGGCAGTTGTTCGAAAGCGGAAAAACGCTCTGCTTGCCCGCGGATGGCTTCCGATAACACCCGGCCAATCAAGTGGGTAAAGGTAATACCGTGCCCCGAGCAACCCTGCGAATAATAAATATTGTCAGATAGGCGGCCCACTTGCGGCAGCCGCGACAGCGTCAGCGAAAAATTGCCGGTCCAACCGAAATCGATGTTGACGCCACGCAATTGCGGAAAGGTTTTTTCCAGATTCGGGCGGATGATTGATTCAACGTGTTTTGGATCGCGGGCACCATAGATCACGCCACCGCCGAACAACAAACGCCGGTCGCCGGTCAGGCGGTAATAATCGAGCAGGAAATTATTGTCCTCGACGCAATAATCGGACGGAATAATATCCTTCCACTTTTCGCCGAGTGGCTCGGTCGCCACAACCTGTGTGCCGCAGGGCATGGTTTTTTGCGATAGCGCCGGTTCCAGATCGCCGATATAGGCGTTGCAGGCAACGATGACAAAGTTCGCCTTGACCGACCCCGATTCGGTACGTACGACCGCCTTGCTGCCGCGTTCGATTTTTACCACACGGGAATTTTCGTATATCACGCCGCCCAGACTTTCGAGCGCGGTGGCCTCGCCCAATGCCAGATTCATCGAATGGAAATGGCCGCCGCTTTTATCGACCAGAATTGCTTCGTAGCTATCGGTGTTGATAAAGCGCGGTATCTCGTTTTTATCGTGCAGGCTGAGTTGATCGTTGCCGTAGGCTTCCCACAGTTTTTTATGGGCTTCGAGATCGTGAATTTTTCTGCGTGTTTTTGCCGCGTAGATGCCGCCGTTTTTAAGATCGCATTGAATATTATATTTTTCGATGCGTTCGCGGATGATTTGCGCCCCTTCAAACGCCATGCCGCCCAATGCTTTCGCGGTGTCTTTACCGTGGCGCGCTTCGATCACATCCATATCGCGCGAATAACTGTGCACGAGTTGTCCGCCATTGCGGCCCGACGCACCCCAGGCGATTTTTGCCGATTCGACAATGACCACCTTGAAGCCCGCTTCGGCCAAATGCAGGCCGGCCGACAAGCCGGTGTAGCCGGCGCCGACGATACAGATATCCGCGTCGATATCGCCCTGTAATGCCTGCCTTTCTGGTTGCTGGTTGGAGGTGGCGGCGTAGTAGGAGGGCGCGTGCTGGGTGGAGGTGTGCTTCATTGGTTAGCTCGTATAGTCAGTAAACAATTGTAGCGACAAATCCGCGGGAGGGCTGTCAGGCCCAAATGGTTTGTGATTATTCGGGCCTGACCGCCCTCCAACGGGTTCAATTAGTTCGTCAACCAGATTTCCGGCATCAATGGCAGCAAATCATATTTCGCACGCGCACTGTCGCATTGTCGGCTGTGCTCACCGTTTTCGTAACTGGCTTTCAAATCGCGACAGGGTGAAGGACGTTGCGGATAAATGGTGCAATGCACCTGCTCGCCGATTTTTCCCTGCAAGGCGACACAGCGAATATCCGGGCCATCGGTGCCCCGCATCGCCAGCATATTGGGACGGGTTTCCAGTGCCAATTCGGCCGGTACGCCATCGGGGTTTTCCGGCTGCGCTTCGGCCCAATAGAAAGCGACGCGAAATGCTGCACAGCAGGCACCACATTGTTGGCAGGGATGGCTCATGCAGTCATGATAACGCAGACAAAAAAACGGCGTGTCGAAAACACGCCGTTTTTGTAATTACATAATTACGAAACCTTATTTGATTTCAAAATCCACCGTTTTTGCCGGTGTATTGTTCACGGAAACTTCCACCTTGTATTTGCCGGTAGGCCACGGTGTGCTGCTGGCCAACTTAAAGTTGGTGGTGGCATTGCCTTCAGGTGAAATTTGCGTGCCTTCTTCATGCACGACCTGGCCATCCTGATAGGTCCACTTCGCATTCAGGAAAACATCTTTCGCTGCATTTTGAGTGTCGATGGCGGCATAGATGACATCCTTGGTACCGAAAGTTGTCGATGACGTCGTTACCTTTTGATCGGCTCCAACGCTAGTGCCCAAATAGACAGCGGTCACCGTCACGGCAGCAGGTGTTGGTGCTACGGCAGGTTGAAGTACCACAGGTGCCGGTGCAGGTGTAACGACTACCGGCTCCTCTTTTTTGCAGGCACTCAGTGCGAGCATGAGACTGGCAGCAATAAAAATTTTGTTTGTTACAGACATGGTGTTCTCCAAAATGGGGCGTCGCTTAATCGGTGAGTTTCGGTAATTTCAGTTCCTGGCCCGGATAGATGTGATCGGGGTCTTTCAGGATGTCTTTGTTCGCGTTGAAAATGGCGTGGTATTTGCTCGATTTGCCGTAATGGTCCTTGGCAATTTTCGATAGCGTGTCGCCTTTTTTCACGACATAGATGGTGTGTTCGGGGGCGGTAATTGGCGCGGTACTCTGCACACCACCGGTCACGCCGGAAAAATCTGCTTTCTTGGTAATCGGTGCAGTAGATTTAACGCCACCGGTCACACCGGAAAAATCTGCTTTCGGCTTGTCGCCACTCATGATGCTCTCCTAAAGAAGCACGCCCAATATCAACACGATACCGTGTGATTTGCAGGGCGGATGAGCACCATAGCGCTGACCGGGTTAAGCCGCAATGCGGCAAAGCGCTTATTTGACCTCGAAACTAACTGTACGCTGAACTAAACCATTGAGCATGATATCCAGTGAATAGGTGCCGACTGGCCAAGGCTGATCATGGCTGATGCTGAAGGTGCTCACGGTGCCATTGGTGGGCACCAGGGCTTGTTCGGTTTCCGCCACCAAGCTGCCATCGGGCGCGGTCCACTTGGCTTTGATGGTCAGACCCTGGTGTTTTCCGCTACTGAGTACGCTGGCGTAGATTTTATCCTTGCTGCCAAACTGCATTTTTGGATTGACGACGAGATTATCGGAATCGACGGCGGTGCCCAAATTCACTTCGAGTAATTTGAATTCACCCAAATCCAGCGCCGCCGGTTTTGGCTCGTTTGAAAAAATGCCTCCGAACAAACCCCCCGATTTTTTTTCGGCAGGTTCAGTTTTCGCCACTGTTTTTTCAGCCGGAGTGGCAGCTTTATTGTCGGCCGTATCGGGTTTGCAGGCGCTGAGGGAAAAAACAAGCAGGCACGCCAAACCGGACAAATATAACAATCGCATAATGACTCCCGTAATTACTGTCTTGCGGTACGTGGATTGCCGGGGTTCGGCAGCCCGTGCGTAGCGCGGAATGGATTGATGTCCAGGCCGCCGCGTCGCGTGTAGCGAGCATACACCGACAGGCGTTGCGGTGAACACAGGCGCTGGATGTCGACGAATATCCGTTCGACGCATTGCTCATGGAACTCATTGTGTTCGCGATAGGAAATCAGATAGCGCAACAAACCATCGCGATCCAGTCGCGGTCCGCGATAACTGATTTGCACGCTGGCCCAGTCAGGCTGCCCGGTAACCGGGCAATTGGATTTGAGCAAATGCGACACCAGAATTTCGTCAGTGACGATATCGGTATCGGCTTTCAGATACTTGGCATTGGGCGGGCCGTAGCTTGTAATGTCGACCGGCAAATCGTCAATCAGGATACCTTGAAGCACTTCGATATCGGCATTGGCCACGGCATTGACCGTCACCAGCATGACGCTGACATTGGCACCGGCAGCCAGCGATAAATCCTTTGCCATTTGCTGACGCAGGACTTCGGTGTCGGCAAATCGCGTTTGCATATAACTGTTGAGATACAACTTGAAACTTTTGGATTCGATGATGTTCGGCGATGTCGCCGGGACGCGAAATTCAATCAGCGCGACTTTCGGTTTGCCGCGACTGTCGAGCCAGCTGAATTCGTAGGCATTCCAGATGTCCACGCCGGAAAAAGGCAGCGGGGTTTCGATACCGATTTCCGAACGTTTTTCCGCGCGAGGAATCGGATACAAAAGTCCGGCATCGTATTGCCCGACATAACTGACGGTTTTTCCGAGACTGGAATTATCGATCGTGTTCATGGCGTTTTATTGAGGTAATCCAGCGCGACTTGAAACAGGCCGCGGGTGCCGACTTTCAATGCCGATTCATCGAGAAAAAATTGCGGGGAATGATTGCTCGCCGCCATGCTGGCATCCTGCCCCTTAGGCGTGGTGCCGACAAAGAAGTAGAACCCGGGCACTTCATTGGCGAAATAGGAAAAATCTTCCGCGGCCATGACCAGTGACATGTTCACCACGTTTTCGGCGCCGGCAGCTTTGATCAGGCTCGGCACGCTGCGCGTGGTCAATGCCGGGTTATTCACCATCGAAGGATTGCCGGTAGTATCGGGCACTTCGCTTACCACCGTCGCACCGTGGGCTTCGGCGACATTGGCGGCGATGTTTTTCAGTTCGGTAAATACTTTTTGCCGCATGCCTTCGTCGAAGGTGCGGATGGTGCCGATCAATTCCACTTCATCGGGAATAATGTTGTAGCGAATGCC
>JAYWIC010000096.1:0-3050 GCA_043789195.1 Arenimonas sp. | reverse complement strand
GACTGACATTCGGCGGGTATTGCATGACTTGCGAAAGCAGGGGAGATTTCACCGCTTCAAAATGTCCCCAATCGCCGGTGATCATCACCATCGGAATTCGGAAGCCGGCTTCCTCGTGTACGAAGCCGGATTTGTATCGGCGAAATCCCATGACCTCGTACAAAGACACCAGATGCGAAGGACAATGCAGAAAAGCCAGTTCGCCGCCTGTCTGGCGAATGCAATCGAATGAAGCTTTGAAAAAAGCCGAGGCAAGACCTTTATCGCGATAGTCATTGGTGGCAATCATGCGTGAAAAAATATACTGCAGCGGTGCTTCAACCGGAAACATGCCGTTGTCGTAAAGTTCACGCCAGCTACTGTCGTCATCGAGCTTGTCTGCAGGTGTGATACGAAACGTACCCACCATCTTGTCGTCGTCGAAAGCGGCCAGAACAATCGAATAGGCATCTTCGGGATCCACGAGTCTTTGCAGGTCGTCATCGAGACCAATAGGCCTGCGACCCAATTCGTTGACATATACCTGATAGCGTAGCTGGGCTACTGCCTCCAACTCTTGTGCAGAGTTGATTGGTCGGATTGTCAACGCCCCCGTTTTTTCGCTGGCAACGTCCATCGCGCGGCTCCCTCAAGCTGCTGGTTTCCGCATTCTGGCACCCTTGGATGCCAGATTTCCACCATGTAGCCCAGGGAAATGGCCAGTTATCGGGGAAGTCGCATGATTGGCCGCAATTTAATTTGACGGAGCTTGTTTCGACCCGATATTCCTGTCAAGAAAATTCAACAGGCGTTCGGCAAAGTCGAGCTCGTTGGCCATCAGAGCCGTAGGGTATACGAGGGTGCGCCGGCTTCAGATATTCGACTCGCAGCGACTGAATATGTCCCGGTTTTTATCGTAGACAGCGGTTTTTAAATCCAGCAAACCCAGTACCGAGTGGAAAAAATTATCGTGCGAATAGGTATTGGCCAGTTGCGAACGTAAACAGCTTGACTGGGTTCCCCTGTCTTTCAGGAAGCCCCTGGAAGCCCATAACAGCATCGGCACATGTGTCTGCTGGGAAGGGGCAATGAGATAAGGCGTGCCGTGCAAATAAAGGCCTTTCTCGCCGGTGGATTCGCCGTGATCGGACACATAAAGCATGGCGACATCGTGGCTATCCTGTCTTTCCTGCAATCGCTGGATGATGCCGTCCAGAACGAAGTCGGTGTACAAGATCGTATTGTCGTAGGCATTCAGGACTTCTTCGCGCGTGCAGTCCTGCAGTTCGCCGGTGTGACAGGCGGGTTTGAATTTTTCGAACTCTTTCGGGTAGCGTTCGTAGTAGGCCGGACCGTGGCTGCCGATTTGATGGAAGACCAGCACCATGTTGCCAGGATGATCCTGGAATTCGTCTTCCAGATGTTTGAAAAAGATAGCGTCATAACAGCCTTTCTCGGAACAAAGGCGACTGGCGCTTTCCAGCGTCGACATGTCGGCTTCTTCGATGCGATTGGCAATACCCTTGCTGCCGGTGTTGTTGTCTTCCCATTCCAGAAACAATCCCGAGTGGCGAATGACATCGACCAGATTTTCCTGCCCGCTGGCCTGTTTTTCATCGTAGCCATCGCGGCCAAGATTGGAGAACATGCAGGGCAATGATGTCGCCGTATTGGTGCCGCAGGAACTGACGTTACTGAAATTGAAGAGGTCGCGCTTGCCCAGCAGCGGATTGGTTTGGCGCGCATAGCCATTGAGACTGAAACTTTCGGCACGTGCCGACTCGCCGATGACGATCACCAGCAGCTTGGGTTTCTTGCTGTTGTAAAAGGCGCCCTTCTTGGCATCGATGCCCATCTCTGTGATTTTATCGGGCGCAATGTTCACGCTATGGGATAAATAATTGCGACCCGCCATCAACACGTTATACGGATTTATCTGGTGGCGAATTTCCGGATGATTGCGGGCAAGGGAGGCAATGGACTGATACATCATGCCGGCCGGCAACAAAATCATGGCAAAGCAAAGACCGAAATACCCCAGCCGCGCCAGCAATTCACGTGGCCATGGCCGAAATTGGACATCGGTGCGCCATAAAAAAAGTATCGGTATACCCGCGATCAATAAAAAATAGATCAGCATGCGCCAGGACAGCCATTCGCTCCCTTCACGGATATCAGTTTCAAACACGCTCTGCAGTGCGTGGCGGTCGACAACAACGCCATAGCGATCCATGAAATAAGCGGCGCCTGCTGCCAGTATCGCCAGCAATGAAAATGCAGGTTTCAGGACATACTTGAAACCGAAGAGGCCGAATACCATGCCAATAAGACCGGTGATAATGCTGGCGATTGCCGCTGCAAATATCAGGCTCGACATATCGTGCACTGGCATGATGGAAAAATAATTTTTCCAAAAAGCCAGATTGGCGGTTACCAACAGAAATATGGCGACCAACAAAGCGGTGGTATTGCTGCTTAATTGCCAAGGCCCGAAGGTGAATTGTTTTTTCATGAAGGCGATGGTCAGAGACTGTGTTGCCTTTATACCCCTGCTGTCGGCGTTAGTTCAATGCAGGAAGTAAACTCCGGCATATCAGTACCTGAAATCTTTTGAATACTGGCCATTTGCCAGAGCCGTTAAGTCGTAGTTAAATTTTTATGCTGGAAACGGCTAAATGATTTGATTGTTAGGTGATTGAAGTATGACTCTGATATGCCAATATTACGGATATCAAAGTCATGCTTTTCCCAGGCGAGCATCAAGCCGCTTTTTCCGTCAGTTATTTGGTGTTTTTTGCGAACCTATGTGCCGATCCAGAAAAGTCAGCAGACGCTCGGCGAAATCCAGTTTGTTGACCATCAGGTAATTGCCGTGTCCTTCTTTGGGATAGATTACGGTTTCTACCGGAATGCGATTTCTTTGCAGTGCTGCCTGCATTTTTTTGGTGTGGGCCAGAGGTGCTATGAAGTCCATGTCACCCGCCGCCAGCAATACCGGAATTTTAATCGTATGGGCAACGTTGTTTGGTGAGTGTTGGTCATTGCCATCCGTGCCGAGTATCATGTCGAAG
>JAYWIC010000095.1:0-10922 GCA_043789195.1 Arenimonas sp. | reverse complement strand
TCATGATCTTGAACGCTAGTGCCGAGAACGGATCTTTGTCGCCGGAACCACGGGTATCTTCTTTTTCATTCTCGTCAATGCCCTTGACCGGTGGACGGTCGGAAGGAGCAGGCAAGTAATGAACGACGGCATCAAGCATGGCTTGAACGCCTTTGTTCTTGAACGCGGTGCCGCAGAACATCGGAATGATGTCGCAGACCAGCGTACGCAAACGAATACCTTCGATGATGTCGGCTTCCGACAATTCGCCGTCTTCCAGATATTTGTTCATCATGTCTTCGTTGGCTTCGGCAGCCGACTCGACCATGTATTCACGCGCAGCCTTGGCTTGCTCCAACATCTCATCCGGAACTTCGGCATAGGTGAAGGATGTGCCTTGATTAGCCATATCCCACACGATCGATTTCATTTTCAAAAGATCGACAACGCCTTCAAAATTTTCTTCAGCGCCGATTGGCAATTGCATCGGCACCGGGCTTGCACCCAGGCGTGTTTTTAATTGCTCAACAACCTTGAAGAAGTTGGCACCGGTACGGTCCATCTTGTTGACGAAAGCCAGGCGCGGAACACTGTATTTGGTCGCTTGACGCCAAACGGTTTCCGACTGCGGCTGAACGCCACCGACCGCACAAAGCACGAACACCGCGCCGTCGAGCACGCGCAAGCTGCGCTCTACTTCGATGGTGAAGTCAACGTGTCCCGGGGTATCGATGATGTTGAAGCGATGCTGCTGCATCGACTTGTCCATACCTGACCAGAAACAGGTCGTAGCAGCGGAAGTAATCGTAATGCCGCGCTCTTGCTCTTGCTCCATCCAGTCCATGGTCGCTGCGCCGTTATGCACCTCACCAATCTTGTGATTGACGCCGGTGTAAAACAGAATGCGTTCTGTGGTCGTGGTTTTGCCAGCATCAATGTGAGCCATGATGCCGAAGTTGCGATATCTATCAATGGGGGTCGTACGTGCCACGGGAGATCCCTCTCTACTTTATTACCAGCGAAAATGCGAGAAGGCTTTATTAGCTTCTGCCATGCGGTGTGTTTCTTCGCGCTTCTTGACTGCGCCGCCACGGTTTTCCGAGGCTTCGAGCAATTCAGCGGCTAATTTGCGGGGCATCGAGTTTTCGCCACGCTTACGTGCCGATTCAATCACCCAACGCATGGCGAGGGCTTGACGACGCGACGAGCGAACTTCAACTGGCACTTGATATGTAGCGCCACCAACACGACGGGATTTTACTTCCACCGCAGGTGCGACATTGCCGAGTGCTTTTTCGACTAAACCGAGGGTATCGGCATTCTTTTGGCCAATGACATCCATTGCACCATAGACGATGTTTTCAGCGATCGATTTCTTGCCGCTCTTCATCACCATATTGATGAAACGGGCAACCATTTCGCTGCTGTGTTTCGGATCTGGAAGAACCGAACGGGTACCGGGAGAACCTTTACGAGACATTTGAAAATCCTGCCTTTAAATTAGGATTTCGGGCGCTTGGCGCCGTACTTCGAACGACTTTGGCGACGCTTGGCGACGCCGGAGGCATCAAGCGAACCACGCACTGTGTGATAACGCACACCCGGCAAGTCTTTCACACGACCGCCGCGGATCAACACGACACTATGTTCTTGCAGGTTGTGACCTTCACCACCAATGTAAGAGATGATTTCAAAGCCGTTGGTCAAACGAACTTTGGCCACCTTGCGGAGCGCCGAGTTCGGTTTCTTCGGCGTAGTGGTGTACACGCGAGTGCACACACCACGACGTTGCGGGCAATTGGCAAGAGCAGGTGATGTGCTCTTGTATTTGAAAGGCTGACGCGGTGTGCGTACCAGCTGATTGATCGTCGCCATGCGTTACGAATCCTGGGTGTTTAAATGAAACTTAGAGTGAAAAAGAAATCGGCCCAAACCGCAGCCAATTGATAGGTACCCACTAAGGAGCGGGATTTTACTCTGGAAATAGCAACTCTGTCAACGCGACAGACAGCCAAAACCATTGAATTAGCATTCAATCATCCGTGAATCGAACACGAGGGACCATCCTTGGTCCCTCTTTTCGAATGTGGCCGGCCTTCCGCGGGCCGCCAACGCTCAAAGCTTAGCTTTCTGAAGAATCGGCAGCCTCGGCAGCAGGTGCGGTAGCGACTTCGGCGGGTGCCGAAACCGCGTGCAGCGTGTTTAAGTCGGCTTCGCTCAGCTCATTCTCTTTGCGTCGACGCGCAGTGTGATAAGCCAAACCGGTACCGGCCGGGATCAAACGACCGACGATCACGTTTTCTTTCAGGCCACGCAGGCTGTCGCGGGTACCGCGGACGGCAGCCTCGGTCAGCACGCGGGTGGTTTCCTGGAAGGAAGCGGCCGAAATGAAGCTTTCGGTTGCCAGCGACGCCTTGGTGATTCCCAGCAACACCGGATCATACTTAGCCGGAATTTCGTTGCGGGCGATCATTTTTGCGTTTTCTTCCAACAAACGAACACGCTCGACTTGCTCGCCATTCATGTAACGGGTGCTGCCGGCATCAGTGATTTCCACTTTACGCAGCATTTGACGAGTAATCGTTTCAATGTGCTTATCGTTGATTTTCACGCCTTGCAAGCGGTAAACGTCTTGAATTTCCTTGACCAAATAGGCGGCCAAAGGCTCGACGCCGAGCAGACGCAAGATGTCTTGCGGATTGGGCTCACCGTCAACGACGGTTTCGCCTTTCTCGATATGCTCGCCTTCAAACACGATGATTTGACGATATTTCGGAATCAGCTCTTCGTGCTCATTGCCGTCATTGTCGCGGATGATCAAACGTTGCTTGCCCTTGGTGTCCTTACCGAAGCTGATCAAACCGGAAACTTCTGCCAAAACAGCAGGGTCTTTCGGCTTACGTGCTTCGAACAAGTCGGCAACGCGCGGCAAACCACCGGTGATATCACGGGTTTTCGAGGCTTCTTGAGGCACTTTCGTGACCACGTCGCCCACGCCTACCGGTGCACCATCGAGCAGATTCACCACGGAACGCGGTGGCAGCAGGTATTGCGCAGGCAGATCGGTGCCCGGAATGTTCAGATCTTTGCCGTTCTTGTCCACGATGCGGACGATGGGGCGCAAATCTTTACCCATCGAACCACGACGTTTTGGATCGGTAATTTCACGCGAGGCCAAACCGGTCAGGTCATCGGTTTTCTCGACAACGGTGATACCTTCTACGAAATCGACGAAGCGCACGAAACCGGCTACTTCAGAAACGATTGGGTGATTATGCGGATCCCAGTTGACGACGGTTTGACCCGCTTTCACTGCTTCGCCATCTTTCACGTTGATCACGGCACCGTAGGTCAGCTTGTAGCGTTCACGCTCACGACCGGTCAAATCGAGCACCGACAATTCACCCGAACGCGATACCGCGACCAGATGACCTTTGTCGTGTTGTACGAACTTCAAGTTATTGAACTTGACGTGGCCGGTGGTTTTGACTGTGATGTTATCGATAGCGGCGGCACGAGATGCGGCACCACCGATATGGAAGGTACGCATGGTCAGCTGTGTACCTGGCTCACCAATCGACTGGGCGGCAATGACGCCGACAGCTTCACCTTGGTTGACCAGATGACCGCGACCGAGGTCACGACCGTAACAGTAAGCGCAAACACCGAAGGTGTTTTCACAAGTGATCGAGGAACGCACCAGAATCGACTGGACGCCGGCGACTTCCAGCTTGTCGACCCATGTTTCATCGAGCAAGGTATTGCGGGTAACGATTGGGTCGGCATCATTGCCTGGTAGATAAACGTCTTCTGCTACCATGCGGCCCAAAACGCGATCGCGCAACGGCTCAACCACATCGCCGCCTTCAACGATCGGCGTCATGGTCAGACCTTGATGGGTACCACAATCGACTTCGGTAACGACCATGTCTTGTGCCACGTCGACCAAACGACGGGTCAAATAACCCGAGTTGGCGGTTTTCAGTGCCGTATCGGCGAGACCTTTACGTGCACCGTGGGTCGAGATGAAGTACTGAAGAACGTTCAGACCTTCGCGGAAGTTAGCGGTGATCGGCGTTTCGATAATCGAACCATCGGGTTTCGCCATCAAGCCACGCATACCGGCCAACTGACGAATCTGGGCTTGCGAACCACGGGCACCGGAGTCGGCCATGATGTAAACCGAGTTCATCGATTTCTGCGCGACCATTTCGCCTTTGGCGTTTTCGACTTTTTCGGTACCGATCGCATCCATCATGGCTTTCGCCACCAGTTCATTGGTACGTGACCAGATATCGACAACCTTGTTGTAACGTTCGCCGGCGGTGACCAAACCAGACTGATATTGCTCCTGAATTTCCAGCACTTGTTTCTCGGCTTCGCCAAGAATGCCTTTTTTCTCGGTCGGAATAATCATGTCATCGATACCAATCGAGACACCAGCACGAGTTGCGTAAGCAAAACCGGTGTACATCAATTGATCGGCGAAGACGACAGTATGCTTCAGACCCAACATGCGGTAGCAAGTATTGATCAGGCGGCTGATGTTTTTCTTGGTCAGCTCGGTATTGATAAATGAGTACGGCAGACCTTCGGGAATGATGTCGGCCAGCAACGCGCGACCAATCGTGGTATCAACAATCGCGGTGCGATTACTGACAACACCATTTTCATCCACTTCGGTAATCGGCAAACGTACTTTGACTTTCGCATGCAATTCTACGACGCGGTTGTCGTAGGCACGGCGAACTTCATTGATGTTGGCAAATACCATGCCCTCGCCTTTCTTGTTTTCCAGCGCGCGGGTCATGTAGTAAAGACCCAACACGACGTCTTGCGTTGGCACAATAATCGGCTCGCCGTTGGCTGGCGACAGAATATTGTTGGTCGACATCATCAAGGCGCGGGCCTCGAGTTGTGCTTCCAAAGACAATGGAACGTGGACCGCCATTTGGTCACCGTCGAAGTCGGCGTTGAATGCGGTACACACCAGCGGATGCAATTGAATCGCTTTACCTTCAATCAACACCGGTTCAAAGGCTTGAATGCCGAGACGGTGAAGCGTTGGTGCGCGGTTCAATAAGACCGGATGTTCGCGAATCACTTCTTCCAGGATGTCCCAGACTTGTGCTTCTTCGCGCTCAACCAATTTCTTGGCGGCTTTTATGGTAGTTGCGAGGCCACGGCGTTGCAGTTTTGCAAAGATGAAAGGCTTGAATAATTCCAGCGCCATTTTCTTCGGCAGGCCGCATTCGTGCAGACGCAGGGTTGGACCGACCACGATGACCGAACGGCCGGAGTAATCGACGCGCTTGCCGAGCAAGTTTTGACGGAAACGGCCTTGCTTACCCTTGATCATGTCGGCCAAGGATTTCAGAGGGCGCTTGTTGGTACCGGTGATGGCGCGACCGCGACGGCCGTTGTCCATCAGGGCATCGACCGATTCTTGCAGCATGCGTTTTTCGTTGCGCACGATAATGTCCGGCGCGCTCAATTCCAGCAAACGCTTCAGACGATTATTACGGTTGATAACACGACGATAAAGATCGTTCAGATCGGAAGTCGCAAAGCGGCCGCCATCCAATGGCACCAATGGACGCAAATCCGGTGGCAGCACTGGCAATACGGTCAATACCATCCATTCTGGGCGATTGCCCGATTCCAGGAAGGCTTCAACCAGCTTGATGCGTTTGGTCAAACGCTTCAGCTTGGTTTCCGAATTGGTCGAGGCGATTTCTTCTTTCAGACGAACCAGTTCCGATTGAAGATCGATCGTACGCAGTAAATGATGAACGGCTTCGGCACCCATCAGGGCGTCGAAATCTTCACCAAATTCCTGACGCGCGGTCATGAACTGTTCTTCAGTCAATAACTGTCCACGTTCAAGTGTGGTCAACCCCGGTTCGATTACGACGAAGGCTTCGAAATAAAGAATGCGTTCGATGTCACGCAGGGTCATATCCAGCATCAAACCAATACGCGATGGCAGTGATTTGAGGAACCAGATGTGTGCGGTCGGCGAAGCCAATTCGATATGGCCCATGCGTTCACGACGGACTTTGGTCAACGTCACTTCGGTGCCGCATTTTTCGCAGACAACGCCGCGATGTTTCATGCGCTTGTATTTGCCGCACAAGCATTCGTAATCTTTAATTGGACCGAATACGGCGGCGCAAAAAAGGCCGTCACGTTCAGGCTTAAAGGTACGATAGTTGATGGTTTCCGGTTTTTTGACTTCACCGAACGACCACGAGCGAATCAGGTCAGGCGATGCCAGACCAATCTTGATACCATCAAAATCCAGCGGTTGACGCTGCTGGTTGAACAGGTTTAATAAATCTTTCATTACAAACTCCTTGATTGGAAGGATCGCTTTTCAACGACCCTTCACTCCAGTTCTCAGCGCCGATTATTTTTCGTCTAACTCGATATTGATAGCGAGCGAGCGAATTTCCTTGACCAACACATTGAAAGATTCCGGCATGCCGGCGACCATTTCGTGCTCTCCGTCCACAATGTTTTTATACATCTGGTTACGGCCTTGCACGTCATCGGATTTCACCGTCAACATTTCCTGCAAGGTGTAAGCCGCGCCGTACGCTTCAAGTGCCCAGACTTCCATTTCACCGAAGCGTTGACCACCGAATTGTGCTTTGCCGCCGAGCGGTTGCTGTGTGACCAACGAGTACGGACCGGTTGAACGCGCGTGCATCTTGTCATCCACCAAGTGGTTGAGTTTGAGCATGTGCATGTAACCCACCGTTACCGGACGATCGAACGGTTCACCCGTACGGCCATCGTGCAAAATGGTTTGGCCGGAAGTTGGCAAATCGGCCAGTGTCAGCATCGATTTGATTTCCTCTTCCGAGGCACCATCAAACACCGGGGTCGCCATTGGCACGCCATCGGTCAAGTTACCGGCTAAACGCAGCAGTTCTTTATCGCTGAACTTTTCAAGATCAACGCGAACGCCCATCAGCTTCTTGTCATGGTTGTAAATCTTGTCGAGGAATTCGCGCAGCTCGGCCACTTTTTGTTGCGCCTCGAGCATACGTTGAATTTTCTTGCCTAAACCTTTCGCGGCCCAGCCTAAGTGAACTTCGAGTACCTGACCGATGTTCATCCGGCTTGGAACGCCGAGCGGATTCAGCACGATGTCAGCGGTGGTGCCGTCAGCCATATAAGGCATGTCCTGCACCGGTACGATCGTTGAAACCACACCTTTGTTACCGTGACGTCCGGCCATTTTGTCACCCGGCTGGATACGACGCTTAACGGCCAAATACACTTTGACCATTTTCAGCACGCCGGGAGCCAGATCATCACCTTGGGTGATTTTCGCGCGCTTGTCGGTAAAGCGTTTATCAAACTCGGCCTTGTGGGCTTCGATTTGTTTTTGCGCTTTTTCGATGTTGTCAGACGCGTCTTCATCCTTCATGCGAATGGCGAACCACTCGTTTTTAGTCAGGGTGTCGAGGTATTCACTCGTGATTGCATCGCCTTTTTTCAGGTTCGCGCCGCCATTGGCCGGCTTACCGATCAGCTGGCCACGCAGACGCGAATAAATCGCCGCTTCCAGAATACGGAATTGGTCGTCGAAGTCTTTCTTGACGCGCTTGATTTCGGTTTCTTCGATTTGACGAGCACGCTTGTCTTTTTCGATACCGTCGCGGGTAAAGACCTGAACGTCGATAACGGTACCGTCCATGCCGGGTGGCACGCGCAGCGAGCTATCTTTCACGTCCGAGGCTTTTTCACCGAAGATGGCGCGCAGGAGTTTTTCTTCCGGCGTCAATTGGCTTTCGCCCTTCGGAGTGACTTTACCGACCATGATGTCACCGGCGCGAACTTCGGCACCGATATAGACCACGCCCGATTCATCCAGACGGCCCAGAGCTTGCTCGGACACATTCGGAATATCGGCAGAAATTTCTTCCGGCCCCAATTTCGTGTCGCGGGCAACGCAGGTCAGTTCTTCGATGTGAATTGTTGTATAGCGATCTTCTTCAACTACGCGCTCGGACAACAAGATGGAGTCTTCGAAGTTGTAGCCGTTCCACGGCATGAAAGCGATCAACATGTTTTGACCCAGGGCCAATTCACCGATATCGGTGGATGGACCATCAGCCAGCACGTCGCCACGTTCAATCTTGTCACCCACGCGAACCAGCGGACGCTGGTTGATACAGGTGTTTTGATTGGAACGGGTGTATTTCACGAGTGTGTAGATATCGACGCCAGCGTCGTTATTGCCTTCTGCCTGGCGCAGTTCTTTTTCGTTCACGCGCACCACGATACGGCCAGCATCGATTTGATCGATGACGCCGCCGCGCAATGCATTCACGGTCACACCGGAGTCACGTGCAACCGCACGTTCAATACCGGTACCGACCAGTGGTTTTTGCGAACGCAATGTTGGCACGGCTTGACGCTGCATGTTCGCACCCATCAGGGCGCGGTTGGCATCGTCGTGCTCGATGAATGGGACCAGTGCTGCTGCGACCGACACCGATTGCATCGGCGAAACGTCCATGTAATGGATTTCTGATGGTGGTTTGAGCAAGGTTTCACTGTCGAAACGGCATGGCACGAACGAAGCTTTGAAACTACCATCGGAATTCAGTTCGGCGTTTGCCTGCGCAATCGCTTTACCGTCTTCTTCAATCGCCGACAGGAATTCCACTTGCTCGGTGACTTTGCCGTCAACCACTTTACGGAACGGGGTTTCCAGGAAGCCGTATTTATTCGAACGCGCATAGACCGCGAGCGAGTTGATAAGACCAATGTTTGGACCTTCCGGCGTTTCAATCGTACAGACACGGCCGTAATGGGTTGGATGCACGTCGCGCACTTCAAAGCCGGCGCGTTCGCGAGTCAAACCACCCGGGCCAAGTGCCGAGACGCGGCGCTTGTGGGTGACTTCGGACAAGGGATTGTTTTGATCCATAAACTGCGAAAGTTGCGAGGAACCGAAGAATTCCTTGATCGCTGCCGCAACAGGTTTGGCATTAATCAATTCTTGCGGAGTCAGGCCTTCCGATTCAGCCAGGGACAAACGTTCTTTCACTGCACGTTCCACGCGGACTAGGCCGACGCGGAATACGTTTTCTGCCATTTCACCGACCGAGCGAACTCGGCGATTACCCAGGTTATCAATATCATCCACCTGACCACGGCCATTGCGGATTTCGCAAAGGGTCTTGATCACTTCGAGGATATCGGAAGTTTCACCACGTTCTCTGACGAGGTTCTTCGAATTTTCGTCGTTGCGGGTGCTGAAATATTTGTGATCGAACAACACCGATGCACCGGTGACTTCCGTGCGGCCGACGCGACGGTTGAACTTCATGCGGCCGACGTTCGACAAGTCATAACGCTCGAAGGTGAAGAACAGGTTATAGAACAAGTTCAACGCAGCTTCTTTGGTTGGCGGCTCGCCTGGACGCATCATGCGATAGATTTCGACCAGTGCTTCGAGCTGGGTCTTGCTTGGATCGATGCGCAAAGTGTTGGAAATGTAAGGACCTCGGTCCAGATCATTCACCCACAAGGTGCCGATTTGGGCAATGCCTGCTTTACGCAATTTCACCAATGAAGTGTCATTGAGTTCGTCATTGGCGGTTGCCAGCAATTCGCCAGTTTTGGTATCGACAACGTCGTGCGACAAAATGCGGCCAATCAAGTATTCATCCGGCACTTCGAGTGTCTTGATGTTGGCTTGTTCGAGCAGTTTGACGTGACGGGCGGTAATACGCTTGCCGGCTTCAACGATCACCTTGCCACCAACGACCAAATCGAAGTTCAGTGTTTCGCCGCGCAGGCGCTCTGGCACCAATTCCAGTTCCACGCTGTCTTTATTGGCAATGTGGAAAGTATTGATGTCGAAGAAGATGTTGAGCATTTCTTCGTTGTTGTAACCCAGTGCGCGCAACAAAATCGAGACCGGTAATTTGCGGCGACGATCGATACGGGTATAGACGCAATCTTTCGGGTCGAATTCGAAATCCAGCCACGAACCGCGATAAGGAATGATGCGAGCCGAATACAGCAATTTGCCCGAACTATGGGTCTTGCCACGGTCGTGATCGAAGAACACGCCTGGGGAACGGTGCAATTGCGAAACGATAACGCGCTCGGTGCCGTTCACGATGAACGTGGCATTGCCCGTCATCAGCGGCAATTCGCCCATGTAGACTTCTTGTTCTTTAACGTACTTGATGGCTTTGGTCGACGATTCACGATCGTAAATCACCAAACGCACGGTCACGCGCAGAGGCGCACCGTAACTAAGGCCACGGTTGCGGCATTCGCGTTCATCGAATGGAGGATCGCCTAAGCGATAACTCACGTATTCGAGCGCGGCATTGCCGGAATAGGAAGAGATCGGAAATACCGATTTCAGCGCGGCATGCAGACCGCGATCTTCGCGATTGGCTGTCGGCGAAAATTCCTGCAGGAATTCACGGTAGGAATCCATCTGAATGGCGAGCAAGTAAGGAACATCCAAAACATCGCGGCGTTTGCCGAAGTTTTTACGGATGCGCTTTTTCTCGGTGAAGGAGTAGTTCATGGGAGCTATCGCCTCAATTTCTGAGCTGGTGGGTTTTCGGTTGCTTTGGCAACATGCGACCAAACAGCGGGTAAAACAAAAAATAAATTGTCAGTGGGAAATCGCTAGTATTGCCGGCACTAGCACGCCTTCTCCCGCTACTTCCGACTGACAACTCGTGAAAATTTCTTACGGTATTTCTCGCTGTTTAAATTAACGGCTAAAGGCCGGGAGCTTTCGCTCCCAGCCTTTACTCGCCAATTCAAGCCGGCAAAGCAAGTAATTGCTTACTTGAGTTCGACAGTTGCGCCAGCTGCTTCGAGTTCTTTCTTGAACTTGTCGGCGTCGGCCTTGGACACTGCATCCTTAACGGTTTGCGGTGCGCCTTCGACCA
>JAYWIC010000094.1:0-3097 GCA_043789195.1 Arenimonas sp. | reverse complement strand
GCTTGTGGCTGCGCCATGAATTTAAATCCGACTGGCTAACCGCGCTGGTCGTCATTCTGGTCATGACGCCGTTTTCGCTGATCCTGCTGCAACGCCAGTTGCGAAATTATTTATCTTTATTCCGTGCGCTCGCCGGCACGGTCGGCAGTTATCGCGATAGTGATTACAGCTTTTCAATCCGCTGGCAAAGCGATGACGAGATCGGTGATCTGGTCAAAGCCCATAATGATTTGGGCGACACACTGCGCGACCAGCGTTTGAATCTGGTGCAACGCGAGTTGCTGCTCGACACCATGGTACAGAACACGCCGGTCGCGATGTTCCTTCGAGTGGATTCCGGGCCGATCGTGTATTCGAATATCGCGGCAAGACGCTTATTGAACGAAGGCCGAAAACTGGAAGGCTATACGCTTGATAGTTTGTTTGCCGGGCTGGCGATGCCCTTGCAGGAAGCGTTCCAGCGCGGTGGCGATGGTTTGTTTTCGGTTGGCGAGGGCGATAGCGAAGAGGTTTACCATCTGGCGCGGCGTACTTTCCGTTTGAACGGCCGTGCGCATGAATTGATGTTGCTGCGGCAACTCACGACCGAATTGCGACGCCAGGAAGTGCAGACCTGGAAAAAAGTCATTCGAATTCTAAGCCATGAACTCAATAATTCTTTGGCGCCGATTGCATCGCTGGCGCACTCCGGTGCCGAGTTGGTTCGCCGCCAGCAATACCAGCGACTGGAAGAAATCTTCAACACCGTCGAAGAACGCGCGCGGCATCTGGAAGGCTTCATTCGCGATTACGCACACTTTGCCAAACTGCCGGCACCCAGGTTGGAAAGTGTGCAATGGCCGTCTTTTGTTTCGCGCCTGAACTCGCAAATGACCTTCGTACTCGAAGGCGGCTTGCCGGAAAAGTCGGCGCAATTCGACGTCGCGCAAATCGAACAGGCTTTGATCAATTTGCTGAAAAATGCGGCCGAATCGGATTCGGATCCTCAGGAAGTCAAACTCTCGATTCGACATATTGCCGATTACGTTTGCATTGACGTACTTGATCGCGGCAAAGGAATGACCGAAGCGGTACTGACCAATGCGCTAGTACCGTTTTATTCAACCAAACGCAGTGGCACCGGCCTGGGACTCGCGTTGACTCGGGAAATTATCGAAGCCCACGGCGGACGGATTGCATTGAGCAATCGCGAGGGCGGTGGTCTGATCGTCTCGATTACCCTGCCTGCATGAAGCACGCAACAATGGCTCAACTGCAGCCTTCCACATAGAAGATATTTGGCGGAATACCGATACGCCAGTTAATCACTTTGCCATTCGCGTCGACTTCGAAAATCAGGCGGGCGGTCGACTCTTCCTCCGGCGTTACCGTCAGCGTGAATCCTTTATTGAGGTATTTATGCGGCGTTTGTTCGATGCGACCGGCAAACGCCGCTTTCACATCGTCCGCGGCGTCGCCTACCTTGAAATTTCCCGGCGCCATATGGGATGCATCTTCTACGTCGTAACGCACAAATCTTTCTTCTTCAAACATGAAGGCGATACCGTTTTTCACGTCGGCCGCCACTTCTGGCTTGAGATAATGACAACTTGAACCTTCGGATGAATCGTCCGTTGTCATCGGTCTGCCCCAGGCCATCCGGACCGCTTCCTCGTCTGCATTGAATTTCGCCGTACCAAAGCCCAGAAAGTTGATCAGTTCGGGATCATTGGCGGCTATCGGCGCTTCCATTGATTCTGGTGCAGCTTGTGTTATGGGCGCCACGATCAGCGGTGCCGCAATCGTTCCATCGTCCGCAGCTGGCTGGCATGCCGTCAGAAGCAGAATACTCGAGGCCAGTAGCGACAATCTTGTTTTTGTACCATGCATGGATGAATGGCCTATTGCGATAAAGTCTCAAGCTATCGCCTACGGCCTTAATCAAGCGTGACGCAAGGTTTGGCAATTACTTTTTCGTAGGCCGTTTCCAGTCCGCCAAACTGGCTTGTCGCGTACGCGACACCGTCAATTGCCCGGCGGGCGCGTTTTTTGTAATGACGCTCCCTGCGCCAATCGTGGCATCTTTTGCAATAGTCACCGGTGCCACCAGCGATGAATTGGAACCGATAAACACACCGTCTTCTATCGTCGTCTGGAATTTGTTCACGCCATCGTAATTACAGGTGATGGTGCCGGCGCCGATATTTACTGTTTCACCGATCACGGCGTCGCCTAAATACGTCAGATGATTCGCCTTGCTACCTTTGCCAATTTTCGCTTTCTTGGTCTCGACGAAGTTGCCGATATGCACGCCTTCGCTTAATTCAGTGCCGGGGCGCAATCGCGCGAATGGCCCGATCGTGCAATTGGCAGCCGCAATCACTCCTTCAAGATCGGAATGTGGGTGCACATGCACCCCGTCAGCCAACGATACGTCTTTCAATCGGCAGAACGGTCCGATCTTGACTCCATTACCGAGTGATACTTTGCCTTCAACAATCACGTCGATATCGATTTCCACATCGGTGCCGACGCTCAGCTCGCCACGTAAATCAAAGCGGGCAGCATCATTGAAACGAACACCCTGCTCGGCCAGTTTTTTGGCGGTGCGTGATTGATAGGCACGTTCGAGCTGCATCAACTGCCAGGGGTCGTTCGCACCTTCGGTTTCGATCACATCGCCGCAACGCACGACGGTAGCGGCCTGATATTCAAGTGCCGCCGCGGCGAACACATCGGTTAAATAGTATTCGCCCTGCGCATTATTATTTTTCAAACCTGCCAGCCATTTTTTCAGCAGATGCGCATGCGCGGCAATCATGCCGGTATTGATCAGGTGAATGCCACGCTGTTCGGGCGTGGCATCTTTTTGTTCGACGATCGCGGCCACGTTGCCGACGGCGTCGAGTACCACGCGGCCATAGCCGGTCGGGTTTTCCAGTTCGGCCGCCAATACCACCAGACTCGCATCGAAGGCCAACATCGCCTGCAAGGTATCGCTGCGAATCAAGGGCACATCGCCGTACAGCACCAGCACGCGGGCGTTATCGGGAACGCCCGGCATCGCCTGTTGCACGGCATGGCCGGTCCCCTTCTGTTCGGCTTGCTCTGCCCAATG
>JAYWIC010000093.1:0-11367 GCA_043789195.1 Arenimonas sp. | reverse complement strand
ATTGTCAGTCAGGGCAAGTTGGTCGCCTTGGTGTACATGGAAAACAATCTGATGGAAAACGTGTTTACCAGCAAGCATCAGCACATGCTGGAATTGCTGTGTTCGCAGGCGGCGATTTCGTTGGTCAATGCGCGGCTTTACGAGAGCCTAGAAGAAAAAGTGCTGCAACGTACCGATGAATTGCGCCAGATCAGCATGCAGGATGGTTTGTCCGGCATCGCCAATCGCCGCTCGTTCGACGAACGCCTCGACATTGAATGGCGCCGTGGTTTGCGTAGCCAGCGCCCCCTGTCACTTTTGATGATCGACATCGATCACTTCAAGCTATACAACGATCATTACGGCCATTTTGAAGGCGACTATTGCATCAAGGCGGTCGCCGGATTGTTGACAACGCTGGCGAATCGGCCGGGTGATCTGGTCGCACGTTACGGCGGGGAAGAATTCACCATTTTATTGCCGGACACCGATGCACCAGCGGCCGTCAAAATGGCCGAAGCCTGCCTCATGGCGATGGCAGCGTTGGCGATTGCGCATCAGAATTCACCGGTAGCACACTGTGTCAGCTTGAGTATCGGTATCTGCACCTTGCAGGTGGCGCAGGATGCCGAGAGCTCCACGTTGATCACCCGTGCCGATCAGGCCTTGTACCAAGCCAAGCATGAGGGTCGCAATCGCTATTGCGTGTTTGATGTGAATCGATAATGGGCGTGATGGTGCGCCCGATCGTCTACGTTTGCTAATCGCTGCTACTACTGCCATCACTGCCACCACTATCGCTATCGCATGAAAGCGAACTTTCTGTGGAATAGGAGTCCGTTGACGGACAATTTTCAGCGATGGTCGAAGACTCAGCGCAATGGGAATCCGATGATGGCTCGTTGCTGGTAGCCGATGGGGTGTCGGAAAACGTGGAAGTGGACGTGTAAGTGGAATTATCGTGGGTCCAGGTGCTCGAATCACGGCGTGTACGGCCTCGCGAATACACAAGGACAAAGACGACTAGCGCCAGAGCCATAATCCCCACGATGATGGAAACGCCCACGTTGACTCTCCTTGGTGTGCGCCTAAATTATACGACACCCCATTTCCGATGCAATCGGGCGACACGACGCGACTTCAGCGCCATAAGGTGAGCGTGTCGCACACCCTTAGAGACCAACGCAGGCTGGAGAGGTGCGCCATAGGTGGCACCCTCTATTTTTTACAACGATGCCCTTGAATTGACCCGCACCACCATGATGCTGGGATAAATTTGCCTTTGTGTTTTTTAACGAGCCGGGGCTGTGTCGCAGTCTCGAAAATTACGATGCAGTTTTCACGCTTAGTGCGCTGGCGAACAGACGCTGAATCGCCACGGCGTCATTCTTGCCTGCATTAATCGTTGATTACTAACTTCATATCGCCGAAAAGCAGAAAAAAGCCGAAAAGCATCATGGATCAAGTGATCTGGATTATTCAAGTCACTCAAGGAATCCGATCATGGCTATCAAATTAAAACTTTTACCTCTGGCGATGTTGGCACTCAGTCAAAGCTTGTTGGCGCAACAAATTCCGGGAGCGGGCAGCCAGCTTCGTCAGCTTGATCCACCGCCGGTGCCGCAAAAAACCGAAGCCAAAATTCGTATCGAAGAAGCAACGGCGCCGATCACAACCGGCCAGCCCTCGGCCAGCGTATTGGTCAATGAATTGCACTTTACCGGTGAACACAGTTACACCGCGAACCAGTTGCAAACGATTGCAGGTTTTACGCCGGGTACCGAGTTGACATTGCCACAATTGCAAGCCATGGCTGCACGCATTACCAACGAATATCGCAATAACGGCTACTTTGTTGCGCGCGCCTATTTGCCTGCGCAAGACATCAGCAATCATGTCGTGACGATTGCCGTCAGTGAAGGCAAGCTGGGCAAAGTGGTGTTGAACAATCAGAGCCATCTGTCCAATGATCTGGCCAATAGCCGACTTGATGGTATCGAAACTGGTGATGTGATCACCATCGAGCCACTTGAAAACCGCTTGCTGTTGCTGTCGGATGTTCCAGGCATAAAAGTCAGCTCCACACTCGTACCGGGCACCTTGCCGGGAACCTCGGATTTGATCGTGGATGTCACGCCAGGAAACCGCGTGAGCGGCTTGGTGGATTTCGACAATGCGGGCAATCCCTACACGGGCGAATATCGCCTCGGTGCGATGGTGAATTTCAATAATATGGCCGGTCGTGGTGACGTACTCTCGCTGCGTGCAGTGACGTCGGGAACCGGGCTCAATTATGGTCGCGTGTCCTACCAAATGTTGTTTGGTCGCATAACGGCCGGTGTTGCTTATAGTCGGCTTGAATACGAGCTTGGCGAGCAATTTGAAGTGCTGGGTGCACACGGAACCGCGACCACAGCCAGCATCTTTGGTTCGGCGCCGCTGATTAGATCGCGCGATAGCAATCTTTCGCTTGGATTGGTTTATGAAGACAAAAGGCTGGAAGACAGGCTCGACATGTTCCCGATTTCCAATCGTGATGCGCGTGCACAAGTTGCCACGCTGTCGCTCTATGGTAATCACCGGGATGACTTCGGCGGAGGCGGTACGAACTCGTTTTATGCAGGTCTTTCATCAGGCTCACTCGATATCGAAACGCCCTTTGCCCTGGCCGGTGATGCCGCCAGCGCGCGCACCAATGGTTCCTATCAGAAGCTGGTGTTGAATGTTTCGCGCTGGCAGCGCCTGAGTGATAACTGGTCATTGTATGCATCGGCTACCGCACAGCTGGCATCTAAAAATCTGGATCCATCGGAAAAATTTGTGCTCGGCGGCATGGAGGGCGTACGTGCCTATCCCGTCGGTGAAGCAACGGGCGATGAGGGCTATCTGTTCAATCTTGAAGCACGTTATTTACTGGCGAATCTATCCGAGCGCATGCGCGGACAAGTGCATCTGCTGGGTTTCGTGGATGGCGGCAGCATTACGATCAACAAGAACCCCTGGTATGTCGGCGATAACACACGCAGCTTGAGCAGTGCCGGTGTCGGCATGATGTGGGCTGAGCCGGGCGACTTCTCCGTCAGGATGTACTACGCCGTCAAGCTTGGCAGCGAAGACGCCATTTCCGCGCCTGACAAGTCCGGGCGCTTCTGGATTCAGGCAGTCAAATATTTTTGATTCGGGCAATTCGCCAGCGCATCTCATTGATAAAATTTTCGAGGATCACCTTATGAACTTCATTCAACTATGTAAATCCAGTGGTAGCGTCGTATTTGATGTTGCCGAAAATACGCGTAGCTCGGGCCGCAAAAATGCACGCGCAAAAACCGCGACGTGTGCCATGCATGCATTAACGGCCGCCATGCTGTTCGCGATGGCAACGGCGGCACATGCGCAGTCGATTTCACCCACCGGTGGTGTTGTGACAAACGGAAGCGCGGGCATCGTTCAGGCCGGTAATAACACGACGATTACGCAGACCAGTTCGAACGTGGTGATCAATTGGCAAAGTTTTAGTATTGGAGCGGATAACTCGGTGCAGTTTATCCAGCCCGGCACTAGCTCGGTCGCATTGAATCGCGTGTTGGGTGCCGACCCCTCGGTGATACTCGGTAGTTTGACGTCCAACGGCACGGTGTTTCTATTAAACCCGAACGGCATTTTGTTTGGCGCCAATTCGTCGGTCAGCGTTGGTGGTCTGGTTGCTTCGACCATGAATATCAATGATGCCGATTTCATGTCGGGAAACTATGTTTTCACCGGTGCCGGTAATGGCGCGGTGGTGAACCGCGGCAACATCAATGCCCGCGATGGCGGTTATGTCGCCCTGATGGGCCGCACGGTGAATAACGAAGGCGTGATTTCGGCACGGCTTGGCAATGTTGTACTGGCGGGTGCCGAAGCAGTGACGCTTGATGTGGCGGGTGATGGCCTGCTGAATGTGTCGGTATCGCAAGGCGCCATCAATGCACTCGTGCAAAACGGCGGGATGATTCGTGCTGATGGTGGTCAGGTATTGATGACCGCACAAGCGGCGGGCGACCTGTTGAATACGGCCGTCAATAATACCGGCGTGATTCAGGCGCGGACGATTGAAAATCGCAACGGCACCATTTTACTGCTTGGCGATATGCAAACCGGCACTATCAACGTGTCGGGTGTACTCGATGCCAGTGCGCCGAATGGCGGCAATGGTGGTTTTATCGAAACTTCCGCCGCCAACGTCAATATTAATCCGGGTGCGCAAATTACAACGGCGGCAGTCTCCGGAAATACCGGACAGTGGTTGATCGACCCGCAGGATTTCATCATTGGCAGTACACCGGGCGCCAATATTTCTGGCGCGACCCTGTCGGCCCAGTTAGTGACCAACAACATCACGATTAACACTGCCGGCCCAGGAACCGCGAACGGCGATATTTTCGTCAACGATGCAGTGAGCTGGACAGCCAGCGGTGGACCTACCACGCTTAGTTTGTTCGCCGATGGCAACGTGGATATCAACGCGGCTATTACTGCCACCAATGGCAATTTGTCGGTGTGTTGTGGTCAGGACATCAATGTCAATGCGGCCATCACCGCCACCAATGGCAGCGTATTGCTAGCTGCCGGGCGCGATATCAACCAGGACGCTGCGATCACGGTGACCGATGGCAATCTGATGATGTGCGCGGCGAATGATGTGTACATCAACGCCGCCATCACCGTGACCCGCGGTACTAATGATCCGACCCGAAGCCTCGGTCTTCCGATTGGTTTGACGATCAGCGCCGATACCGATGGCACTGGCCCTGGCATTGAAGGCGGTACTGTCATCATCGATGCGCTTGCACCACAGATTACCGTTACCGCAACGCAAGCAAGAATTTATTACAACCCTGTTTCCTATACGACGCCGACCGATTATCTGCCCCGTTTCACTCTGACCGAAGGTGCCACACTGACGCAGTACATGTTGGTATTCGCCGCTGGCGGAGACCGAGCCTTCAACGGCACTACCACGACGCTGCTGTCGGGCCTGATCGGCGGCCCAGCCGGAGTGAGCTTGGTCGCTGGCCCCAATGCCGCTGCCAACTACGATTCTGCTGAAGTGGGAGACAACGTGGGCATCACCTACACCGGCTACACGCTGGCGGGTGCAAACGCAGGCTTGTACGCCTTCGCCATGAACTGCTGCGGACCCGTCGCTGCGCACACCACCGCGACGATTACGGAAGCGACACAGTTGCCCTTATTGCCGACTAGATATCCGCCCATATACACGACACACATCGGCACGTTGGTCGAGGTTGCCGAAGTTTCCTTGCCATCCCAGATGTTGGTGATTATTCCGGAAGAAGAGGAAGAGGTACCGTATGTGGCGCCGGTTCGTGCACCCAAGCCATACCGTAACTGATCGCATGCAGAATTTGCCTCGATGGTTGATGCATTTGAACCTCTCAGGCTCGCGCAATTTTGGTGCGAGCCTGCTGCTGGTGCTCTCGGCTTTGATCGCTTGCAATAGCGTATTTGCGGGTGAACTTGAAACGCAGGAGAACACCAAGTTTGTGGTGGATTTCAAGCAGCAATCGGCTTCTTCCGAAGTCAGGCATATTGCCGGCTGGGTGATGGATTCACGCGACAATATGGGAATGCCATTTGTCATTATCGATAAAGTAAATGCGAAAGTATTCGTGTTCGATGCCCGTGGACAGATGCTAGGCGCCGACGCTGCCTTGCTCGGCATGGGGCGTGGCGACCTTTCTTCTGCAGACATCGGTGGCCGGAAGATGTCGGGCATTCGACCGCAGGATCGCAATACGCCGGCGGGTCGCTTTCTGGTGGTGCTGGATCACGACATCCACGGCAAGGAGATTTTGCTGATCGATTATGACGCTTCGATTGCATTGCATCCGATTGTGAAAGGAATACCTGCGGAAAATCGTGCCCAACGAATGCAAACCGAGACGGCACAGGACAATCGCATTTCCTACGGCTGCATCAATGTGCCGGTGAAGTTTTACGAAAAAATAATCAGCCCGGTATTCACCAGAAAAAATGGCTTTGTCTACATACTTCCGGAAACGAGCAAGGCCAGTGAGCTGTTCGAGACATCCGGGGGCGGATCAAACAGTTCCAAGTGAAGCGGTGAATAAAAAGTCGAAGGTTCAATGAATAACGTTTTATGGTTCCGGAACGGCGAAGGTAGATGACGGGCACTGGTGCTATGCGCAATCGGCCAGTACGGTCACTTCGACATGTAGCTGGGTGGAACCAGCGGTAAAGCCGACTTGCCGGTTTGCATGGCCACCTCGCGAGCACAAGCGGTTGGCGACGCGAGCAACAATTGAAGGCCGAGTTGCAGTCCGGCAAAGTAAGATTCAGGGATTGTTTTTCGTATCCGGTTTTTCAATGAGGGCATCGATAACACTTTTGGCGACTTTGTCGGCGAACAGTACCGATGGATTTCCGTCTTTTCGTGCCTGCTCGATATCTGCTTTTCCGGCAGCGGTAGGTTCCCCGGAAAGGCTGTCGCCTCCCTCGGCGGCCCATATCAAGTCCGCGGGTACGAGCATGGCCAGAAAAATAGCCAGCGTGCCGAACAGTGCCGAGGTTGTGAACCAGCCCATGCCGCCATCTATTGCGCCAATAAAAATACCGGTGATGGCGGAAACAAAACTATAGGACAGGACGAATAAAACGCGGCCAAAAAAATCGAGCCGGTCGTTGCTTGTGTTGGAGCGCAGCTTGATTTTTTCACCCCGGACAAATCGAAGAACCAGGGAAACTACCGCCATCGGCAGTATCACTATTTCCATTGCAAATTTGGCAAAGAAGAATCCAAAAGAAGTCAGAAATACACCGATAGCCAGCGCAGTGCCGGGATAGCCCGGTGCTGCCCAAGCAGTCATGACGCAGTTCAAGGAAAAGCCGATTACCAGTGCAGCGATCACTTTAAGTGTTGTGCTTGAATGCTCGTTCATGGAAAAACTCTTGATGGAGGCAGGTATTTTATGCGATCGGGATTGTGATTGCTGGATTAAATTTATACGTCGGCATCGGGCGAAAAATATTAAAAAATACTGAACAATGGTTATCGAAATAGACGGATTAAATCAAAATGAAATCGAAGCAATGAATCAACACTTAAGTTGCTGAAATTCAGGTTAAAAAACATGCAATGCGAATCTTCCGGAGTATAGTAACTTTCCAGACCCTGTGATTAGGAGTGCGTTATGCCAAAGTTTGTTATCGAACGTGAAATCCCGGGCGCCGGCAAATTATCGTCGGAGGAATTGAAAGGCATCTCGCAAATTTCCTGCGGTGTGCTGAACAAGATGGGGACGCAGATCCAGTGGGTTCAAAGTTACGTGACTGGCGACAAGGTTTATTGCATCTATATCGCACCGACCGAAGCATTGGTGCGCGAGCATGCGATGCAAGGCGGGTTTCCGGCCAATCGGGTTTCGCAAGTTACTTCGATGATCGATCCCACAACCGCCGAGTAGCTCCGGAATCGGAGCAGTATTGGAGTTGTTTTCATCTCGTATGCCCACATTAACGAAGTAACCGTCCCTGGAAATGCTTGACCATGTCGCCGACGCCGGATTTTTCCACCCAATATGCCGATCTGCTGAACCGTCAGTGTTTTTGTATCGGAACGGACGTCCCTGGTTTGTATGAACGGATGCAGGGCGATCTGGCAAAGCGTGGCATTACGCAACCGATGCTGGAATCGCATCCGCATTTATTTTCGTCGGCACCGGTATTTATCGCCAGCACTCAAATCAGGCAGATGCGCGAGGTGGTGCAGGCAATCGAATCGGTGCTCGCGATGCCGCAAGTTCATGACGAGGTGCTCGCATCTGCACCTGCAATCGCGCGAAGGTCACAGCCGGCACTCGGTGTATTCATGGGCTACGATTTTCATGTCGGCGCAGGTGGCGTGCGGCTGATTGAAATCAATACCAATGCCGGCGGCGCCTTCTTGAATGTTGCGATGATGCAGGCGCAGCAAGCCTGCTGTGAAGGTGTGGGTAATTTTCTCGGCAAGCCAGTAGAGGCTGATGGCATTGAAAGCCGTCTGGTCGCGATGTTCGTGAATGAATGGAAACTGGCGCGCGGTCATCAGGTATTGAAGCGAATTGCCATTGTGGACACTTCGCCTGAGACGCAATACCTGTATCCGGAATTTTTGCTGTTCAAGAATCTGATGGAGTTGCACGGGGTTGCAGTGGTGATAGTCGATCCGTCAGAATTATCGCTTCAGGGAAACCAGCTGATGCATGTAAACGGTGCGGTTGATTTTGTTTATAACAGGTTGACGGATTTCTACTTCGAACAAGCCGAGCATGCACATTTACATCGAGCCTATCTGGCCGATTTGGCTGTGTTCACGCCTCATCCGCATGCCCATGCCCTGTATGCCAACAAACGTAATTTAATTTTGCTTAGCGATGATGCACAACTTGATCGCTGGGGAGTTGCACAGACACAGCGGGATGTCTTGATGCGTAATGTGCCGGAGACCGTGGCGGTGACAGTCGATAACGCCACCAGCCTTTGGCAGGATCGCAAAGCCTGGTTCTTCAAGCCGGCCAGTGGCTTTGGCAGCCGCGGCGCCTATCGCGGCGACAAGATGACGACGAAAGTTTTCGCCGAGGTGCAGCAGCGCGACTACGTGGCTCAGCGACTGGTGCCGCCCAGTGGACGCACGGCGCGTCTTGATTCGGGCGACACTGAATTGAAGCTTGATGTTCGTGCCTATGCGTATGCGGGCGAAGTGCAATTGTTTGCAGCACGTTTGTATCAGGGCCAGACCACGAATTTCCGGACGCCCGGCGGTGGCTTTGCGCCGGTCTATGCAGCGCCGGAAGATACGGGTTCTTGCGGCACAGATCATGTTTCCGCACCCGCATGCGGATCATTGGGCATGACTATACAGAAGTCGTGTTGAAGAGTTGTCCGCGTGGCGCTTCTAAGGATTTGTCCGTTTATCGGGGCTTCAAAACAAAGGTCGGGCAGCGCTCGGCGAGTTCATAATCAAAAACGTGGCAGGCGACTTCTTCAAAATATGGCGAAAAATGTTGCCGAATTTCAGTCATGGTGGGGTAGTGGTAGCGCGTGTCGACATCGCGATAGGCATGGATGGTTTGTATGCTGCCTACACTCCAGCCAAAACGGCTTGAAAGCGTCGCATCATCTATTCTGTTTTTATTCCAATATGACCATACATCACCTACGCAGATGCCGTCGCGCAGCTCGCCGTGCAAAGACATCGCCAGTCGCCATTTGAACGCATGGAAACTACCGATGCGGCCGGCCTGCAAGTCACGCATGACGGTATCGGGACTCTCGCCTTGTTCCGGTCGCACAAATACACGAATTGAAAAATATCCGCTTGTTTTCAAGACACGGGCGACATCGGCGGACACCCGTTCGTAACTATCGGCATAAGGCAGCAGGACGTAGCAGCCGTCACCGACCACTAAATCAGCACTGCGCGACGGCAGAGGAATCGCAGCCCAATCGCCTTGGACGACATTCGCATTTTCTGGCACCAAATCCGCGGGCCAGAGCCCTGTGATCATCTCGGGACAACGGTCAATGCCCAGCAATCGCGTGCGGGCGGGCCATCGCATTGCGGCCAATTCAGGTGTGACGCCCAGTAGTACGGCAGTCAATGAATCGTCGCCAAGACGTCCATCCTGTTTTGCTGCTAGTTGTTCCGCGACCGAAACATCCATCGGCAGTGGTCGAAGCGGCGGACCGAAATGTTGCCAGCGGCGTGCGTGTTCGTTCCAGTGATCTGCCGGTTTCATGTCCATATCATTGCCCGAAAACACGCGACCACCAAGGTCGTAGCATGGGTGATTTGTCGTCGATGTTAATGAAGGCATTATTGAGCTGCTCGGTGAACCACAGTTTTGCCGGCATTTGTTCCTGCGAGTAATGGTCCATCGGGTATAACAAGGTCGGGTTCGAATTGATTTCCCAGACCTGTAGTCGACCTTCGTGAAGAGCATAATCAACGCGTCCGTATTGGATATTGGCAATATCGAAAATTTTCATCAGCATCTCGCGATGCGGATTGCCTAGTTGGAATTCGCGTTCTTCCTTCAGCATGTCGGGCTCAGCCAGGCTGGGGCCTTTCACCTCCCAGTGACGCTCAAACATGATGTGATGGGCAATCATCCGATCACCGACGCGCGTTGCTGCATATTTTCGGTATAAAGCCTGCTGCGCCGTTTCAAGATATTCCACCGCAATGAGATCTTGCAAATGGTGACCGGCTTCCGTGAGTCGGATTAATTCCTTTCGCAATTGCGCCATCGTCTGAATGCGATCACTGAATGCGCCATGATGCTGCCTGCTACTGCGGATAAATACCGGGAAACGAAATTGTTCATCAGGGCCATCCACTGGATGAACGTTGAAGTCGTTAATGCCTTGGGCATGCAGGGCGCGAAGCAGCGGGTAGCGGGGCAGGGAATCGAAAGGCGAATTCAGCAAACGGACACGATCACCGCGAAGACTCAGGTGCGTGTAGACATTTCTTGCTATGTCGATATTCCCGGCATCAAGCCGATCAACGTCGCAGAAAATGTAGGTACCGTCAGGGATTTTTTTCGGGTTCGGTAATTTCTCGTAGGCCTGTTGTTTGAAGCGGGGACGCAGTGGTCTTCCCCATTCACGGAAATATCGCTTCAAGGGCACAAAGTTATCGGCCGCGCATAGAAACGTGATCATTCATGCCTCGCTCAACTGGGCCTGCAAATATAGCCGTGCGGAGGGATGCCAGACGTTTGTTTTGCTGACCGGATAGTGCCGGCAACGAATATGCGTGTGATCCTGTGCGATTTTTGCCTCGATGGAATACTGATTGTCGATGGGGAGTGTTGCATTAGCGGACATTAATTATTTCCAGCTTTCAGTCTCTTGTTAAACGCAAGAATGCAACCAAACAGGCCTGCCAACACATGAGCATTCGATTTGGCCACGTTATGCCATGCGGGCTTATGGATAGGCAATATCGTTCTGTGTCCAACATGATTGCGCAGTTAACCGCGATTTTTTTTTCATTGATGGCCATGCGAAATTTTCAAATACGGATTCAGATACAGTCTCAAACCCCGGTTTTGTCGGGAGCCAAACTCTGGTCACCTGTGCTTGGCTTTGCCTATTTATGTCGTGATTAAAGCGTATGTGACGTGGTCCCCAAATAGCGCGAGGAGATTCATTTTGCCCGCGATTGAATTTTTCGACTAAAATTGAGTTGACGAATAAAGGCCTGGCCTTCATAATTCCGCCTCTGCGCCCGTAGCTCAGTTGGATAGAGCACCAGGCTACGAACTTGGGGGTCGGAGGTTCGAATCCTTCCGGGCGCGCCAAATCAGCATGAAAGTAAAC
>JAYWIC010000092.1:0-11368 GCA_043789195.1 Arenimonas sp. | reverse complement strand
CGCGCTTGCTTGTAGCACTGGCCGATCGAAAATTCCAAGTCTTTGCTAAACATAAATGTCTCCTTACGATGACATCAATATGGGGTGCTTCCTGCGTATTTCAAATGCCACGTTGGCAGCCTATGCTTTTTCCATAACGCATAACAAGGGGTGCTGGTGACTTCTTGAAAATTCGTTCACTTGCGTTACCTTCGATTCAGCCACATCTCTTGTGAAGACCCCGCACACGCCCCTACCGCGGGTATGTACGTGAAGCATGACTTGGGTCGCTTTTTCGCGGTTCATCGCAAAGAAAAACTCAAGAACTTCGACCACGAAATCCATTGGAGTGAAATCGTCATTCAAAACCATGACTTGATAAAGCGGCGGACGCGTGACTTCGGGCTTGGCGGTTTCTAGGGCCAGGCCGCGTTCATGCAATTCTTCGGGTTCGTTACGTTTTGCCATATCTCGATTATAAAGCCTCAGCAGACACCTAATGGTGTGGCCTTAATGAAAATTAACAAGTACATGGACTAAGACACGGGGTATCCGACACAATGGCGGCTCATAATGCTGAAATAACGCTAAAACACAGGATCCATTCTCGTTGAATTATCGCAAAGGACAATTTTGGCAACCCGATGTCACCGTGGCGACCGTGGTGGTCCGTAATGGGCGTTTCCTGATGGTGGAAGAAACCGCCCATGGTCGACTGGTGATTAACCAGCCGGCGGGTCATCTGGAACCCGATGAATCGGTTTTGCAGGCCGCCGTAAGGGAAACCATGGAAGAAACCGCTTGGGAAGTGAAGCTGACCGCCTTTATTGGCGCCTATCAATGGCAAGCACCCGAAACGGGCCGTCATTACCTGCGCATGGCATTTGCAGCCGATCCCGTAACGCACTTCCCCGAGCGTGAGCTGGATGAAGGCATCGTGCAGGCACTGTGGCTGACGCCGGAAGAATTGGCGGCAGAGCAAGCCCGCCATCGCAGCCCCCTAGTTTGGCGCGTGCTTGAAGATTATCTCGCTGGACAGCGGCATCCTCTTTCGATCTTGACCAATATCGTTTGAAAATCCATTGCAACGAACATTTCATTTTGATATCCATCCGAGAAGCATGAGGGAGACAGCTATGCGTAGTACTTCATTTAAAATATCCATCAGCACACTGGTTTTTGCCAGCATGTTGAGCTTTTCATCTGCCGCCACCACGGCTGATTCCGTTAAGCAACGGCTAGATGAACGCGCAATAAAACATGAAATTGACGCTGATGGTGATTTCAAGATCACATATAACTATAAAAAGGAAAACCGCACGCAACTGATATTTGTCTCCCATAAAACAGAGACTGTGAATAATTTCGTGATTCGGGAAATTTTTTCTCCTACTGCCAAGCTCAAGGCTAGCGGCATTGATGGAACGAAAGCGCTGGAGTTAATGGCAGAAAGTCGAAAAAACAAGCTCGGCAGTTGGGAAATTGATGGCGACGTACTCTATTTTGTCATCAAATTACCCGACAGTATCAGCGCGTCCGAACTCGAAGCCGCCATGGATATTGCTGCCGAGACAGCGGATGACATGGAGTTGAAGTTGACTGGCAAGGACGAACTCTAAGATTTTATGTCAAAGGTAATGCTGGGCGTCTCGGGCGGCGTGGATTCTTCGGTCGCCGCACTTTTGTTGAAACAGCAAGGTTTTGATGTGTCCGGCTTGTTCATGCAGAACTGGGACGAGGACGACAGCGGTGAATGTCGTGCCGAAGAGGATCGTCGTGACGCTCTCGGCGTCTGCGGCCGTCTTGATATCCCGTTTTATTCTCGCAACTTCGCCAAGGAATACTGGAAAGGCGTTTTTGAATATTTTCTCGATGAATACCGTCGTGGCCGCACGCCGAACCCGGACGTTTTGTGTAATCGCGAAATTAAATTCAAGACCTTCTTGCACGAAGCGCAAGAGCTGGGCGCCGATAAAATAGCGACGGGCCATTATGCGCAAGTCGAACACCGCGATGGTGAGTGGAAATTATTGCGTGGTGCCGACCAAGACAAGGATCAAACCTATTTCCTGCATCAACTCGGTCAGCTGCAATTGGCTGCCACCCTGTTTCCCATTGGGCACTTACCAAAATCCGAGGTCAGAAAACTGGCGAGCGAAGCCAAATTACCAACCGCCCAGAAAAAAGATTCGACCGGCATCTGCTTCATCGGCGAACGCGATTTTCGTGAATTTCTCGGCCAATACATTCCAGCCAAAGCCGGTGAAACCAGGAGTGTCGATGGCCTGAAAGTCGGCCAGCATTCAGGTGTTTTCTATTACACCCTCGGCCAGCGTGAAGGTCTGCATATCGGCGGCATCAAGGGCCGTCCCGCTGCGCCATGGTTCGTCGTTGGCAAAGATGTCGAAAAGAATATTCTCTACGTTGATCAAGGAATTGATAGCGTTTGGCTGCAATCGACCGTACTGCATAGCGAGCCAGTGCATTGGGTCTCTGAAATGCCTAAATCAGGCGAATTTCGCTGTACCGCCAAAACCCGATATCGCCAGGCCGATGAGGCCTGTTTAGTACAGCAACTTGAAAATGGCGAATTGAACGTCATATTCGATAGAGCTCAACGCGCGGTAACACCCGGACAATCGGTTGTGTTCTATCAAGGCGATGAATGCCTCGGTGGTGCCGTAATCGCTTCAACCAATTCGAAAATGGAAACAAAAACCGCATGAAAGATCGTGTCATCGCCCTCGCCGGACTCATGCAAGCCCTTCACCAAGTGCAAGGCATGGCGAACAATGGGCATTTCGAGACGCAACCGCTGTCGGTTTGCATGGACAGCCTGTTTCGCTTCGACGCTGAAACACCCGAGGAAATCTTCGGTTCTGTCAGTCATTTGAAAACCGGCATGCAGCAGTTCTCAAAGCAGCTTGAAGGCCAAACCCGCGACGGCGCGATCATCAAAATGGCGATGAGCGTGTTGCAGCTGGAGCGGCAATTCAATCGCAACCCTGAAGCCATGCGTGCCGTGCAGCACCAGCTAAGACACCTCGGCAGCTTGCGCGACGAGCGCTGCAGCACTGACGCCGATGTACTGGGGAAATGCGGCGAGATTTATGCCAATCACATCAGCCCACTCGGCCCCAAAGTCATCGTGCAAGGCAGCCCGGCGTATTTGAGTCAGCCGATAGTGGTGGGTGAAATACGCGCCACGTTATTGGCCGCCATTCGAGCGGCGGTTTTGTGGCGGCAGATGGGCGGCAGTTATTGGGATTTCTTCATCAGCCGCGGGAAGATGACGAAGGCGGCGAAAGAGTTGATGGCATAGGGTGCGCTCAGAAATAATTTTCTTCTGCTGTACAATATGGTTTTAGTAAGACAGGAATGTGGCTATTCAAGCCACTTAATGATGAAGCAAATTATTTTCGCAGTTCTGGTTTCAAGTGTTTTATTTTCTACGACAAGCCACTCCGCTGAATTAAGTTACAGCTATGTCGAAGCAGGCTATATAACTCGACTTGGCCAGCAGGAAGCTATTGGACCTGGTGGTGATATTGACTATTCCACAGATGGATTCTCAATTCGCGGTGCATTCACTATTAGTGATAGTTTTTACATTACCGGTAATTACTTTTCAGAAAAATCTGAACTTTATGGCATGCATGCACAAATTGACTCTCTAGACATAGGCGCTGGCTACCATTACGCACTTTCTAGCAAAGTCGATATTTTTACCGACATCAGTTTCTCACAACAGTATCTTTCAAATGACTTCGGCAACTACGATTTCGACGGCTTCCGATTTCGTTTGGGTTTGCGAGGCCAACTTGCACAAAATCTAGAAGGCAGCTTGAGTATAAATCGAAGAGAATTGAATAATGACCTTGGTGCTAGCCAGATAAACGCCTATGTTGTTGGCGGGGTCTGGAATTTCTCAGATAATTTCAGTCTTGCTGGAGACGCTGAGTTCGCTGATGATGATCGCTACTTTTTAGGCTTGCGCTACAATTATTGACGAGCATCGTTGCCAGCTTCGATGAATAAAGCGAAAGAGTCCTTGGCATATTGCTGCGCCATAGGCGCACCCTATGGCTGCAAATTAATCCAGGTCGCTTTCAGTTCGGTGTATTTCTCGAACGCATGCAGTGATTTATCGCGGCCGTTGCCCGATTGTTTGTAACCACCGAACGGTGCGGTCATATCACCGCCGTCGTAGCAATTGACCCAGACACTACCGGCGCGTAATTTCCGTGCCACGCGATGTGCACGGGAAATATCATTGGTCCAGACTGCCGCAGCCAAGCCGTAGGGCGAATCATTGGCAATCCGAAGTGCTTCGTCTTCGGTATCAAACGTAATAGCCGATAATACGGGGCCGAAGATTTCTTCCTGGGCAATCGTCATTTTTGCATCAACGTTTTCGAAGATGGTCGGCTCAATGTAGAAACCGCCGCTCTCGGCATGCGCCTGAAAACCGCCCATGCTGAGTTTCGCGCCTTCGGCTTTGCCTTTTTCGATAAAGCCTAATACGTTTTTCATCTGAATGGCATCCACCATCGCGCCCATTTTTGCCGTCGGTTCGAGTGGATGTTGCGGCATGAGTTTACGGCCGGTTTCCATCACCATCGCCAGGAATTCATCCTTGATTTCACGTTGTACCAACAGTCTGGAAGCCGCGGTGCATACCTCACCCTGATTGTAGAAAATACCGTAGGCGGCCGAAACCGCTGCCGATTTGAGATTTGGTGCGTCGGCAAAAATGATATTCGGACTCTTGCCGCCACATTCCATGTAGGCGCGTTTCAAGTTGGAACGGCCCGCACACTGCATAAGATGCTTGCCGATGGCCGTAGAGCCGGTAAATACCAAGCCATCGACATCCATATGCAAGGCCAGCGGTTCGCCAGCCCCTTTGCCGAAACCCGGCAACACATTGAATACACCGGCGGGAATGCCCGCTTCCATCGCGATTTCAGCAAGGCGAATTGCGGTTAGCGGCGATTTTTCGGAAGGCTTTAACACCACGCTGTTGCCCATCGCCAAGGCCGGCGCGAATTTCCACGCCGCCATCAACATCGGAAAATTCCACGGCACGATGGCAGCAACGACACCGAGTGGCTCGCGTGTTACCAGACCCAATTCATCGCGGCCGGTTGGTGCCACTTCGTCATACACCTTATCAATGGCTTCACCGGTCCAGCTAATGCAGCGAATGGTGGCGGCGACATCGACCGTGAGTGAATCGCTGATCGGCTTTCCCATGTCAATCGATTCAAGCAAAGCCAGTTCGTCCGAATATTTTTCAACCAACTGGGCAAACTTGATAAGGGTTTTCTTGCGATGCACCGGGGATGTTTCCGACCACGTTCCGGCATCAAATACTTTTCTCGAAATCGAGACGGCGCGATCGATATCTTCGGCTTCGCATTCAGCGACCTGCGCGATCACGCGGCCATCGGCCGGACTGATGCAATCAAAGGTTTTACCGGAAACGGCATCGACGTATTTGCCATTGATGAATGCCTGGGTGCGAATTTGCAGGGTGTTGGCACGCGACTGCCATTGTTCGCGGGATGTTGGCTTGTTCATTAGAAACTCCTGGGATTTCGCAACAGGTCGGGCCCGAGGGCCCTCCTACATTTTTTTAGAACGATGCGGGGGTGTTGGCACTGATCAAAATCGCGGCATCTTTACCGACGTTGCGAAAACGATGCGGCGTGCGGCTTTCGAAATAATAGGCTTCCCCAGGTCCAAGCACCTGTACTCGCTCACCGACAGTGATTTCGACCTGGCCCTGGATGATGACACCGCCCTCTTCACCGTCATGGGTAAGTCGGGTTTCACCGGTATCAGTACCGACCGGCATCACTTCGCGCAGGATGCACATCTGGCGATTTTTCTTGTGGCTGCCAATCAGGAAGTAATGGACATCGTTATTGCCGACATCGGGTTGATCTTCGTGCGAATAAAACGGGCTATCACCGCTATCTATCAAATCGATGGTAAAAAAATCGGCTAGCGAGATCGGGATACCGTCGAGTACTTTCTTCAGCGAGCCCACGGACGGGCTAACTTTATTCTGTTCGATCAGGGAAATCGTACTATTGGTAACGCCAACGCGTTTCGCCAGTTCGCGCTGGCTCAGCCCCTTGGATTTTCTGACTGCTTGAAGACGGTAACCGATATCCATAAGTGCTTGCTCAGTGTGATGTTGAATTTTTAACACTCTGAGCAGATTCGGTCAAATAAATGCACACATTGAACAGGTTGTAAATTTTATTCAACACTGCTAGTTTGCCCAAATTCCCCCGAACGTATCTCGCCAGGCACTTTCATGACCGACTCCAGCCCCGCCAATTTCGCTGATTTCTATCACCAACAAGCTATTTCGCAACCTGCGAATTTAGAGGCATTTTGGATGCCGTTCACGGCAAATAGGAACTTTAAGCAGCATCCTCGGCTATTGGCTAGCGCCAAAAACATGCACTACAAAGATGTTCAAGGCCGGGAAATTCTTGATGGTACCGGCGGCCTTTGGTGCTGCAATGCCGGCCATGCGCGCCCAAGAATTATCGATGCCGTCAGCCAGCAAATTGCGACCATGGATTTTGCCCCTACTTTCCAGATGGGGCACCCGCTACCTTTTGTTTTGGCCGAGCGCCTCGCGGCGATAGCCCCCGACCCGCTCAAGCATGTGTTCTTCACGAACTCGGGGTCTGAATCTGTCGATACTGCACTTAAAATTGCGATTGCCTATCACCGCGTTCGCGGCGAAGGCCAAAGAACGCGTTTTATTGGCCGCGAAAAGGGTTATCACGGCGTCGGCTTTGGTGGCATTTCCGTCGGCGGGATGGTGAACAACCGTAAATTTTTTGGATCGATGCTGCCAGGTGTCGACCACATGCGTCATACCCTCGATATCGAACGCAATGGCTTTTCCCGCGGCCTGCCACAGCATGGCGCTGAGTTGGCGGATGACTTGGAACGTCTCTGCCAATTGCACGATGCCAGCACGATTGCGGCCGTAATTGTCGAACCCATTTCGGGCTCTGCTGGCGTGGTATTGCCGCCTGAAGGCTATCTCAAACGTTTACGTGAAATATGCACAAAGTACGGTATCTTGTTGATATTTGACGAAGTTATTACCGGCTACGGCCGCGTTGGCGAAGCATTCGCCGCCCAGCGATTTGGGGTAACTCCGGACATGATGACTACGGCTAAAGGCCTGACCAATGGTGCGGTGCCGATGGGTGCCGTATTCGCGTCGACGCAAATCCACGACACCTTCATGCACGGGCCGGAAGGCGCGATCGAACTTTTTCATGGCTATACCTATTCGGGCCATCCACTCGCCTGCGCTGCCGCCATTGCCACGCTGGATGTGTACGCCGAAGAAAATCTATTCAACAAGGCTATCGAGCTGGGAAGTTACTGGGAAGACGCCATCCACAATCTCAAAGGTCTGCCGAATGTGATTGATGTCCGCAATTTCGGCCTGATTGGCGCGATTGAGTTGTCATCACGTGCCAATGCCGTGGGTGCTCGGGCATTCGATGTCTTCAATAAGTGCTTCCACGAGAAAGACCTACTCATTCGCACTACCGGCGATGTGATTGCCCTCTCGCCCCCGTTGATCTTGCAGAAAGAACATATCGACCAGATTTTCAGCCGCCTAGCCGACGCCATCAAGGAAACGGCATAAGCAGAACCCCCGCAACTCAAGTAAAATAGTGTTTTGACTCTAAACAGCGAGAATGTTCCATGCTAATCGGCGTACCCAAAGAAATTAAAAACCACGAATACCGCATTGGTCTAACACCCTCCGGTGCACGTGAACTAATCTCGCACGGCCACAAGGTCATGATGCAGCACGATGGCGGCAAATCCATCGGTCTGACCAATGATATGTATCTGAAAGCCGGCGCTGAAATCGTGGCGACCGCTGAAGAAATATTTGCCCGTGCCGATATGATCATCAAGGTCAAAGAACCACAACCCAACGAATGCAAAATGCTGCGTCCGGGCCAATTGCTTTATACCTATTTGCATCTCGCACCCGATCCCGATCAAACCAAGGCATTAGTAGCCTCAGGTTGCACTGCGATTGCCTATGAAACCGTGACTGATCGCAAAGGCGGCTTACCACTGCTTGCTCCGATGTCAGAAGTGGCCGGTCGTATGTCGATCCAGGCCGGTGCGCATGCGCTTGAAAAAGCCCAGGGCGGCTCCGGCGTATTGCTTGGCGGCGTACCCGGCGTAAAACCGGCTGAAGTTCTCGTTATCGGCGGCGGTGTTGTCGGCATCAATGCAGCGCGCATGGCGATGGGCATGAATGCCCATGTCACCATTCTGGATCGTTCGCTGGATCGCCTGAAATATCTCGACGAGTTGTATGGCTCGCAATTAACCACGATTTATTCAACCCACGATGCGATTGAAGAGCGTCTGGCCGACACCGATTTGGTCATTGGTGCCGTGCTGATTCCCGGCGCCGCTGCACCAAAACTGATCGCACGTTCACAGCTGTCATTGATGCGTCCTGGCTCGGTGCTGGTGGATGTGGCCATTGACCAAGGCGGTTGTTTCGAAACCAGCAAGGCCACCACACACCAAAATCCGACGTATGAAGTGGACGGCGTCATTCATTACTGTGTGGCAAACATGCCGGGCGGCGTTGCCCGTACCTCCACATTTGCACTGACCAATGCCACCCTGCCGTTCGCCGTTCAATTGGCGAATAAAGGTCCGAAAAAAGCGATGCTCGATGACGAGCATTTGTTGAATGGTCTCAACGTTCACGCCGGCAAAGTGACTTATCAAGCCGTTGCTTTGGATCTTGGCTATTCCTACGTTTCGGCGCGGGATGCGCTGAACCAATAACACTGACGGTGACACTATGAACGCGCTGGCGAAAGACCCTTCACACACTGCCACGCTTCCGCATTTTGTCGGAGGCCACCGCGTTCAGGGGCAGAGCAATCGCTTCAGCGATGTGTTCAATCCCGCTACCGGCGCGGTACTTGCAAAAGTACCGCTCGCCAATGCAGACGAAATACGGCATGCGGTGGATATTGCCGAGCAGGCATTCAAAGTGTGGTCCCAGGTCACGCCGTTGAATCGGGCACGGGTACTGTTTAAGTTCAAGGAACTGGTCGAGAACAATCTCGACACACTCGCCCATGCCATTACGCTCGAACACGGCAAAGTGCTGAGCGATGCGATGGGTGAAATCACCCGCGGCATGGAAATCGTCGAATTTGCCTGTGGCATTCCGCATCTGCTCAAAGGCGAACATTCGATGAATGTTGGCACCGGTGTCGATTCGTGGAGTGAATATGCCCCGCTGGGAGTCGTTGCGGGCATTACGCCGTTCAATTTTCCTTGCATGGTGCCGATGTGGATGTTCCCGATTGCCATTGCCTGCGGAAACACCTTCATTCTCAAACCTTCCGAACGCGACCCATCGCCTGCAATGCTGATCGCCGAATGGTTACATCAGGCAGGCCTGCCCGATGGCGTGTTCAATGTCGTACACGGCGATAAAGAAGCCGTGGATGCCATTTTGGACGAGCCACGCATTCAGGCCGTGAGCTTTGTCGGCTCCACGCCAATCGCTGAATATATTTATTCGCGTGGTTGTACCAACGGCAAACGCGTGCAAGCTCTGGGCGGCGCGAAAAATCATCTTGTCGTAATGCCGGACGCCGATATCGATGGCGTCGGCAATGCATTGCTTGGAGCCGGTTATGGTTCCGCCGGCGAACGTTGCATGGCGATTTCGGTGGCCGTTTGCGTTGGCGATGCAACTGCTGACAAGCTCATCGAAAATCTCGCTCCGAAAGTCGCGGCACTTCGTGTTGGCCCGGGCAACAAAGACAATCCCGATATGGGGCCTTTGGTTACCTGTGCCCACCGCGACAAGGTAAAAGCCTATGTCGATGGTGGCGTTGCTGATGGCGCGAAATTGGTGGTCGATGGGCGCCATTTAAAAATCGCCGGGCACGAAGACGGATTCTTCCTCGGCGGCTGCCTGTTCGATCATGTCAAACCCGGCATGAAAATTTATGATGAAGAAATTTTTGGGCCGGTACTCTGTGTGGTGCGTGCAAAAACCTTCGAGGAAGCCTGCGACTTGATCAACGATCACGAATACGGCAATGGCACCGCTATTTTTACCCGCGACGGTGAAGCCGCCCGTGAATTTGCCCATCGTATTCAAGTGGGCATGGTCGGCATCAATGTGCCGATTCCGGTGCCCATGTCATTTCATAGTTTCGGTGGCTGGAAACGCTCGCTGTTTGGGCCTCTGCATATGCACGGTACCGATGGTGTGCGTTTTTATACCCGCATGAAAACGATTACTGCCCGCTGGCCGCGTGGTGGCAGTGGCGCCGAGTTTGTCATGCCAACCATGAAATAAATCATGTTTTACCGGTGAACATCGTCCCGGCCTCCGTATCGTGAATCATAAGGAGAAATGACGCATGGACTGCTTCGAGAGAGCCCACTATGTCAAACAACGGGAAATCCAACGCGACACCTTCCACTACCGATCTCGCCTTTACGCGTGAATCGCCTTACGGCACGAGAGCCGAACCCACTTATTCGGGCGCATTAAGTTTTTTACGGCGTCGCTATACAAAAGATCTTACTGGCGTTGATGTCGCCGTTGTCGGCGTTCCCTTCGATTTAGCCACGACCAATCGTCCGGGTGCCCGCCTTGGCCCGCGCGCGATTCGCGCCGCATCGGCCAATCTGGCTTGGGCACCACCGTATGCATGGCCATTGGACCCTTTCGAAAGTCTTAATGTCATTGATTGGGGCGATGTTTTTTTCGATCAGGGCGAGCCGCATAAAATCCCCGATGTTCTGGCCAAAGCCTATTCGGAATTCGTCGACAAGAATGTTGCTACTTTAACTTTGGGTGGCGATCATTTTGTTTCCTACCCGATTCTCAAGTCACTGCGTGCCAAGCATGGCCCAATATCGCTGATTCATTTCGATGCCCATAGTGATACCTGGGCCGATGCCGATGGCCGCATTGATCACGGCACCATGTTTTACCACGCGGCAAAAGAAGGCATCGTCGACGTCGGCACGTCGATACAAATCGGCATGCGGACTTACAACGCCGAGACCCACGGCTACCAGGTACTGGATGCTCGCTGGCTACATCGCCATGGCGTGGATGCCTGTATTCAGGCAATAGCCGAACGCGTCGGAAATTCAAAATGCTATGTCAGTTTCGATATCGATTTTTTGGACCCCAGCTTCGCACCGGGAACGGGCACCCCGGTGGTAGGCGGTTTCAGTACGCACGATGGGTTGCAGCTAATCAGAGGCCTGGCAGGCCTGAATATTATCGGGATGGACGTGGTGGAAGTGGCCCCACCCT
>JAYWIC010000091.1:0-11373 GCA_043789195.1 Arenimonas sp. | reverse complement strand
CGCCCAGAGCGTAATCAGTCCAATCAACAATGTACCCAGCAAAAGCAATATCAGCAGGATTTTAAATAGACGACGCTTCATTACAGGTCGGGCCCCAGGCTGATATGCAAACGAATGTTTTGATCCGGTTCGTTCAAGCCGTGGGCAAGATCAATGCGAATGGGGCCGACCGGCGAGCGCCAGCGCAACCCGAATCCTACGCCGATATTCGCCTTGAATTGTTCGTCGAACGCATCGCCGGCATCGACGAAGGCGGCGCCACCCCAGGTCGGATTGAACATATGTTCGAATTCGACACTCGCGGTCGCCAGATTTTTACCGCCAATCAGCACGCCGCCCGTTTCACCCAGTTCGCGATAACCATAACCGCGCACGCTATGGTCGCCGCCGGCGTAAAAGCGCTGTGATGGCGGCAGGCTGTCAAAATCATCGGTGATCGTCGTGCCCAACTCACCGCGAAGCAACATCCGGTTGTTCGAACCAATCGCGCGGATATAGCGAACTTCCGAACGCAATTGCAGAAAATCGACATCCGATCCGATTGCGCTGGAACCCAGTCGCGCTTCGGCCAGAAAACGGTAGCCTTTACTCGGCGTATTGATGTTATCGAATTTTTTTCGTTCCGCCGACACTACCGGGGCGACAATCGTGCTGTACCCGCGTACGCCAAGAAGATCGTCTTCGAAACGCTCGCGTTTGTATTCCAGCGCGCCGAATAAATCCCAGTCATGCCAGCGCCCGTTTCGGCTAAATGAAAGCTCGGTGTATTGCGTCGTGACATCGAGAATTTTTTCTTCCCGCAATGAGGCACGAATACCGTACCAACCCTCGATTCTCGAGAAAGCGGGAATTCGATATTGGGTAGTGAAATCGCTTTTTTCCTGCGCAACATCCAGCTGGACAAATAATTTGTGGCCTTTGCGATTCACCCATCGCCGCTCCATGCTGCTGGCAAAGCCGGCGCCACTGTCGGTACCGTAGCGCAGGCCAAGCGAATAGATGCTGCGCTTGGCCGGCGTCAGACTGACCTGTACCGGCACCACGCCGTCTTTGGCTTGATCGGGCAAGGGCTGCACATTAATACCGGCAAAATAATCCAGATCCGACAAGGTTTTTTGCAGCGCCAATAATTCGCTTTGATCAAAGGCCTGGCCCGATTCCCATGGCACCAGTTTTTCCAACAAATCATTATTGAATTGATGGCCTTCGAATCGCACTTCGCCGAAACGATAACGTGTGCCGCTATTCCAATCGAGCGAAATATCGGCCGCGTGCTCGGCGCGCGTGACTTCCACTTTATGGGAATTGAGTTTTGTATCGAAATAGCCGCGCTCGTTCAGTGCGCGACTGATATTGATCTTGCTGCTTTCATATAAGCCATGATGAAACACCGAGCCGGGCTTCGGCTGAAAGTCTTCGACATGGAAGGCGATGACCGGGTCTTTTTCGGCCTCGCCGGAAACACCGAGCAACAATTTTCTTACCTGCACCGGCTGTCCCAACACCACGGTAAAATGCACCGAAACATTGTCGCCGTCCCGCGATATTTTCGCGTCGACTTCGGCATCGTAATAACCGAAGGCTTCGAGTCCGCGGCGCACTTCACGCGGCGCGAGACGCATCAAATAGTCCAGGCGGTTCTCGCTGATCGACGTTTCGGCTTCCAGCTGGCTTTCGGCCAGTGACAGCTCGCTGCGTACATTCAGGATTTGCAGTTCGTCCAGACCACTGAATTCAATCGCTTGTATTTGCAGGGCTTCGGCGCTGTCCGCCAATAGAAAGGCTGAGAGGCCCAGTAGGATGAATGTCAGATATCGGCGGGTCATAGACGAACTATAACCAGCCGATCGTGAACATACGGCTTACGCGACCAGGGCGGCAATTTCCGCAACACTGGCAAAGCGATCCGCCAGTTGTTTCAGCAGGGCCAGACGGTTGTCTCGCACAGCGGTGTCATCGACATTTACCATCACGCTATCGAAGAAGGCATCAACCTGTGGACGCAGTTGCGCGAGGCGTGACAGCACCGCCACATAGTCTCGTGATGCCAACGCGGTATCGGTCTCGCTGATCGCTGCGGTCACGGCGGCATGCAAATCTTTTTCCCCCGCATCCTGCAGCAGGGCCACGTTGACACTATTCGGAATGTCGCCTTCGACTTTGCGAAGAATATTGCGAATACGTTTGTTGGCAGCGGCGAGTGCGGGAGCTTCCGGCAGCTTGGCGAATTCACGAACAGCTTTGAGGCGTTTGTCGAAGTCGAGCAGCGATGCCGGTTTTAATTCGGCGACGGCGTCGAATTGGGTTGAGGTGAAACCCTGGTCTGCGTAGTAGTTACGCAAGCGATCAAAGATGAATTCGCGCAGCTCGTCTGCAAGTTCTGGCTTGGCAAGTTGCGGGAATTGATTCACCGCAAAAGCGATCATGGCCTGCAAATCGATATCCAGTTGCGCTTCCAGCAGAATTCTCGCCAGCCCAAGCGCATTACGACGCAGTGCAAACGCATCCTTGTTGCCGGTCGGTTTCAAGCCTGCAGCAAAGCCACCCGCCAACGTATCCAGTCGTTCGGCAATCGCCAGCACTTGGCCCAACTTCGACGGTGCTATTGCATCGCCTGCAAAACGAGGTTGATATGCCTCATCAATTGCATCGGTTACCGCTTCGGCTTCACCAGCCGCTTTCGCGTAATAACGACCCGCGATGCCCTGTAGTTCCGGGAACTCGCCGACCATGCGGCTTTGCAAATCGGCTTTGCATAATTCGGCAGCACGACGGGCTTGTTGAGGGTCCACACCGATTTCTTTTGCAATCGCTTCTGCCAGTGCCGCAATACGATTTGTCTTGTCGGCATAACTACCAAGTTTCTGCTGATACATCACCGAAGCCAAACCTTCCGCCATCGAAGCGATGCCCTGCTTCAAATCTTCAGTGTAGAAAAATTTCGCATCGGCAAAACGCGGACGAATCACGCGTTCGTAGCCCTTGCGAACTTCGGCTTCGTCCTTGCTGACGATATTGGCGATACCGATGAATTGTTCGGAAAGTTTCCCGTCCTTGTCCAGCACCGGAAAGAATTTCTGGTTGCTTTCCATTGTGGTGATCAGGGCTTCCTGAGGCACCTCCAGAAATTCCTTTTCAAACGAACACAAAATGGCGGACGGCCATTCGACCAGACAGTTCACTTCGTCCAGCAGGCTTTCGTCGATGCGCGCAGTACCGCCGGCCTGATGTGCGGCCATTTCGATTTGTTCGCGAATACGATCGCGGCGTTCGTCGGCATTCACCAGTACAAAAGCATCTCGCAACGCATCGATGTAGGCATGCGGCGATGATATCCAGAGCGGCTTATTGTGATGGAAGCGATGCCCGCGACTCATCAGATCGGATTTCAATCCAAGCACTTCGCCTTCGATGACCTGGTTACCCAACATCATCACCAGCCAATGCACCGGGCGGATGAATTTAGTTTCGCGACTACCCCAGCGCATCGGTTTTGGAATCGGAAGCGCCGCCAGCGATTCACTCACGATTTCCGCCATCAGGCTGCTAGTGGCAACACCGGGTTTTTCACTGCGGGCAACAAAGCGTTCGCCCTTGTTGTCGGTGGTTTTTTCGAGTTGATCGACGGTCAAGCCATTCTTGCCGGCGAAACCGAGCAAGGCCGGTGTCGGCTGGCCTTCGGCGTTCAGGCCGATATTCAAATACGGACCAAGCACTTCGGATTTTTGCGACGCCTGCTCGATACCGACTTCGGCAAACAACACGGCAAGACGACGCGGTGAATACAAAGCCTTGGCGTTGTTTTTATTGAACTCGATGCCGCGTTTTTCAAAACCGTTCGCGATGCCGTCGAAAAAAGCCTGCGCCAATTCCGGCAAGGCCTTTGGTGGCAATTCTTCGGTGCCCAGTTCGATCAGGAGAGGAAGATAATTACTCATGCCGCACTATCCTGTTTCATGTCTTGCTTCAAATTGGGAAAGCCGAGTTTCTCGCGCTGGGCGTAATACGCTTCCGCGACCGCACGCGACAAGGTGCGAACACGCAAGATGTAACGCTGGCGTTCGGTCACCGAAATCGCCCGGCGGGCATCAAGCAGATTGAAACAATGCGAAGCTTTCGTGACTTGCTCGTAAGCCGGCAAAGGCAACCCCAATTCGACGCACTTCATGGCTTCTTTTTCGCAGGCATCGAAGCGGTGGAATAGTTCCGCGACATCGGCGTGTTCGAAGTTGTAGGTGCTTTGTTCGACTTCATTCTGGTGATACACGTCGCGATAGGTCACCGGGCCTTGCGGGCCGACGGTCCATACCAAGTCGAATACGTTATCGACGTTTTGCAAATACATGCATAAACGTTCAAGGCCGTAGGTAATTTCACCGGTCACCGGCTTGCATTCCAAACCACCGGCTTGTTGGAAATAGGTGAACTGGGTAATTTCCATCCCGTTCAACCAGACTTCCCAGCCCAGGCCCCAGGCGCCGAGCGTCGGCGATTCCCAATTGTCTTCGACGAAGCGCAAATCGTGCACGAGGGGGTCGACACCGAGCGCTTTCAGCGATTCGAGATACAAATCCACAATGTTGTCGGGATTAGGCTTCATCACGACCTGATACTGGTAATAACGCTGCAGGCGATTCGGATTTTCGCCATAACGGCCATCGGTCGGGCGGCGGCAAGGCTGTACGTATGCGGCATTCCATGGCTCGGGGCCTAGTGCACGCAAAAAAGTTGCCGGATGAAAGGTGCCTGCGCCCACTTCCATATCGAGTGGTTGAATGAGGACACAGCCTTGTTCGGCCCAAAAAACATTGAGCTTCAGGATCAGTTCTTGAAAGGTAGGGGCGGCCATAAGGCAAATAATCGACGGAAAGCCGGTATTATAGGCCGATACAGTGTTTAGAGCTTGAGCCAATGAAACCTTTTTTGATTATCGAAACCGGCAAACCGGTCCCTACTTTGAAACGCCACGGCGGTTTTCCCGACTGGATTCGGGTCGCTTCCGGCCTACATGTCCGTGATGTGAAAGTCTGCAATGTGGAAGCCGGCGACAAATTGCCCGACTCCAAAGGCTTCACCGGTGTATTGGTGACGGGCTCCGGGTCGATGGTCACCGAACGTCATGACTGGAGCGAACGCAGCGCCGAGTGGCTGTACGATGCGGCCCACAAAGGCATGTCGATATTCGGCATTTGTTACGGCCACCAGTTGTTGGCGCAAACTCTTGGCGGCAAAGTCGATTTCAACCCGAAAGGCCGCGAAATGGGAACGGTCAAGGTCTCACTGCACGAACATGCAAAAAACGACCCTCTGTTCGGCGAATTACCGGCCTCGATCAGCGTGCATGCCACCCATATGCAAACGGTGTTGACCGCGCCCGAAGATGCCACGGTATTGGCGTATTCCGATAAAGACGATTGCCAGGCATTTCGCTGGAAAGACCACGTCTGGGGCGTGCAATTCCACCCGGAATTCTCGACCGAACACATGCGCGAATACATCCACGTCCGCCGCATGGCATTGATCCAGGAAGGCCACGAACCCAAAGCCATGCGTAAAGCCGTCAGTGCGGCTCCGGATGCAAGACGAGTGTTGCGCAATTTCGTCGAACACACGAAAACCCGCCACGCCTGATGCCGCACCGGAAAATTCCCGCGATACGCGGACTGTCCTGGTGTCTTGAGGCATGGCGAAACTTTAAAGCCTCACCGCAGCCCGTCTTGTCGATGGCGATGTGGTTGAGTCTTGGCGTCTTTTTGCCAGTGCTGAATTTCTTCATGGTGATTTTGCTCACCGTCTTTTACGGTGGCGTGATGTCAACGCTGCACAAGAAGACCCTGGGAGAAAAAGTTTCAATCGGTGATTTTTTCAACGGCTTCAAAACCCTGCCACGTTTTCTCGGCCTGTTCATGGTCGGATTTCCGACCGTGTTGTTCGCCTTTTTTTCCAGCACGATTTTATTCAGCGCATTGGGCCCCGATGCAGCAAAAGCATTAACCGAAACCGCAGGCCAGCCACCAAGCAAAGAGTTGATCAATGCCGTCGCTCCCGTGCTGCTGGATGTCATGATGAAACTCTTGCCCGTCGGCATCTTGATCGGCTGGATTATTTTCCTGGCCGTGCCGCGCGTCATGCTGGACAAGCGACTGGGTCTGCTTGCCCTATGGGATGCAGTTCGCGCGCTCTTTAGCAATCTTGGCGCCATGCTTTTTTTCACTGCCGGCATAATGATTGCCGCTTTGGTTGCCAGTTTTGTGCTGGCTGTCCCGCTGGCATTCATCGCCAGCGCAGGCGCGCTTGCCGGGATGCTGCAGACGTTTGTCATCGTCTTTATCTGCACACTGGGCTGGGCCCTGTATTTAAACGCGATGTATATCGCCTGGCGCGATATTTTTATGGGCGATGCACTTGCACCACCGATAGATAATCCGCCGCCACCGGAAGCACAGATCGAAGTGTGATTATTACCCCGCTTTTTGTGGGAGCTGCTTTAGCAGCGATACAATCTTTCAGATCGTCATACACTGAAAATTCTAATCGCTGCTAAAGCAGCTCCCACAAACTACATATCAGATAGCTGAAAGCATCTGCACGTATAGCAATATCATCAGGAACAACAGAAAAATCGTGCCGATAAATACCAGTGCATGCATAACGATGATGAGCCATGCCCATATCGGCATCGCATGGTTTTCGGGGTCGACATTTTCTACGCGGGTGCCGGCGACATAATCGTGCAGGGCACGCCGCTGAGGCGTCCAGGCCGCCAGCGCATGACCCAGATTCAAGCTAATCCAAGACAGTGTCGTAGCGAGATAGCGGCCTATTGCCTGCGGCAGTGTGACCGGCCCGCCGTTGATATCGGTAACCTTGATTGCCAGCAGGCGCTTGCCCAACGTGGCCTGATGCGGCGAGCTTTCCATCCATGAAAAATAAATGCCGGCCAAAATAAAATAGGCTACGCTGGAAAAAATCAGCGAAGGCAGCAAGATGGCCTCCATGGATTTCATGATCACGAAAGGATCCGGCGTTTCGCCGCGCTCGCTGGCAGCGTTAAGTGAATCCAGCAGGTCCCTCAACAAACCAGACTGCGAGTAGGCCTGAAAAGAAAAATACACTGTCGACAGTATTTCGACGACGATATATAAAAGTACGATATCGATGAAATAGGCAACGTAACGCTTCCAGAAACCGGCGGGAGACGGCGTGTAATTCATCTCAGGCGTGCGCATCTACTTTGCGATTTCGCACCAGCAAACGTGCCACGATAATACCCACCTCGTATAGAAGGCACATCGGTATCGCCAGCATTAATTGCGACAAGCCGTCGGGCGGCGTAATGATGGCGGCAATAATGAAAATACCGACGATCACATAGCCGCGCCATTCACTGAGTTGCGCCGGTTTTACCCAGCCCAGCAACACGGCGATGATCACGGCGATCGGCACTTCGAAACTCACGCCGCCGGCGAGAAACATCACCAGGACAAAATCGAGATACTCGCCGATGTCGGGCATCATGGCGACGCCTTCGGGCGTGATACTGAACAAATACTTGAACATCACCGGCAACAAACCAAAATAGGTAAAGGCGCAACCGGCATAAAACAGCAAAGTCGCAACCACCAGCAAGGGGCGCGCCAAGCGTTTTTCACTTTTATACAATCCGGGCGCGACGAAGGCCCAGATTTGATACAGGATGACCGGAATCGAGATCATCAAAGCGGCAAAAAATGCGCACTTCAAGGGCACGGTAAAAGCACCCAATGGTTTGATGGCGATTAACTGGCCACCGTGCAAATCATCCAACAGGGGTTTTGCCAGCAGCGTATAAATATCGTTGGCGAAAGGCACCAGCACGATAAAAACAATCGCCAGAGTGAGCAAGGCTTTCATCAGGCGCGAACGCAGCTCGAGCAAGTGGCTCATCAGGCTTTCTTCGGCAGGCTTGGCTTCCGTTGTCACTGTGGTTTGCTTTCCACATCGGGCGCTATCGACGCATCGGCGCCCGGGTCGTTTTCTGAATCGACCTGCAGGTCAGTGTCCAGCGGCGGCATATCAGCTGGGAGGGCCGGATCATCTACCACGAGATTTTTCTTGATGTCCACATCCAGTGCGCGCATTTCCTGTTCGAAGTCTTGCTGGCTGGAGTTCAAGGTTTGTTGAAGATCGGCCATCGAAGCTTTCAAACTTTCTTTCAGTTCTTCGTCCTGCATTTCGCTTTCGAGTTCCGCTTTCACCGTGTACCACTGTGCACGCGCCTTACGTACCCAGAAACCGGCCAGACGTGCCGCTTTGGGCAAGCGTTCGGGTCCCAGGACAACCAGGGCCACGATGGCAACTATCAGGATTTCACTCAGGCCAATATCAAACATGGCAGGCTGGCCGCTTCAACAGGAAATCAGGCCTTAGGGGCCTGATCCTGGTCTTTATCGTTATTGAGTTTCTCGGGGTCTTCGTTGCCGTCTTTCAGGCCTTTTTTAAAACTACCGACAGCGCCGCCCAAATCCTTGCCGATGTTGACAAGTTTCTTGGTCCCGAAGACCAAGATCACGATCACCAAAATGATCAGTAATTCTTTCCAGCCAAACATGAACGTTCTCCTTTGCGATGGTTAAGGATAACTTATTTGGAGGTCTCGGCGGCCTTCGCCGTGCTTTCTTCCAGCTTGTCGCGGTAGCTGACAACGGCATCGGAGGGCTTGTCGGCACGGCCTTCGAGAATCATGCGGGAAGTCGCCTCGCGGCCATAAACGGCGGCATTGGCTTTCTTGTCAATCGACATAACGGCCCCGTCCAGCGACACCCCAGCAAACAGGCCGCGGGCGCGGGAATAGCTGTAGATTTCCGCTTTCAACTGCTCGTCGGTGGAAGCTTGCGCGCTGCGGCCCACCGGGCCGGCGGCAACACTGGCATCGGCGCCCAGGGTGAATTTGCCGTTGACGATCGAATCCACGCCGCGTGAGTTGCGAAAGACTAGAATGACATCAGCCGACTGCAGCCCGGCCTGAAAACCGATGCTGCCGCCGGTCAAAACGATAAAGCTCGGATTCGACCAAGTGCCATCACTGCCCCGCACGGCAATCAGGCCCTTGCCTCGACGGCCGCCGATGATAAAGCCCGCCTTCACCACATCCGGAATGACGGCAATGGCCTGCGCTTCGTTCAATAATTTGCCGGGAATGGAGTCTTCTGGAATTTTCAGGATTTCGCTTAAAACACGGCTAGCGTCATTGGCGCGGTCGTCTTCTTTCTGGCCGGCAAAGGCCGATAGCGGCAATAATAAAAACAGTGATAACAACACGGTGAAATGGCGATGCATGAGCTTCTCCTCGAAATTTTTTCAATTATGGCGCAAACCAATGAACAAGAGATGAGTTCTTCTTCATTCGCAAGATGGTATTTTGTGTCCGACTTACAAGGATAGTTCCATGTCCCCACGATTTTACAACCCCGTTGCCTCCGACAAACAACGCACCACGATACTTCTGGTCAATCTGGGAACACCCGATGCGCCCACGGCCGCTGCCGTGCGGCGTTATCTTTCGGAATTTCTCCATGATTATCGCGTAGTCGATTTGTCGCGCTGGCTCTGGTGCATTATTTTGCATTTCATCATTTTGCCGATCCGCTCGGGTATCGTGGCAAAAAAATATGCCGGGGTCTGGCGTGATGACGGCTCACCGTTGCTGGCACTCAGCAAAAAACTTCGAGATGCCGTGCAGGCGCAATGCCCCGATTGCGATGTTCGATTGGCGATGCGTTACGGCAACCCTTCGGTCGCATCGGTTTTGCGTGAAGCCCAAGCCAGCGGCATGCGCCGTCTGGTGGTTCTGCCCTTGTATCCACAGTATTCCGCCAGCACCACCGCTTCCAGCCACGATGCCGTGATGAAGGAACTGCAGCGCTGGCGCGTCATGCCGGAACTACGTCTGATCAATGATTATCACGATAACGGCGAATGGCTCGATGCGATTGAAGCCAGTATTGAAAACCATTGGGACTTGCACGCGCGCGCCGAGAAAATCCTCTTCTCGTTTCACGGTTTACCGAAACGCTTCATCCGCGACGGCGACCCGTATGCGGCACAATGCGAAGCTGGCGCGAAGGCCATCGCAGCGCGTCTTGGCTTGAATCCCGACCAATGGATGCTGACCTACCAGTCGCGTTTTGGTCGCGAACCCTGGCTGGAGCCGGCCACAGATAAAACCCTGGAAGCACTTGCGCGGCAAGGGATTAAAAACGTCGATATTATTTGTCCGGGTTTTGCCGTGGACTGCCTGGAAACACTGGAAGAAATCAAGATCGAGAACCAGGAAATATTCCACAAGGCCGGTGGCGAAAAACTTCGTTACATCGCTGCCTTGAACGATTCACCCGGACATGCCTGCGCGCTGGCGCATTTGATCAAACGGCATTGCCAGGGCTGGAAAGCTTGATGCAGGAAATTTCACTCAACACCGAACGCGGCATCGTCATCGCCTTGCAAAGCGGCAACCCCGAGGGCGAAAAAATTCTGTGCCTGCATGGCTGGCTCGACAATGCCGCCAGCTTTGTTCCGCTAATGCCTTCGCTGAAAAATTATCATGTGGTGGCACTCGATATGCCAGGCCACGGCGGCTCGCAACATCGCCTGCCCGGTTACGATTACGTTTTCGTCGACTGGATTCACGATGTACTCGACGTGCTCGATTCACTCGGTTGGCAACAAGCACATCTGCTCGGCCATTCGATGGGAGGCGCGATTGCCACGATAGTCGCGGCATCGGCACCGGAACGCGTCAATAAATTATTGCTGATCGAGGCGCTCGGCCCGATTGCCGGTATTGCCGATGAAGCCGGCATGCGATTGCGTCAAGCCGTCGGTGCCCGCCGCAAACTGGACAAGGATAAATCGATACGCATTATTCCGGATCTCGACACCGCCGTGAATGCACGCCTCGCCGCCAGCAAGATGACCCGCGATGCGGCAAGGCTGATCGTGCAACGAAACCTGCAGGAAGTGGCAGGCGGTTTTATCTGGCGCAGCGACCCGCGCATGATGTTGCCCACGCATGTTCGCACCGATGAAAGTTTTATCCGTAGCTGGATTCGCGCGATCGAAGCAGAAACCCTGGTGATTGCCGCCGATCCTGCGCCGATTTATTTTTCGCCCGAACAGCGTGATGGCCGCTTGGCCGAATTAAGGCATGGGCAAGTCGCGGTTATCCCGGGCGGACATCATTTACATATGGAACAAGCCGATATCGTCGGGAAAGTGATTCTGGATTTTTTGCTTCTGTAGGAGCAACTGTCTGCATCAGATAGTTGCCGCCTCCCATTCGGTGCCATCGCGCAGCATCGCATTTAGCTGGGTGATGAAGGATCTCAGGCAGGC
>JAYWIC010000090.1:0-11471 GCA_043789195.1 Arenimonas sp. | reverse complement strand
CCGGCAATTAATCCGGTCATTGAAAAAACATGCTGGCCGCAAGCGGCGGAAGATAAAAAAGTGACGAAGGCCGGTTTTATCCAGTCCATGATTAAAATCACGCAGGCCAGCCCGCAAGGAAACTTCAAAACGGGCGACAGTGCATTTGAAGTGGTGGCGTTGCCTAGTTACAAGAAAGAATATCGTTTAGAAATTTCACTGGTGTTCGATCTTAATTTTCGCAAGCAAAGCGAAGTATTAGTGCCTTCGGTTGTTATCGTGGATGGAAACTTCTGTGAAATTTCCGACCTGCCAAAACTGAATTTCGAGCCGACCTATGGTGTATTTGCAGCGGTCGAAGTTGAAAAGGCATTTGTGAAAATTGGTGATGAAAAGCCGAAATATGCATTGATTTATACGGACGCCAGATTCGGCAATTCGGAAGTGAACGTTACCAGCGATTTTGGCTACGGAATACAGAACAGTGAACGATATCGCAGGGTTTCCCATGGTTATGTCAATGTTCGAATAAACAAGTAATTCACTCATACAAGAACTGAAAAGAAGTCATCATGAATTCTCCCGGAAATAAATTTCGCGCAGCCGTCCAAGAAGAATCTCCGCTGCAAGTGATGGGCGCCATCACTGCGTACGCCGGCCTGATGGCTAAGCGTACCGGTTACAAGGCGCTGTATCTATCCGGCGGCGGCGTTGCAGCGAATTCACTCGGTATGCCGGACCTCGGCATCAGTTCGATGGAAGACGTGCTGACCGACGCTCGCCGTATCGTCGAAGCGACCGACATGCCGTTACTGGTCGATATCGATACCGGCTGGGGCGGCGCATTCAATATCGCGCGCACGGTCAAATCCTGCATCCGCACCGGCATAGCCGCCGTGCATATGGAAGATCAGGTCGGGCAAAAGCGTTGCGGCCATCGTCCCGGCAAGGAAGTGGTGTCGCTGAGCGAAATGGTCGATCGCGTCAAAGCCGCCGTCGATGCCAAAACCGATTCGAGTTTCGTGATCATGGCACGAACCGATGCCGCAGCCGTCGAAGGAATCGATTCGGCCATTGAACGTGCCTGTGCCTATGTTGAAGCCGGCGCCGACATGATTTTTCCGGAAGCGATGCGAAGTCTCGATGATTACCGTCGTTTCAAGAGTGCGGTGAAAGTGCCGATTCTCGCAAATCTGACCGAGTTTGGTTCGACACCTTTTTTCACGACCGATGAACTTCGCGATGCCGGGGTGGATATTGCCCTGTATTGCTGCGGCGCCTATCGCGCAATGAACAAGGCGGCACTCAATTTCTATGAAACCGTGCGCCGTGAAGGAACGCAGAAAAATATTGTTGATACTCTGCAAAGCCGTGCCGATCTTTACGATTTCCTGAATTACCACCGTTACGAAGACAAGCTAGATGCCTTGTTTTCACAAAGCAATGCAAAGGAATAATTTATGAGCACTGATACTCCATCGATTTTACCCAAGCCGAAAAAATCCGTCGCACTGAGTGGTACGGCAGCGGGTAACACCGCGTTATGCACCGTCGGCCGCAGTGGCAACGATCTGCATTACCGCGGTTACGATATTCATGATCTGGCAACAAAGTCGAGTTTTGAAGAAGTTGCACATTTGCTTGTTCACGGCGCATTGCCGACGGCTTCGCAGCTGACGGCTTACAAAACGAAATTGAAACGTCTGCGTGGTTTGCCTGTATTGGTTGCCGAAGCGCTTGAATTGATTCCCGCCAACGCGCACCCGATGGACGTCTTGCGCACCGGTTGCTCGGTATTGGGCACGGTATTGCCGGAACGCGAAACGCATCCGGAAAATGAAACCCGCGATATCGCCGACCGCCTGATGGCCTGCTTCGGTTCGATGCTGCTGTACTGGTGGCATTTCACCCGCAATGGCCGCCGCATCGATTGCGAAACCGATGATGATTCCATTGCCGCACACTTTTTGCATCTCCTGCACGGTGAACCCTCCAGCGAATTGCATGCTCGCTCACTTGATCGGTCACTGGTGTTGTATGCCGAACATGAATTCAATGCGAGTACCTTCGCGGCGCGCGTGATTGCCGGCACCGGTTCCGATATTTTTTCCTGCATCACCGGCGGCATCGGTGCCTTGCGTGGCCCAAAACACGGAGGCGCGAACGAAGTGGCGATGGAAATCATCGCGCGCTACGGTTCGGCCGATGAAGCCGAAGCCGATATCCGTGCCCGCGTCGAGCGCAAGGAAATCGTGATTGGTTTCGGTCATCCGGTTTACACGATCGGCGATCCACGCAATCCGATCATCAAGGAAATTTCGCGCGAGCTGTGCAAGCAGGGCGGCAATCAAACCCTATTCGATGTCAGTGAACGCATTGAAAACCTGATGATGGACCTGAAGAAAATGTTCCCGAACCTGGATTGGTACAGCGCATCGGCCTATCACATGATGGGAATTCCGACCGCGATGTTCACTCCGCTGTTCGTCATGGCCCGCACTTCGGGCTGGAGCGCGCACGTCATCGAACAACGCCAGGACGGAAAGATTATTCGCCCGAGTGCCAATTACATCGGACCAGAAGACCGTGAGTACGTGAGCATCGAAAAACGCTGATGTACGACAATTGGCTAGCCAACGGAGTAGTGGTATTAGCGACGATTGCCGTGGTCTGCCTTTGTGTGTTGCTTCATTACGAAGGCTTGAGCCTGCTCGCAAGAGGTTTGGCAAAACGCCATGACCATCAGCCACGTCGTAAAGTGCTTTATGGCATCTTTGCGGTCATGGTGTTGCACGTCATGGAAATTTGGCTGTTCGGCATGACGTATTGGGCACTGCTGCTATGGCCCGAAACTGGACATGTCGTCTCGACGGCGGCAACCAGTTTTCTGGATTCGATCTATCTCTCGGCGATGACCTATACCACGGTCGGGTTCGGTGATCTGGCACCGGTCGGCCCCATCCGCTTTCTGGCGGGAACCGAAGCACTGACCGGTTTCGTGATGATTACCTGGTCGGCATCGTTCACCTTTCTGGAAATGGAACGCTTCTGGCGTCGCTGAGGTTGAAAACCCAATAAAAAACCCGCCCAGTTACCCGGGCGGGTCTCGTATCGCGTATGCATACCGACGAGGACGGCATACAGCGCTACAACGGAAGGTTTATCGCTTAAGTCGATCCACCTTGTAGAACGTGTGATCACCGATTTTGGCGACAGCCGGATAGCTGCTCCAGGTCGGGGTCACTAAATTATGTGCAGCAAAATGGCTTGCGCCGGGTACCACTTCATTTCTCTTGCCAACGGGCTGTTTCCAGTCTTTCTGCGAAGCAAAGGCGACGTTCACCGCTTTTTGCCAGGCTTCCAGCGATTTGATGCGAGCACCGGGACCCACGATTGTCGGAGCGAACTGTTTCGGTGCGGTGACAACTTCGCAAACCGAATCACCCCAGCGACCATCGTCACGACGACGCAGTGCCACTTCAGCTACCGCGCGTTGTCCCAATTCGGACTGGTCGCGCGATTCCAGATACACCGTCGTTGCCAAGCACAAAGGGTCTGCCACGGGTTGTGGCAACAGGCTCGACAACCACATCAAAAAAGATAACTTCATACACTTGCCTCAAATCGGCGCGCCGCAATTCACCCTACCGCTTTCGCAGTGGCACGAATTCTTTTATTGAATTCGTGTCGGGTGGCTTGAGCCTCGCATTGTGGGTGGACGAACTTGAATCATTAAAGCGTTCGTTTCGCGCCACCCTCGTTTCGAGTTTGGAGCAAACCCGACAACGTGAAGTCTGTCAGGCCGGTTCGGGGCGAATCATACTGATATTGGCCCCGATTTTTGTGAATAAAACGTTCAAGTGCTTGATTTTGCTGGAGTGAATACTCGAAAGCAGGGCTAAGCGACCGGTTTCACAGGCTTTTTTGAATTGACCCCGCAGGCAGATTTTTTGTTAATTTTTGTGAATTCTGAGGCTGTACGGTAGCGAATGGGCGCTTTTGGCGCCCAATCGCCAGGATTGTGGGGCCTAAAAGCTGGCGGCCAGTCGGCTACCCTGGCTGATGGCCCGCTTGGCATCCAGTTCTGCCGCGACATCGGCGCCGCCTATCAGGTGAGGGGATTTACCCAGCGCCTGAAGCGGTTCCACCAAGGTACGTAATGGTTCCTGCCCGGCGCAAATCACGATGCTATCGACAGGCAAGGTTTGTTCGATGTCATTGATCCGGATTTTAAAACCGCTATCGTCAACACCGAGATAGGTAACCCCGCTGAGCATTTTGACGCCCTTGGCTTTCAAGGCGCTGCGATGAATCCAGCCGGTCGTTTTACCCAGCTTGGCGCCGATTTTCCCTTCAGTTCGCTGCAGGAGCCAGACATCGCGTACCGGAGCTTCCGGCTGTGGCCGCGTCAATCCACCACGACCGCTGAAGTCGGGGTTTACGCCCCATTCGTGCATCCAGCGATCTTTATCCAGAGTGGAAGAGTCGCCTTCGTGCACCAGATATTCGCTGACATCGAATCCAATGCCGCCAGCACCAATTACGGCCACTTTCTTGCCCGGCACCACTTTCCCGGTCAACACATCTATATAGGAGCAAACCTTGGCGTGATCGATTCCGGGAAAATTAATTTTGCGAGGGGTAATGCCGGTCGCGAGTACCACCTCGTCGTAGTCTTTCAGGGCATCTGCATCGACTCGTACCCCGAGCCGCTGTTCCACTTTGGTCAGTTCCAGCTGGCGTCCGAAATAGCGGATGGTTTCGTGGAATTCTTCCTTCCCGGGAATGGTCTTCGCTAAATTGAATTGACCGCCGATTTTCGGACTCGCATCAAACAAGGTGACTTGATGTCCACGTTGCGCGGCAACGGTCGCGCATGCGAGGCCGGCAGGGCCTGCGCCGACGACTGCAATTCGCTTCGGAGATTTTGTGGTCGTGTAGTTCAATTCGGTCTCGGCGCAGGCGCGTGGGTTCACCAGGCAACTGGCTGTTTTATTTTCGAAGGCGTGATCCAGGCAGGCCTGGTTGCAGGCGATGCAGGTATTGATTTCATCGCTGCGACCTTCACGCGCTTTCACGGCCCATTGCGAGTCTGCCAACAACGGACGCGCCATCGACACCATGTCGGCTTGTCCGCTAGCCAAAATGTTTTCGGCAACGTCCGGCATATTGATTCGATTGGTTGCGATCAGAGGCAGACTCACGTGCGGTTTTAACTTGGCGGTCACACCGGCGAAGGCGGCACGCGGTACCGATGTTGCAATCGTCGGCACACGGGACTCATGCCAGCCTATGCCGGTATTGATGATTGTTGCGCCGGCGTTTTCAACCGCTTTTGCCTGCGCAAGGATTTCATCCCAAGCAGAACCTTCATCGACCAGCTCCAGCATCGACAAACGATAAATAATGATGAAATCCTTACCGACGGCTTCGCGTGTGCGCCGCACGATCTCGACGGCAAAACGCATGCGATTCTCGGCACTGCCGCCCCACTGGTCTTCGCGCTTATTCGTTCGCGGGCTCAGGAACTGGTTGATCAGGTAGCCTTCGGATCCCATGATTTCAACGCCGTCATAACCTGCTTCGCGAGCAAGCTTTGCGCAATTGACGAAGGCATTGATTTGCCGCTCGATTCCCCAGTTGCCCAAAGTGCGTGGCTTGAAAGGATTGATTGGGGCTTGTATGCCAGAGGCAGACACTGAGAAAGGGTGGTAGCCATAGCGACCTGCATGCAAAATCTGCATGCAAATTTTGCCTTTAGCCTCATGCACCGCTTTGGTCACGATACGGTGTTTGTGTATTTCCCATGGCCAACTGAGCTTGCCGCCGAAAGGCTTCAGCCAGCCCACAATATTGGGCGAAATTCCGCCGGTGACCATCAGGCCGACACCGCCTTCGGCACGTTCACGAAAGTAAGCAGCCAATTTGGGGAAGTCGCGGCTCTTGTCTTCCAGGCCGGTATGCATCGACCCCATCAAAATACGATTCGGTAGCGTGCAATGGCCAAGGTCGAGCGGTGCAAACAAATGCGGATATTTGTGATTCATCGGGATTACGCTGAATTAAAGTTGCCACGATGCCCTGAAAGCGACATTTGCTCAAGTACACATTCGTGAAATCTGGCAAAATAGTCTTCTTTGACCCCGCGCTGGAACCCTGCCCATGAGCCATCACGACATCCGCTCCGCCAAACGCCCCGATCCTGATCAAAGCATGGTGGACATCGCCAATTACGTCACCGATTACCGCATCGATTCGCCGGAAGCTTTCACGACCGCGCGCTATATGTTGCTGGACTCTCTTGGCTGCTCGATGCTGGCGATGAAGCATCCTGAATGCACCAAGCATCTTGGGCCGATCGTGCCGGGCGCAACCATGGCGGGCGGTGCACGCGTGCCGGGGACTTCGTTTGAATTGGATCCGGTACAAGCTGCCTATAATATTGGCGTGCAGGTTCGCTGGCTGGACTTCAACGACACCTGGTTGGCGGCCGAATGGGGCCATCCTTCGGACAATCTAGGCGCCATTCTTGCCGTGGCCGATTATCAAAGTCGCAAGGCCGAGCGTGAAGGCGGCAAGCCGGTATTGATTCGCGACGTGTTATCGGCAGCTATCAAGGCACATGAAATCCAGGGTGGTTATGCCCTGAAGAACAGCTTCAATCGTGTTGGTCTGGATCATGTGATTCTGGTGCGCTTGGCTTCTACGGCCGTCACCACCCATATGCTGGGAGGCGGTAAAGAAGAGATCGTCAATGCCGTCAGCCATAGTTGGATTGATGGCGGCGCATTGCGTACTTATCGTCATGCCCCGAATGCCGGCCCCCGCAAGAGTTGGGCAGCCGGTGATGCCTGTCGTCGCGCCGTGACGCACGCATTCAATGCAGTCAAGGGTTGTGTTGGTTACCCCAGTGCCGTCACGGCCAAAACCTGGGGTTTTGCCGATGTCCTGTTCAACGGCAATCAATTTCAGTTCGAACGCCCTTTCGGCGCCTACGTGATGGAAAACGTACTGTTCAAAATCAGTTTTCCGGCCGAATTTCATGCGCAAACTGCCGTCGAATGCGCCATGAAGCTGCATCCTTTGGTGGCAGGCAAACTTGATCAAATCGAGCGGATCGAGATGGAAACCCAGGAAGCGGGCGTACGCATCATCGACAAGACCGGGCCACTGGCCAACTACGCCGACCGTGACCATTGTTTGCAATACATGGTGGCAGTACCGATGATCTTTGGTCGCCTGACGGCCGATGACTATGCCGATGCTGTGGCTGCTGACCCCAGAATTGACGCTTTGCGTGAGAAAATGGTCGTAAAAGAAAACCCCCAATTCACCGCCGATTACTTCGATGTCGACAAGCGCTATATCGGTAATTCAGTGCAGGTTTACTTCAAGGACGGCACAAAAACCGAAAAAGTCTCGATTGACTACCCGATTGGTCATCGCGAGCGCCGTGGCGAAGGCATTCCTGTATTGCTTAAAAAGTTCGAAGATGCCATCGGTGGGCACCTCTCAGCCCATCAGGTTAAGCAGATTTTGGCCTTGACTCAGGACACCTCCAAGTTCGAAAGTACCCCGGTCCACCGCTTCATGGATTTATTCGTGGTTTAAGTGTTAAAGCTTGGCTTTTGTTGTTAAATTTGTTATGTTCACGTTAACGTGCCGGATACAGGAACGTTGATTTTTTATTTGTGAGCGGGCTCTAAACTGTTCTGCAAGCAAACTTTTTTTGTCTTAACTAGTGAATTTGGAGCATATTTATGAAGAAGAAACTCCTGTGTTGCGCCCTGTTAGGTGCCATGTCAATGGCTCAATCTGCAATGGCTCAAGACTTTGATGATCGTTGGTACATCACCGGTACCATCGGTATTTTGGGTACCGATTCGGAACGCGCAGCCCTGACCGGCGAAGCTTCCAACGCCCCGATCTTTGGTTTTGGCGTCGGTAAAATGGTCTCGTCGAATGTGTCTGTCGACGTAGAGCTGGACCGTGCAACTGTGCGTCTCAGCAACCTTCCTGACATTGATTGGGAACTCACCAGCCTCGCAGTGACCGGCCGTTACCACTTTATCAAGGAAGGCCGTAACTGGTGGCCCTACCTTGCTGCAGGTATCGGCGCACAGAAAAACGACATCACCGATGACGCCAATATGTTGGTAAAAATTGGTGCCGGTTTGCAAGCTGACCTCAATGAGCATGTAGATCTGCGCTTTGAAGCCGGTTTACGCTACGACTTCAACGACAATTTTGGTGCTGGCCATTACCAAGACGTTTACGCCACGGCTTCTGTTCTGTTTGCCCTAGGCAACCTGCCAGCACCTGTCGTTCCAGATGCACCGCCAGCCGACGATTGCTCGACGAAAGATGACGACAACGATGGCGTGAATAATTGCAACGATCGTTGCCCTAATTCACAAGCCGGTGAAACCGTTGGTGCTGATGGTTGTAAAGTAGACGTTGCTATCGATCTTAAAGGCGTCAACTTTAACTTCGACAAAGACACCCTGCGTCCTGATGCTATTGCAATCTTGGACAACGCTGCGGAAGTGTTGAACCGTTACCCAACCATGCGCGTTTCGGTTGATGGTCATACCGACTTGTGCGGTAGCGATGCTTACAACCAAGACTTGTCGCAGCGTCGTGCGCAAGTTGTGTACAACTATCTGACAGGCAAAGGCGTTGATGCCAGCCGTTTGGGTGGTCCAACCGGTTATGGTGAAAGCCGTCCATTGGAAGCAACAAGCCAGGATTTCCCAGCTTGCAAATCCGAAACCAACCGTCGTACCGAATTGAAATCTAACTAATATTAGCTTTCAATGTTGTTTTGAAGCCCAGCCTTGTGCTGGGCTTCTTATTTCTGCACTTGTGTAATAACTATCAGCCACTTAAGCTAAGCCAAGTAAAATATGCGGAAACTGAATGAATGAAAAAGTTAGTCTGCTTGAGTCTTGCCTTAGGTTTCTCGTCTTTCACACAAGCCGCTTGTGAACCTTCGACTGACGGCATTTCAACCGATTTGAAAAACGTGCCAGTAGTGGAAATGGCAGTGTCGCGTGACACCGTTGTGCAAAATTGCGTGAGTGTCGCTGATTTTGTTTCACGCAATACCATTTCGTCACGCGCTACTCCGGCCAGGCCTACCACGCCCTATAGCGGCGGCAATCGTTTTAACATGACGCAGAACGGCAAGAAAATGACGGCCGATGATTTCGATGCCTGGATGCGTGCCAACGGTATCCGTGTCGTGGGTGGAAAAGCGCCCGAGAAGGCACCCGTTGTAGAGTGTGCTCCGACCAAGAAGAACCCTTGCCCGAAGTAAGAACGCCCGCTTGATAAACAATAAAAAGCCCGCATTGCGGGCTTTTTAAATAGGGCGTGTCGGCCGCATTGCGGGCATTATATTTGAATGATTCAGCGCTTGCTGAATTGGTAGTGTGCTACCAGCCATTCATTGCCGTCTTCGAGTCCGAATAATTCGGCGCAGGCCAGCCAGAACATCCTCCAGCGATTGAACCAGCGCTTGGCATCGTGTTCACCATAGGTGGCTTTCATGATTTGCATGATCTCGTCGCGATGCGCATCTTGATTCGCAAGCCAATGGTTCGAGGTCTTTTCATAATGCTCGCCCGATAGCAGCCAACGTTGCTCGATGCTCAAGTCCTGCTGGAAGTGCAAAAGCGTATCTGCCGAGGGCATGATGCCGCCGGTAAAGAAGTATTTACCCATCCAGTTGTCTTCGCCTTCGGTCTCGAAGGGATACATCACATAGCGATGGCAAAAGATGTGGACGAATAATTTTGCATCGTGCTTCATCCATTTGGAAATACGATTAAGCAGAGTCTGGTAGTTACGCATGTGTTCGAACATTTCGACAGAGACGACACGGTCAAACTGTTCCACTTCGAGATCGAGAATATTGACATCACAGGTAATGACTTTCACATGCTGCCAATCACGTTCGCGACAGACGGCTTCGATGTGCTGGCGCTGTGTTGCCGAATTGGAAACAGCGGTGATGCGTGCATTGGGATAGTTCTCGGCCATCCACAATGTAAACGAACCCCAGCCGCAACCGAGTTCGAGAATATGTTGCCCATCTTTCAATTCGGCGCGTTCGGAATAAAGCCCCAGCATGGCCACTTCGGCCTCATCGAGCGTTTCATTGCCGTTTTGATAGAAGCAGGACGAATACTTCAGGCGTTTTCCCAAGCATAGCTGGAAAAAACGGGTGGGCACTTCGTAGTGCTGTTCATTCGCGGCAGCCGTCTCGATGGCAATCGGACTGCGCTTGAGTTCCTCCAGCATCTTGCGAAAACGAAGATCAGCTTTTTCAATGTCCTGAGCGTTTTCATCGATCAGGCGTTGCTGGCACATCTGGCGAATGCCGTAGCGCGTCAGGGCGTCGGGAACAAATCCGTTTTCACAAAGGTCGATCAATGACATTCAAATACTCATACAAAAAAAGTGGCAGGATGGATTTATTTTTTTGACTTGTGGGGAAACCAGGGAACAAATGCGCTGACTTCTTCCTGGTAACGACGATAATCATCGCCGCGACTGCGCAATGCCTGCGCCTCTGTCCAGGGAATGCCGCTGACGCGGTAGAGGAATGCGAGCATGACGATGGGGCCAACAAGGCTATACCAGAAATATTCGCTATTGATGGCAAGCAGTACATAGGTAAACCAGTGTAGCCATTCAAAAAAATAATTCGGATGCCGTGAATAGGCCCATAAGCCTGCACGGCAGGTTTTCCCTTTGTTATTCGGGTCGGCACGGAATGTAGCCAATTGCCGGTCCGCCACATATTCGCCAAAAACACTGATTAGCCAGACCACGATTGCCGCGATACTCCATCCGCACAAGGCACCCGCATATCGCGAAGCCGCTGCGTAAAAGGGGATCGAAAACAGGACAACGATCAGGGCCTGCATCTGGAAAAAGAAAAAGAACTTTGCCGGGCTTCCGTTCCATGTGGCGCGCAATGCCTGGTAGCGACCGTCTTCCGGTTCGTGCATGACGCGCTTCAATAAATGGATGCACAGTCGCGCGCCCCAGATGCCACCCAGAAACGCGACCAGGGCGCGAGGCAGATCGGATCCAACACCTTCGTAGCCTGCCAGAACGGCTGCTGCAGCCATCAAGCCGGCCCACACCACGTCGACATAGCCAACGTTTTTGACACGCATCGAGAAGTACCACGCGGCCGCCATGATAGCCGCGGAGGCAAGCCATACCTGAAGTAGCACCATCAACATCAGGCCGCTGCCTTGCTGGCGTGCTGTGCCAGTGAAAAGCGTTTGTCGACATAAAATATCGCCGGTATTACCAGCCCCCAGCAAATGGCGAGGCTTATCATGACGGTCCCGATATTCGTGCCGTATTCAATGACGTTGAACAGGCGGTCGGCGCACCAGTAGGCGAGCGGGCCACCTATTGCTCCGAATATCATGGCCAAGGCGTAGTTGTAGCGAAGAAAAGCCATCGAGTGA
>JAYWIC010000089.1:0-11691 GCA_043789195.1 Arenimonas sp. | reverse complement strand
TACTTCACTGATCGGTGCATTGATCAGCACTCTTTTATCGGCAAGCACCGCAACGCGATCACAAATCGTGTAAAGCGTATCGAGATCATGGGTAATCAGAAAAACGGTCAATCCCAACGCCTGCTGTAGTGTGCGAATGAGCTGGTCGAAAGCCGCCGCACCGATGGGGTCAAGACCCGCCGTGGGCTCATCCAGAAACAGCAATGCAGGATCAAGTGCAAGCGCGCGTGCGATACCGGCACGCTTGCGCATGCCGCCGGAAAGTTGCGAGGGATATTTTTCGGCGGCGCTGTCGGGTAGGCCAGACAAGCGGATTTTCAGCATGCATAGTTCATGCACCAGTTTTTCCGGCAGGCCGCCATAATGTTCCTTCAATGGCACCGCCACGTTTTCTTCGACGGTGAGCGAAGAGAACAGGGCGCCGTTTTGGTAGAGCACGCCGGTGTTGGTTTCGATGGCGAGTCGCGCTTTGGTGTCTTCCGAATACACGTCGAGATCGAATACTTTGATATTGCCGGCCTGAGGACGCCGCAGGGCGAGAATGGCCCGCATCAAGACCGATTTCCCGGTACCAGAACCACCGACGACGCCGATGATTTCGCCGCGATAGACGTCGAGATCGAGATTATCGTGAACTACCTGTTCGCCGAAAGTATTACGCAGGCCGCGCACAGAAATGGCGATGTTGTCCGGTGTACTCACCAGTCCATCTCCATGAAAAACAGTGCGGCCAGAGCATCGATCAAGATGACCAGTGAAATAGTTTGCACCACGCTCGACGTCGTACGCTCACCGACGGACTCGGCAGTGCCCTTGACCTGGAAACCCTCGAGACAGCCAATCAGGGCAATGATGATGGCAAATACCGGTGCTTTCGAAATGCCGACCCAGAAATGCGTGACCGAAATCGATTCGTGCAATCGCACGGTAAACAATTCGGGGGAAATGCCCAGGCTGCCGTAGCAAACCGCCATGCCTCCCGCCAGGCCGGCCATCATCGCGAGAAAAGTGAGCAGTGGCAGCATCACTATCATGGCGAACAAGCGGGGTAACACGAGTAGTTCTATCGGATTCAAACCCAGCGTGCGAATGGCATCGATTTCTTCGCCGCTTTGCATGGCGCCAATTTGCGCGGTGAAAGCGCTCGCGGTGCGGCCCGCCAATAAAATGGCGGTTAGCAACACCGCGAATTCGCGCAAAAACGCGATGCCAACCAACTCGACTACATATACTTCGGCGCCGAATTCACGCAATACCGTGGCGCCGAGAAAAGCGATTACCGCGCCGACCATGAAGCTCAGCAACAGGACCAGAGGCACCGCGTCAACACCAACTTGCTCCATATGGTGAATGGTCGAGGTGGCACGAAAGCGGAACGGTTGCAAAATGGTTTTGATGGTCGTTTGAATAGCCAGACCGCCGAAGCCGATCAATGCCATTGTTTCTTTGGCATAGTCTTCCATCGCGAAGCCGAGGCGCTCGAGCATTTTGCGAAAGCCGTAATCTTTTTTATGTTTGACCGGCGGTGTTTCGCACAATTGCCGCACGGCATTCATCAATGCCTGATGTTCGGGTCTGACATCGATTTCCTTCAATGCCAGCCCGGTGCGTGTGGCCAATTGCGATAGCAGCATGGCGCCGGTGGAATCGAGACGGTCGATTTCGCGGCCATCGATATCCTTGACGGATGCGGGTGCTTTTTCAAGCAAGGCAATGCAGGCCTGCGCCGTTTGCAACGTCCACTCGCCGGTGGCATGGATAATGTCCGGATCGTCGCGGTGTGGGCCGATGGCTGGGTTCATATCTTTTCTTTTATTGTGCCCACAACATGAACGAAACTCCGCTTAAGGTTAGCGCCACTCCGATCAGTCCACGGCGCGTGAGTGGCTCTTTCAACCAGAGCCAGGCCAGCAACAGGATAAATACCGAGGCGGTTTCGTTGAGGATAGCGGCAACCGAGGCCGAGGTAAATTTATAACCTGCCAGCCAGAGCACCATGGCGACGAATTGGCCGACAAAGGCGGCAGTAATCAAGGGCCCCCAGCGCATGGCCTTGGGAGCTTTGAGCAAGGCGAGCTCCTGTCGAAATGCCGCAATCAGGATCATTCCGACGATGGCGCCGAGCATTCTCAATCCCGTTACCCACAACAACGGCTGTGCTTCCAGAACGCGTTTTACCAGAATAATCGAAATGGCCATCAATCCGATCGATAGCAGGCCAAACATCAGTCCGCGAAAATAATGCGCAGGTTTCCCCGCTTCCGTGGCGTTTGGGCGGGATGCCAGCAATACGCCGATACTGACCAGTACAAAGCCGCACCACTGCCAGCCATTTAAGCGGTCGCCTAGAAAGATGAAGCTGAGTACAAGTACGAAAGGCGAGTAGAAATTACCCAGAATGCCCATGCGGCCAGCGCCGAGTTCATTGAGTGCCCTGAAATACAAGGTATCGGCCAAGCCGATACCGATCAGGCCGCTGAGTATCGACAACACAATCTGGGTGCGGTCGAATTCGGGTACGGCCATGCCGTGCAGTAAAGGAATGGCCGGCAGCAGCATCATGAAGACGAGGCAGTTCTTCAGAAAATTCAATTGCAGTGGTGGCAGGCTCTCTCCCAGACGGCGATACAGAATGACGCCAACGGCCCAGGCGGCAGCACTCAAGATAGAAAATAATTCGCCGATTCCGTTTGGCATCCGAGCACTCATCGTTAAGCGGCTATTGTTACATGCTGCAAGAACTTTCGCTTTGCGTCATGCTACGGCGTCGCTCCAGCCTTGCAGCACGGGATTTCACGTGAATTCAGACCATCAAGCCGAATTGCAAAAAATTGAATTCATCGTCGAATTGGCGCGACGTTTGCATATCTACGGCACCTCGGCGCAACGTCTGGAAGCCGCCGTTGAAAAGGTGGCGCAACGTCTTGAAATCGATGCCGAGGTCTGGTCGAACCCAACGGGCATGTTGCTGAGTTTTCGCGATAGTGAGCGCGGCTCGCCGCATCGCATGACTCAGGTGATTCGCCTGGAGCCGGGTGATGTCAATCTGGGTCGGCTGGCAAAAGCCGATTTAATCGCCGAACAAGTACTCGATGGCACGCGCGATATCGTCACCGGGCTGGCGGATTTGAAATCGCTTGATCGGCCGCCGCGGCCGATCACGATTCCTTTGACCATTCTTTGTTTTGGTCTGGCTTCTGCCTCGGTCACAGGCCTGTTGCCGAATACTGGTTGGGCCGATTTGTGTGCGGCGGCCCTACTAGGTGTGATGTTGGGCGCCTTCACTATCTACACTGAAAAATATAAGCGCTGGGTCGATGCGCACGAAGCGGTATCGGCCTTTTTCGTGACGATTCTGGCAAGTGCGATTGCCTCGTTTATCGCGCCACTGGTTTTGCAGAGTGTCGTGATTGCCGCCTTGATCGTGCTGATGCCGGGCTTGACACTCACCACCGCGATTACCGAATTGTCGGCCAAACAATTGGTATCGGGCACCGCGCGATTTGCCGGTGCGCTCACCATTCTGCTCAAGCTGGTTTTCGGTACCGTGGCCGCTACTCAAGTAGTGGAGTTACTCGGCTGGCATCCCTTGTCGAATGCCAATTCGCCGGCACTGCCCGACTGGATGCCCTGGGTTACCCTGCTTGCCGGGTCATTTGCTTTCTCGGTGTTATTCAAGACAGCGAGACGCGATGTTTTATTGGTGATGGCATCGGTATGGCTGGGGTATTTCATGACCAAGCTCGGTTCGATGTTGCCGGGAGCGGCGGAGAGTCAGTATCCCGTCGGCGTCTTTCTCGCCAGTTTGGTAGTCACGGCGGTCGCGAATGCCTATGGTCGAATTTTCAATCGGCCCGGCGCATTGATACGCGTGCCGGGCATTATTTTACTGGTGCCCGGTAGCGTGGGTTTCCGCAGTTTCAGTTTCGTCTTCGAGCGCGATATCTTGCTCGGCCTCGATATGGCCTTCGCGGTAGTGGCCGCCTTGATTGCATTGTTAGCCGGAATTTTGTTCGGCAATTTATTGGTATCGGCGCGACGAAGTTTGTAAGGTTTGTAGGAGCACTCACGAGTGCGAATGGTCTGCGACAATGATGAACAATGGCGCGGTTGTGTACCCCGACTAGTGCGAATGGTCTGCGACAATGATGAACAATGGCGCGGTTGTGTACCCCTACTAGGGCGAAGAGTTTGCGACAGTGGCGAACATCTTTCGCACTCGTGAGTGCTCCTACAGCAGCTTCATGATTACGCCAATTTCAGCATCAATTCCGCTTTATCCAGATTGATTGATTCGCTATCGCGGCGGCCGCGATATTCGAAACTGCCGGCTTCAATCCCTCTGGCCGAAACCACCACGCGATGCGGGATGCCAATCAATTCGATGTCGGCAAACATCGCACCGGGGCGCAGGCCGCGATCATCGAGGCAGGTTTCGATTCCGGCGGTATCGAGTTCATCGTAAAGCGCTTTCGCTGCTTCGTTCACAGCGGCATCGTTTTTCGGATTGATCACGCAGATCGCGACTTTCCATGGCGCCATCGATACTGGCCAAATGATGCCGTTGTCGTCGAAATTCTGTTCGATCGCGGCAGCGACGATGCGGGAAACACCCACGCCGTAGCACCCCATAAACATCACTTGAGCCTTGCCCTGATCGTCGAGCACGGTGGCATTCATGGCTTCGGCATATTTCTGTCCGAGCTGGAACACGTGGCCGACTTCGATGCCACGGGCAATGCTGATCGTGCCTTTGCCGTCGGGCGAGACATCGCCATCGACGATATTGCGGATATCGGCAACCAAATCGGCTTCGGGTAAATCGCGACCCCAATTGACACCGGCAAGATGGAAACCTTTTTCGTTCGCGCCGACGACAAAATCATGCATGGCGGCGACGGAGAGATCGGCAATCACGACGATTTTTTTCTTCGTATTGACCGGGCCGAGGAAGCCCGGTTCGCTGCCGAGATGTTCAGCAATTTCTGCTTCGGTCGCGAGACGGTATTCAGCCATGCCGGGTAATTTCGCGAGCTTGATTTCATTGACCATATGGTCGCCGCGCACCAGCGCAAGCACGAAACCCTGTTCGCCAATCAAGGCGAGGGACTTCACGGTGCGGCTGAGTTCAATCACCATCAATGCGGCAACTTCTTCGCAGGTCTTTTGATACGGCGTATCGATTTTTCTTAATGATTCTGCCGCGGCTGTAGGAGAAGCGGCCGGTGCAACGCATTCCGCTTTTTCAATGTTCGCTGCGAAATCGGAACCATCGGAAAACGCGATCGCGTCTTCACCGGAATCGGCCAGCACATGGAATTCATGCGAAGCACTGCCGCCAATCGCGCCGGTGTCGGCATTGACCGCCCTGAACTTCAAGCCAAGGCGGGTAAAAATTCGCGTGTAGGCGTCATACATATTTTGATATTCCACCGCCATGCTTTCGGCGGTGAGATGGAATGAATACGCATCTTTCATTAAAAACTCGCGCGCGCGCATCACTCCGAAACGCGGACGGATTTCATCACGGAATTTGGTCTGGATCTGGTAAAAATTCACCGGCAATTGTTTGTACGAGCGCAATTCATTGCGGGCAAAATCGGTAATCACTTCTTCATGGGTCGGGCCGTAGGCGTATTCGGCTTCCTTGCGATCCTTGATTTTCAAGAGTTGGCCGCCGAATTTCGCCCAGCGCCCGGTTTCTTCCCATAATTCTTTTGGTTGAATTGAAGGCATCAACACTTCAATGGCACCGGCACGATTCATTTCCTCGCGCACGATGGTTTCCACTTTACGCAGCACTTTCAAACCCAGCGGAGTCCAGGTGTAAATGCCGGCGGCATGGCGACGAATCATGCCGGTGCGCAGCATTAATTGGTGGCTGATGATTTCGGCGTCGCTGGGGGTGTCTTTGGTCGTACTGAGATGAAATTTGGAAAGCTGCATGGGAGCGAAGGTCTTTTATAAACAGTGGGCTATTGTAATGGCCCAAGTGCGTCAGGACACTCTAATTACGGGCCGTGTCGGGATAAAAAGCGAGCTTCACTGGGGCGGCTCGGGCGCCGGGGCGCCACTTTCAATGATATTTTGATCCTCGCGAATCTCAACGACCCTGTATTTGCGACCTTTCGGTGGCGCTTGGGTAATTTGGGTTACCCCCTTGTCGTCTTTCCACCGGTAAAGTTTGGGCGTGGTCGCTTCTTCGGAAGCTTGTCGTTGCTGGAATTTTTGTTCGCGGGTTTCATAGCCGGGATGGCCAGCGAACCACCAGACAGCGAGCACCATGGTAATTCCCAGCAGCCAGGCAATGCCGCGGGACATTAGGGGGAACACTTCACTTTGACGGCGGCTTCCATCGCCTTGGTTTGCTGGGCCCGTTGCTCGCTCGTCAGTCGCTCTGTTTGGCCATCATTGTTCAAGTCCATATCCACGAATTCCCGGGTGGCGAGGATAGTGAGGTTTTGTTTTGCCCGCTCGCAGGCGATTTCGTTTTCGCTTGGCGCTTTCTTCTCTGCCGGAACCGGATCTTTTCCTTTGACTGCTTTTCGCTGGGAGTTCTGGCTTGCCGGCTCGACATCGGAATAATGGATGTTTCCGTATTTATCGCGCCATTTGTAGACCTGTTGAGCGGAACAAAGGGCGGGAAGACTTAGTATGCAAATAAAGATCAAAACACGCATAAATGACTCCATTCGCGGTAATTCGAGGCAAATCCAATCTATTCCTTTCGCAATACGCTGGCAATAGTGGCTCGAGCCGTTAAACTGTAACCATGGATAACCCAACGACACCCAGAAACAAGCACATCTACCTGCTGCCAAACATACTGACAACCTGCGGCATGTTTGCCGGCTTCTATGCCATTTTGGCCGCCGCCAACGGCCAGTTCGAAAACGCCTGCGTCGCCGTGTTTATTGCCGCCGTGTTTGACGGCGTTGATGGCCGGGTAGCTCGCTTGACCGGAACCTCGAGTGAGTTCGGTGTTCAGTATGATTCGCTAGCCGACCTGGTCAGTTTTGGCGTAGCCCCTGCCTTGGTGATGTACCACTGGGCTTTGGTCAATATGAAACTTGATGGCGCCATGCTCGGAAAGATCGGCTGGGCGGCCGCCTTCCTTTATATGGCGTGCGCCGCATTGCGTTTGGCTCGTTTCAATACGCAGGTGGGCGTGGTCGACAAGCGCTGGTTCATCGGGCTGAACAGTCCTTCTTCGGCCGGCATGATGATGGCGTTCGTCTGGTCAATGAACGAGTTTGGATGGAATGGTGAAAACCTGCGTTATTTTGCTCTGGCGGTCACGGTATCGTGTGGCTTGCTGATGGTGAGTCGCTTCAAATACACCAGTTTTAAAGGCGGCCCGAAAGAAGAAGCGAAAAACGACCGCGTACCGTTCTGGGCATTGCTGCTGGTGGTCGGCATTCTGGTGGCCTTGTTTATCGATCCGCCGCGCGTACTTTTGCTGGTCGCTGGTGCCTATGCCGTTTCAGGCCCTGCCATGTGGCTGTATTCCAAAATTACCCGCAAACCGGTCGTCTAATGATGTGGTCGGCACAACAACAATCGATGTTGAATGCCATGGGGTACACCTTATATGTGAGGCCGCAAGCCAACACTGCGAAGGTGACGGAACCGATGCCCGTGCTGCAAAATCCCGAGGCGACATCAATATCGGATTCGGCATTGTTCTCGTCCATCATGAAAGTCGTGCAAGGCCGTGATGTGTCGCAGCTCAATATTAATGTCGATGCCTTGCGTACCAGCCCGCATGCAAAGCGGGCCTTATGGCCGCAACTTCGGAAGTTAATGAAGTCCTGACATGAACGCACAAGTATCCAATACCTCGCAAATGCGGCCGATGCAGCAGGCCGATATCGAAGTGGTCGATGCCATTGAACAACGCGCCTATGAATTTCCCTGGACGGCCGGTATTTTTCGCGATTGCTTGAAGTCGGGGCATCAGGCCTGGGTGCTCGATTGTCGCGCCGGCATCATCGGTTACGGCGTGTTGAGCTGCGCCGCCGGCGAAGCACATTTATTGAATATCTGTATCGCACCCGAACATCAGGGCCATGGCCATGGCCGCCGTTTATTGCGGCGGATTATCGACCTCGCACGCTGGCATATGGTCGATCGCGTATATCTGGAAGTGCGTCCGTCGAATCCGAACGCGATCGCCTTGTACGAAGATGAAGGTTTCAACGAAATCGGCCGACGGCCGAATTACTACCCGTCGAAGAAAGGTCGCGAGGATGCCATCGTCATGGCGATGGAAATTTTGCCGCCGGCGTAGGGGCGATTCATGAGTCGCCCCTGCTTAGATTTTCGTGCGCTGATCTTTCAACGCATTCAATTGCGAATTCCAATCGGCCAGACGCGTACGTTCCTGTTCAACCACGGCAGCTGGCGCATTATTGACGAAGGTTTCGCTGGATAGCTTTCCATTGCATTTCGCAATCTCGATTTCGATGCGTTTGATTTCTTTATCCAGACGCGCGCGCTCCGCATCCAGATCAATCAAACCAGCAACAGGAATCAGCAGTTTCAATTCACCGACAACAGCAGACGCGCTGGCAGGTGCTTCACCGCTTATCCACTCAATGCTTTCGCATTTTCCTAAAAACTTTATTGCCGATTCAAAGCGCGACATGCGAGTTTTGTCTTCAGCGTTGCCTGCCTGCAATAAAAGCGGCACTTGTTTCGATGGCGGGATATTCATTTCGCCCCGGATGCGGCGCAGCTGGGTGGCAACGGCTTTCAGCCACTCGATATCGGTTTCCGACTGGGCAAAATCGCTACCGATTTCGATTGCTTCGGGATAAGCCTGAGTGCTGATTGAATCACCGTGAATGCCGATCAACGCTTTGATGTGGTGCCAGATTTCTTCGGTCACGAACGGAATCAGCGGGTGCAGTAAACGCAGCAGGGATTCCAGCACGTATAACAAGGTATGACGGGTGGAATCGGCAGCAACCTTGTCTTCACCCTGCAATGCCGGCTTGGCCAGCTCGAGGAACCAATCGCAATATTCGTTCCAGGCGAATTCGTATAGCGCCTGCGATGCCAGATCGAAACGGTAATCGGCAAAATGCTTGTGCACTTCGCTCGTGCAGTGATTCAGGCGCGACAAGACCCAGCGCTCGGCATCGGTTTTCGGTGTCGGCTGACCGGAAGCCGTAAAGCCTTCGCAATTCATCAAGACGAAACGTGCGGCATTCCATAATTTATTGCAGAAATTCTTGTAGCCGCCGCAGCGTTCCATGTCGAATTTGATATCGCGGCCATGGGTGGCGAGCGAGGCAAAGGTAAAGCGCAAGGCGTCTGCACCATAGGCTGAGATACCGTCCGGAAATTCCTTGATCGTGGCTTTTTCGATTTTCGGCGCATCGGTCGGTTTCATCAGGCCGGTGGTGCGTTTCTTGATTAATTCGTCGAGCGTGATGCCGTCGATGATGTCGATGGGATCGAGAATATTGCCTTTGGATTTCGACATCTTCTGGCCGTCTTTGTCACGCACCAAGCCGGTGATGTAGACATCCTTGAACGGCACTTCGCCGGTGAAGTGGTCGGTCATCATGATCATCCGGGCAACCCAGAAGAAAATAATATCGAAGCCGGTCACCAGCACCGAAGTCGGCAGACGTTTGGCGTAATCGTATTTCGCCATGTCCTGTTCGTTCGGCCAACCAAGGGTCGAATGTGACCACAGTGATGAGCTAAACCAGGTTTCGAGAACATCGTTGTCACGACTCAAATTAAAGTCGGCTGCCAGATTGTTTTTCGCACGCACTTCGACTTCATCACGACCAACATAAATCTTGCCGGCGTCGTCATACCAGGCCGGAATGCGGTGACCCCACCAGAGTTGGCGCGAGATGCACCAGTCCTGGATATTGCCCATCCAGTGGCGATAGGTATTGATCCAGTTTTCCGGAACAAACTTCACGTCACCTTTTTCTACGAGTTCAAGACCACGTGCGGCAAGGCCGTCCATCTTCACAAACCATTGGTTGGTCAGATAGGGCTCGATTACTTGCCCAGTGCGATCACCGCGTGGCACTTGCAGCTTGTGTTTCTTTTCTTCGACCAATAAATCCAGTTCGATTAAATCGGCCAATACGGCTTTACGTGCGACATAACGATCAAGCCCGCGATATTTTTCCGGGGCGTTGTCATTGATATGCGCCGTCAGTGTCAGGATATTGATCATCGGCAGGTTGTGGCGCTGACCCACCGCGTAATCGTTGAAATCATGCGCAGGCGTGACCTTCACTACGCCGGTGCCGAATTCGCGATCGACGTAATCATCGGCAACGATCGGAATCTCGCGATCCGACAATGGCAGTTTCACGGTCTTGCCGATCAGGTGCATGTAACGCTCGTCTTCCGGATGCACCATCACGGCGGTATCGCCGAGCATGGTTTCCGGACGCGTGGTGGCGACCACCAGTGAACCCGAGCCATCGGCGAGCGGGTAGGAGATTGACCACATCTTGCCGTCTTCTTCTTCACTCACGACTTCCAGATCGGAGATCGCCGTTTTCAACACCGGATCCCAGTTCACGAGGCGCTGGCCGCGATAAATCAAACCCTGCTCGTGCAATTTGACGAAGGTTTCGATGACGGCTTGCGACAGGCCTTCGTCCATCGTGAAGCGTTCGCGGGTCCAGTCACCCGAGGTGCCCATGCGACGCATCTGGCGCGTGATGGTATCGCCGGATTCTTTTTTCCATTCCCAGACTTTCTCGATAAATTTTTCGCGGCCCAGTGTGTCGCGGGTTTCGCCTTTGCCTTCGAGTGCGAGATTGCGGCCCACCACCATTTCGGTCGCGATACCGGCGTGATCGGTGCCGACCTGCCACAAGGTATCGAAACCACGCATGCGGTGATAACGGATAAGCGCATCTTGCAAGGTATGTTGAAAGGCATGGCCCATGTGCAGCGTGCCGGTGACATTCGGCGGCGGCAACATGATCGTGTAGGCCGGGCCTTGACCCGACGGCTTAAAACAGCCGGTTGATTCCCAATGTTGATACCAGTTGGTTTCAAAGGTGCCGGGCTCAAAACTTTTTTCCATGGGAAATGCTCTCGCCAGGGATAAGCCGGCATTGGATATAAGGGAATGCCACATCTTACCAAACCAAGGTTTTAGGCGGTAGGACGGATGTAGGACCGAAGGAAGTCGGGATCGTCGCAGGAGTGTCCCGACTTCCGTCGGTCCTAAGGGGGTCCTTCAATAGAAGACTCGGTCACGGGCGAGGTGCGATAATGCACGTCTTTGTAACCGCCGGAACATCATAAATGAGCAAGCAAACGATATATAACGCCAGCCACCGTGCGCTGAATGCCAAGATGGTCGATTTCGGCGGCTGGGATATGCCGATTCACTACGGCTCGCAAATGGACGAGCATCATCAGGTACGTAGCGATGCCGGTATGTTCGATGTCTCGCATATGACCGTCGTCGATTTGCATGGTGATCAAGTCCGTCCGTTTCTTCGCAAACTGGTCGCCAATTCGGTCGACAAGCTGAGCAAATCCGGCAAGGCGTTGTATTCGTGCATGCTCAATGAAAACGGCGGCGTGATAGACGATTTGATCGTCTATTACATGAATGAATCCTTCTTCCGCGTCGTAGTGAATGCGGCGACCCGCGACAAGGATATGCCGTGGATTGAAAAGCACGCTGCTGAC
>JAYWIC010000088.1:0-3273 GCA_043789195.1 Arenimonas sp. | reverse complement strand
TGGATTTCTTCTTGATTTGTTTTCTGATTGCCATCCACAGCGTTGCTGCTCGTTGGCTGTATTCGAACGTTCCCTACGATGAATGGTGCAGAGTACTTTTCAACTGGTCGCCGCAGGAAGCGTTCGGTTTCGAACGCAATCATTTCGACCGCCTGATCCATTTCCTCTATGGCATTTGTTTCATGCCGGCCGTCTCGAACTTCATTCGCGTCAAAAACAATATCAGCATGCGTGCGGCACTCGCGATCGGCCTGATGTTGATCATGGTAAGCAGCCTGGTGTATGAATGGGCCGAATGGGGAATTGCCTTGCTGATGTCGCCTGAACAAGCGGAAGCCTATAACGGCCAACAAGGTGATGTCTGGGATGCCCATATGGATATGTTTTTGGCGACACTCGGTGCCGCGCTGACGATTCCTTTCCTGAAAAACAAATGACTTCCGAGACGATGAATTTAAAACCGCTTCGCATCGCCGTACTCGCCTCCGGTCGCGGCAGTAATTTGCAAGCCATTCATGCCGCCTGCCAAAACGGCCATTTGAAATCGCGCATTGTCGGCGTGTTTTCCGACAAGCCCAAGTCGGGCGCGATTGCTTTCGCCAAGCAAAACAATATTTACACGGCAGCGGTGAAACCTGCTGAATTGGGCTCACGCGAAGCTTTCGATGAACACCTATTCAGCCTGATTGAAGCCGTTCAGCCCGACCTCATCGTCTGTGCCGGATATTTGCGTCTTATTTCTGCCGCCACGGTGCAAAAAGTCCAAAACCGCATGATCAATATCCACCCTTCACTACTGCCAAAATTTCCGGGGCTACGCACCCATGCTCGAGCACTGGAAGCCGGTGAGACCGTGCATGGCGCGAGCGTGCACAGCGTGATTCCCGAATTGGATGCTGGCCCCGTGCTGACTCAGGTGTGTGTGGATGTTCTGCCTGACGATACCGATGAAATTCTGGAACATCGCGTACTGGCGCGCGAGCATGCCTTGCTGGTGGAAACAATCGTTGCACTCGAACAGAAACGGATAAGTTTACAATCGCCACCCGAAAAAGCTTTACAGTTGAACGCTCATGACATCTTGCAGGAACTGACATGAAAGCCTTGTTGTTGATGTTCGCCATTTTATTGCCCGGGTTTTCTAACGCGGCAGTCTTGTTGCCACAAGCCCGTCCTGCTCCGGTTGCTTACAAGCCTAAAGCCTATACCGCCACTTACGTGGTGTTTCGCAATGGCAATGCGCTTGGCAATGCAACGGTAAAATTGGCCGCACTTGGTAACGGGCGCTGGGAGCTGACATCGAACACCACCGGTACCGGCATTGCCGCCATTGCCGGTGTTGAGATCGATGAACGTTCGGTACTACGCTGGAATGAAGGCAGGCCGGAAACGATTGATTACAATTTCGACCAGAAAGCCGGCTGGAAAAACAAACACCGCAGCATCAACGTGAATCCGCAAGGCAAGCACATAAACAGTCAGGACAAGGAAAAAAGCTATGTCTTGAAATATGAAGCCGGCGTTCTCGACCGCCATGCCGTTACCGTGGCCGTCATGCAAGACCTATCAGAAGGCAAGCGCGGTGATTTGTTGTATCCGGTCGCTGACCGTGACGAATTACAGACTCATCTTTATCGCGTGATCGGTAACGAAAAAATGCAGACGTCAATGGGCATGTTGAACAGCGTCAAGGTGCAACGTATTCGCGAAACATCGAATGGCCGCGTGACGACTTTGTGGCTCGGGGCCGACAAACAATTCGTGCCTTTGCGCATCGAACAGAAAGAAGCCGATGGCGACACGATTGAAATGCGGATTACTTCGCTTCGATAATTTGAATCATTCCGCCAATAGAAAAGGCAGCGAAAGCTGCCTTTTCTATTATGGGCAAGATGCGATTGTTCAACCTGGCACGCGACGAATCTTCGCGCCCAATCCGCTCAGTTTTTCTTCGATGTTTTCGTAACCGCGATCAATGTGGTAAATCCGGTCGATCACGGTTTCGCCTTTTGCGACCAAGCCCGCCAATACCAACGATGCCGATGCACGTAGATCAGTGGCCATGATCGGGGCACCGGTCAGGGTTTCGACACCACGAATAATCGCGGTGTGGCCGTCGATCTGGATATCGGCGCCGAGACGCATCAATTCGTTCATGTGCATGAAACGGTTTTCGAAAATGGTTTCCTTGATCACGCCGACGCCGTCGGCCATGCAATTCATCGCGGCAAACTGCGCCTGCATATCGGTCGGGAATGCCGGATACGGTGCGGTGGTCAGATTGACTGCTTTCGGGCGCTTGCCATGCATGTTCAATTCGATGAAATCGGCACCGGTGGTGATTTCGGCACCGGCATCTTCCAGTTTCTGCAATACGACATCCAGAATTCCGGCACGGGTTTTTTTGCAGATCACCCGACCACCGGTCATCGCACCGGCAATCAGGAAGGTACCGGTTTCGATACGATCGGGCATCACGTCGTAATGGCAACCCCGCAGGCTATCGACACCTTCGATAATCATTTTATTGGTGCCTGCACCTTCAATTTTTGCGCCCATTGCAATCAGGCAATTCGCCAAATCCACCACTTCGGGCTCTTCGGCACAGTTTTCCAAAACGGTGGTGCCTTTCGCCAATACGGCGGCACTCAAAACGTTTTCGGTACCGGTGACGGTGACCATATCGAATACGTAACGGCCGCCTTTCAGACGATCACACTTGGCCTTCACGAAACCGTTTTCCACCACGACATCCGCGCCCAAAGCGATCAAGCCGCGAATATGCTGTTCGACCGGACGCGAACCAATCGCGCAACCACCCGGCAATGACACTTCGGCGTGGCCGTATTTCGCCAGCAGCGGGCCGAGCACCAGAATCGATGCCCGCATGGTTTTCACCAATTCGTAAGGTGCAACGGTATTGATGGGATGGGTCGGGTCGACGGTAATGGTGAGTTTTTCGTCGATGCTCAGTTGCGCTCCCAACGCCCCAAGCAAGCCAACGGTCGTGGTGACATCATGCAGATGCGGCACGTTGCCGATCGAGATCGGGCTGTCGGCCAGCAAGGTGGCACACAAGATTGGCAGCACGGCGTTTTTCGCACCGGAAATTTGCACTTCGAAGCCGTCGTGATTGCCGAGGCATTTCAGGGCAAGTTGCCCTTGGCCAGACATCGCATGGTCTATGCCACATTGGGAACCCTGATGGGGGGTGAAATTCACGCCCTGGCCCTTCGCACACTCACCCCGCAGGAAGCTCAGGCTTCTGCTTAA
>JAYWIC010000087.1:0-11791 GCA_043789195.1 Arenimonas sp. | reverse complement strand
TGATTTTGAACAACCGACCGTTTTGAAAGCCAATCTGGCCTATGAAATGGAACTGGGCATTGGTGACTTAGTAGGTGGTGCAGAATTGTTATTGACGCAAGTTGAAAAGGCTGTGACCTTCACGAATGTCGCGCTAGGTACGCCGACGAGCTTTCTCCCGGATGGTCGGGAAAGTTATTGGCTTAACAACTCGACTGTCGGCTTCAACCAATCAACCGGTTCAACGACAGGTACCAACCGAAACGTTGCAAACTGTATTGTTGTTAATACTTTGCTGCCATTCAATCGCACCACAAACCCGTGCGCCTATACCAATGCAATCGTGATGGGCAATACCGAAAAAGGCTCTGCCAGAAACTTCACCGTTTTTCTGGAAAAGCCTTGGAAGAACAATTGGAATGCTAAGTTGGCCTATACGTACAGCACGGCTGATGACGTAAGCCCAGCGACAAGCAGTGTCGCATTCTCGAACTGGAGTGGACGTTTTGTTTACAATCCAAACGAAGAAGTATTAGGTCGTTCGAACTATGAAATCAGGGATCGCTTCTCTGCCAACGCTAGTTACAGAATGAACTTCTTCAAGAACGCGCCAACAACGGTTTCCATGTACTGGGAAGGCAGAACCGGCCGTCCGTATAGCTTCGCGTATGCGAACGACGCGAATGGCGACGGTCAATCCAACGATTTGTTCTACATCCCCGCTACGGCAACGGATGTCGCCTATACCGCTGGCTCTACTGCACAAGATCGTGCGGCATTCTGGAATTACGTTACTTCCGATGACTACCTGAGTAACAATCTGGGTAGTGTTGCGGCTCGTAATGGTGCCAGCGCGCCATTCGTCAATCAATTCGACTTGCGCTTCAGCCAGAAGATTAACTTCTTTGGCGATAAACGTCCTAGCGAAATTTATCTGGATATCCAAAACGTTGGTAACTTAATCAACAAGAATTGGGGCCGGATTGAAGAAGCGGGTTTCCCGTCACGCGTTCAGCTCGCCCGCTTTACCGGTGTTAATGGTTCGGGACAATACGTTTACGATGTCAGCAACTTCTACAACGAAGGTACCGCTACCGCTACTCCGCCAACTCTTGAGCTCCGTGACGTAGTCGCCGAGTCGCGTTGGTCGGCACAGGTTGGTTTCAAGATTAATTTTTAATTAGTGGTTTTCTTAAACGGCCGGCTTACCCCGGCCGTTTTTTATTGCCCGGAGATTTTGTGGAATGCTCGGCAGTAACAAATCGCAATCAAAATGCTAGAGTATTCATTCAACTAAAAATGACGATATGAGAAAGAAAGATGAATGATGGATTTGTAAAGCTGGCGACATTGAATTATGAAATTTCGCCGAAAGGTGGCCTCGACGTGTTGTCGCGTGACGAAGTAGCACGCTTGCGTGATGCCTCCGGCGGCGGTCTGCATGATTTGCTTCGCAAGTGTGCCTTGGCGGTATTAACCACCGGCAGCGATTCCGATGACCCGCGGGCGGCACAGCAGAAGTATCCCGATTTCGACATTCAGGTAATTCAGCAGGCGCGCGGCATCAAGATTGTATTGCGAGCCGCCCCGGAAACCGCCTTTGTCGATGGTGAATTGATACGCGGTGTTGCCGAGTTGTTGTTCTCGGTGGTGCGCGATATCGCCTATGTCGAGACCGAGATTAACGAGGGCAAAAAATTTGATCTCACCACCGGTGAAGGCATGACTGGCGCGGTGTTTGAAATCCTAAGAAATGCACGAGTGATGCGTCCAAACCAGGACCCCAATTTGATTGTCTGCTGGGGCGGCCATTCGATCGGCCGCGAAGAATATGTCTACACCAAATCGGTTGGCTATGAATTGGGCTTGCGACGCCTCGATATTTGCACGGGTTGCGGCCCGGGCGCAATGAAAGGCCCGATGAAAGGCGCCACCATTGCCCATGCAAAGCAACGCCGCACCAATAACCGTTATATCGGTATTACCGAGCCGGGCATCATTGCGGCCGAGTCGCCCAATCCGATTGTGAACCATCTGGTGATCATGCCGGACATTGAAAAACGTCTCGAAGCTTTCGTAAGAGTAGGGCACGGCATAATCGTGTTCCCAGGCGGCGTCGGCACGGCAGAGGAGATTTTGTATCTGCTGGGAATTCTTCTGCATCCCGATAACGTCGATATGCAATTTCCGTTGATTTTTACCGGCCCCAAATCGGCGGCCGCCTATTTTGAGCAAATCGATCAATTTTTGAGGCTCAGTCTCGGAGAGGCAGCGACTTCTCGCTATAAAATCATCGTGGACAATCCCGCCGAAGTGGCGCGGCAAATGGCGCTAGGAATGAAGAAGGTACGCGAACAACGTATTGCAGAAAAGGATGCATTCTTTTTCAATTGGTCGTTGAAAATCCCGTTTGAATTCCAGCAGCCGTTTGTTCCGGATCATGCAGCGATGTCGGGATTAAATTTACACCGCGAGCAACCCGTGCATTTATTAGCAGCGGATTTGCGCAGGGCATTCTCCGGCATTGTCGCCGGCAACGTGAAAGAAGACGGTATGCGCAATATTGAACTGCACGGTCCGTTTCAAATCCACGGCGATCTCGAAATTATGAAGGCACTCGATGGCTTGCTGCAGGCCTTTGTTGCGCAACGCAGAATGAAGATGAGCGGGGAATACAAGCCGTGTTATCAGGTGTCTGCGTAGGTTTCATTTGCTGTTGGTAGACCTAGCCTAGGTAGAGTTGGTTCGAGCCACCTATGAGTTCGTTATGGATTAGCGATCTCAGTGAGCGATCGCGATAGCAAAACTCAAGGTTTGACTCGAACTCTATCAAGGCGCAAGTGAGTGCATAGGGTCGTGCCTCAAACCAATCCAAAATCAGATCTACCAGCAACCGGCAGTGCCCGGACCTTTGGCCACATTTCCCGAGGCCATAGCGAGAGTTAAATTGCCGCAGCTATCGCCGACTTGGCTGCCAATGGCAGTTGCTGTATATCCGTAGCCGGTTGCAGTCCCGGCCGTGGTCAGCGTGATGGTGTAATAAGCTGAAGTGGCGGGGATGGGAATATTGCTGGCAGTCGGTGGTGCAAGCGATGTTCCGTACGTAGCATGATTCGAACGCCATTTTTCCTGCTTCAATTGAAGGTCGGACAAAATCTGTTTGGCTTCGGTACGTCGGCTCTTTCGCATTTGGTTGTTGTATGAAGGAATCGCAATTGCCAGCAAAATGCTGACGATGGCCACAACGATCATTAACTCTATTAGTGTGAAACCCTTAGACTTTTTCATAAACACCCTCCGGTCAATGGGTGAATGCTACCACCAGGACTGGCATTAGGGCAGGGCAGGGCTTACGCTTATCCTTGTTAATAAACCGTCCGTCCGTCTCGGCTTGCCAGATGCACCGATGCACGATTAGATACCATCACGCAGAAGGGTTGATTTGAAATGAACCAAATCCAGGCATCCAAAGGCTTCACGCTCATAGAGCTAATGGTCACTATTTCCGTGATGGCGATCCTGCTCGCAATCGCAATTCCATCATTTAATGAATTCCGGCAGCGCGCGGCCTTGCGCGGCGCGGCCGATCAAATTGTCTCATTTTGGGGCGATACGCGCTTCGAAGCCTTGAAGCGTAATCAGCTGGTGAAGGTCGGTTTCCGCACATCCGGTGCCAACTTTTGCCTGGGTGCGGAAACGGTGACTGATCCAGCTGCTGGCACAACTTGCAATTGTTTCGCTGTTGTCAGCACCGCCAGCGATGGTGATACCACTTGCAATGTTGGCGTCTACCCCTCGGTTGCCACCGGCCCGGTATCAAATCAAACCGAATGGCGCAGCATCTTGGTCGATACCGCTACAACTCTGGGCAATGACGATGGCGGCGTTATCGTCATCGACCCTAAACGCGGCAATATCACCGACCCGGGTACGGGCATCAATGGCGATGAAGGCCGCATTTTCCTGAAAACACCTAATAGTGACAACGCTAATTACCGTTTAAATGTTGTGTTCGACCGTAATGGCCGCGCCGTGGTTTGCGAGCCTGCAGCCGCACCCAATAAATTGCCGCAATTCACCAACCGTCGGTGCTGAAATCCTTATGAACTACAAAATTAAACTCTCGCAAGGCTTTTCCCTAGTTGAATTGATGGTGTCACTGGTCGCTGGCCTTATTGTGATTGGTGCCGTCGGTGCATTCACTGTATCCAGTTTGCAGAGCAATGCCGAATATATTCAAGCCACTCGTTTGACTCAGGAATTGCGTAACACCATGGATTTCACCAGCCGTGAACTGCGACGTGCCGGTTATGACGAGTCGGCAATCGAGTTGTTGCTAAAAACGATTACTGTCCCATCGCCATTTGTCCCGATTTTTGCGCCGAATGCTTACCTTTGCTATGCAAGCGATCCGACAGTTACACCTACGCCAAGCACAGTAACTTGCGGTGCCTCGGTAGCCTTTCGCGGCAGCCTCGACAACAATTGCATTATTTACGCCTATGATCGTGGCGGTGGTACCGCAGGCACAGTCAATCTGGCCAATGGCGAAATTCGCGGATTGCGTCGCAGAACTACAACGGTGAATGGAGTTCCCGTTGGCGTCATCGAAATGGCGGAGAGTGCGGCGGGCGTCACTCCATCATGCGCCGGTGCCGCTGTTGACTACACCACTTACCCAGCCACTTGCAGCAGCAACGGCTGGTGCGCCTTGAGCGATCCTCGACAGTTAGATGTCACCTCTTTCGATATCGATGTTGGCAGCACTCCCGGCAGCCTGAGTGCTACCAATAATTTGCTGGTCCGCGAAATCGACGTCTCCATACAAGGCCGCTTGCCAGGTCAACCTGATGTGGTGCGGGGCCTACGCAGTAGCATCAAGATTCGTTCGGATTGTATACGCACCACAACGGCCGCTTGCGAAAGCTCACCCACCGGCACTTAATTTCAGAATTCGGAAATGACCATGAAAAATTCCTATCATTTTTTACGCCGTCGCGTTTCAACGCAGGGGCAGCTTGGTTTGACGACCTTGGCAATTACCCTGTTGCTGTTGATCATCATTACGCTGGTCGTGCTGTTTTCGACGAACGTGGCGTTTTTTGAACAACGCACCACCAATAACGAAAACCGAGCTCGCATGACTGAGCAGGCGGCGGAATATGCCTTAAATCTCTCCGGCGAATTCCTGAAGGCGAATATCCCGAATATCGTCACGACCGGTTCTGGCTGGCTGGGTTCTGGTGGTACCCGGCGTTGGACTTTGTGTTCCAGTGTTTCATCGATGGCGGCAACCCATCCGTGTATGGCGGAGCGGGATGCGACCCGGCGCAACCAGCTGTATTTTTATAATTTCGCGGGCTCAGCGGCTTTACCGTATAACTCGACGGATATGGGGGCTGGCGTGCTGACCGGCATTGGTGGCGATAGCGGCAATGAATTTGCAGCCACTACCTCAGTGGAAGCACTTTTATGTCGTTTGGACACTACTGTCCTAGTGGGTGGAGTGGTCACGCCGCAATGCCGGGCTATTCCCGATACGACCAGCGCCAATCGAGTGGCCATTGTGCTGCTCGCGAATGTCCAATTGGCTGGAGAAAACTCCAGGTCGGTGGTCAAGGAAACTTGGGCCAGCATTAGCCAGTCACTTGGCGGCTCGGCCGTGCCTTTGGTGGCTTCGGGCACCGTAAAAGGTAACGGTACGGTGACTATTGTCGCTGGCCCCAATGGTGGCGGCTTTGGTATTCCGGTATCGATTTGGTCGCCTTGTCCAGTCAAAGTTAGTGCCGGCGCAGAAGTCGTATCTTCGTCCGGTTGCCCTGCGCCAGGGGCAGGTAATGCATCGGTACAAACCTGTGAGTTTGACGCTTTCGTGGGCAGTAGCGGGATCGCCCCAGACCAGGTAAGAACCGTCTGCGCGCCCATTAGCGGCAATAGCCCTTGCAGCTGTCCGAACTCAGGTGATGGCGTGCTCTCAGCGGGTGGTTCTGTGAAAATTGAGCGTCACGATATTCTTGATCGTGATGGTAACTTTGGACAAGACGATGCCCAGGGCATTGCATCCATTCCCGATATCACATTTTTCCCGACGAGCAGAACTATTACCGCTGGTGCGGGCATTGGCAATGCCTTGGATAAAGCCACTGATCCCCTCGATGATTCGATGTTTGAGTGGATTTTCGGCCAGGATGTCGTTGCTGAAAATGCGTCATCGGTTTCAACCAACTGCGGCCCAGCCGCCAATGAAAATTGCGCATTGGTCGCTTTGCGTGACAATCTCAATGCGACTATGCTCGCCAGCTGTGCCGGCTTGGATTCATCATCTTCTGGCCTTTACTACGCATACACTACTTGCAATATCCCCAACGGCACGAAACAGATAGGGTCTGCCACTAGCCCGGTAATCCTGGTTATCAATGGCGATGCGAACCCGGGGTTTAATTGGTCAAACAATTTCTACGGCATGCTGTTTGTTCGCAGCAATAACGATTCCGCGACTTTCAATACCAATGGCGGCAAGTTTGTCGGCTCGGTGGTGGTGGAAGGTTCGGTGGATATGGCAGGTAACCCGATCATTATTTACGACAATACCTCGACCGAAACCCCTGGCAAGCCTTTGCCGGCCAATACCCGCTTTGCCAAAGTGACTGGCAGCTGGCTCGATAGCAATACTGGTTTTTGAGGACTACTTATGAGCAAGCTGCAAATAAAAACTATCTCGCGTGGCTTCAGCTTGATCGAAGTGTTGTTGGCCGTGGCCATCATGTCCTTTGGTTTGTTGGCGTTGGCCTCGCTCCAGGTGAGCATGATCCGAAGCTCGGCCGACGCGAAGGCACAGACAATCGCTCTGGGTCTGGCCAAGGACAAACTGGAAGACCTGAAAAACTATCGCATGATCAACGAGCCTACCGGCACTTGTGTGGCGGCCAACGATAGCTATCAGTGTATTACCGACAGCAGTGCTGCCGAGACCCTGAACGACGTCAATGGCAGTTTGGGCGGTGTCAACTACAACCGGACATGGACCGTGGCTCGCTATACCGCCAGCGCAGGCGCGTTTTCGGTCAATGCGAATGATACGCAGGCTTATTCTGGTTCCGTTCCACGCAACGAATACAAGATTATCGGGGTCGATGTGTCGTGGTCAGATGCCAGTGGTGGTCCAGCGAAACACGTCACATTGAAAGACGCTGTGAGTGCTTTGGATCCCAGGGACAGCGCCGTGTTGCAAAAGCCCAATACATCTTCGAGTCCGCGCACGGCGGTTGCCCGCATTAATAATCCTGGCTTGGTAGCAGGTGTTATTCCGATCGCCGTTGGTGGTGGTACCAATAGTGCTGCAACTAACCCAAGGCCTACAGTGATTACTGGCGGCAATGTGGTGGAAACCCGTTTTGATGTTTTAACGTATTCCGGCGTAAATGGTGGCTCGGCCGATGCCCAGTCACGCGTAGAGACAGTGATGGTGGGCTGTAAATGCGATACCGCGACTAAGCCAGCTACTACGGTGCGTGGTTATCGTCCGACGTACTGGAATGGCAAACGTTATACGGTGCCTGAGCTTGTGCCGACAAGCACAGCCAGCCCTGATTTCGGCTATTCGCCGCCGGCCGGGCAGCAAACCAGCTCCATCTCATCTCAAAGCACGCGGTGTTCAATTTGTTGCCGTGATCACCATGATCCGGTAAATACCAATACTGCGGTATTCTCACCATACCGTACGGCGCGTACCTCTGCGGGTGTGGTTACCAGTCCGCATCAGCATTTTAATGCCACTGCCACCGGTTCCCCTGCGATAACGACAGGCGTTTATAGCGAAGCTTGCCGCATCATTCGTGCCGATGGTTTCTTCCGCGTCGCTACTGACATGAACAATGATTACTTCGGATTGTTGGCCACTCATGATCTGACAGTCCCCGCCAATAATGCAACCAGTGCCTTACCGGATGCTTTTGCGACCAAGCGTTACCAGAGTTTTGTAGTCGATTATGTCGATGAGCGCTTCACCAACACCGGTGCTACAAACTTCAATACTCCACTGACAACGACGGCGACGGCAGCACTCGAAGGGCCGCAATCGATCACCGTGGCCAGTGTTACCCGTAGCACAGACTTGAATGAGCCCGCGTTAATAGACATAACCGCCCCGACTCAAACTAAAACCTTACATTCCCGTGGCTTGTTCGTGGATTATCTGGAACAAGAGGCCATGGATGCGGTAATCGATGCCAAAACTTTGTGTCCGAGCCAAAGTGGCCAGGTATATTCCGATTGTGTCTTAAAGGTGCTGCCGTTTACTTCGATCAACCTGACTGAAATCGCCGATTGGAGCAGAATTATTACAGACCCCGTCAACGTGACCAACAACGATACTAATACGGTGGGTATCAAGCGTGCCGTGGTTACGGGGAAAGCCAGTCCGCAGAATTCCTTGGCTACGGTTTACACTAAGGCGGGCAAGTCCAACTCGGGCTTGCTTGATTTGTCTTTTGGTTCCATTTCACCGAACGATGCCGTTAAATTGCAAGACACTCAGGCTTTCCGTGTGAACCCCAATGGGGCAGTGCCACCGGGTCCGAACGATGGTGATTTCTCGGTCAACTTGACCATGCCGAGCGGCTATAGCAACCCCGTCGGTGTGTACTCGGTGAGGACAGGTATGCCAGCGCAGTCCTGTGTCGTTTCTGCAGGGACATATAACAACGCCTGCTCGGTTGATTTCACACTCATTACCAATGGTCTTGGTATTGTCGGCGGCACGTCGGTCGACGTAACCAATTACAATCGTGCAGCTTCGGTGCAACAAACGAGCCCAAGCATTAGTGGATGCACCGGCCTGTATGGAGCGAAAGACTCGGGTGCCACTTCTTATACGGTAAATACCTGCAGCAACTACGCGATTCAATCGGCGACTAATACCAACACATTAGAGACCATGACATTCCCGGATATCAGGATGATTACGTCCAATGAAGGTCAGCAAACCGAATCCACCAGACTTGCATTTGCGCTTATTAACAACCTGAACATCATTACTGTCCAGTTTGCTAGTACGCCGACCGTGACTACGTTGACGCCAAGTTCAACTGGTGGCACCTGTACTTACACATGCACGGCAAATAATTCCAATAATGATTGCGATAGTAGTTTCCCAATCAACTTCATTACCACTACGCCAAGCTGTCCATGACATTTTTAGAGCCATGAATAAAAGAACCCGCTAGTTGGCGGGTTCTTTTTTCGTTCGATAAATCACTGCCACTTGGCAATGCAGAAATAGGTCAAAAAAACCGCCTTTCGGCGGTTTTTTTGTTTTGCATTTGGCGCCCGAAGTTGGACTCGAACCAACGACCCCCTGATTAACAGTCAAGTGCTCTAACCAGCTGAGCTATTCAGGCAAGGCGCGTATTTTGCGTTGATAGCGCTGATACGTCAACCTTTTACGCGCAATTAAGCCGTGATAATTGCAAAAACTGCATGCTATACGGCCAGTAGACGAGTTCCGATACCTCATGAAAACCAGAGGATTTAATTTGGACAAGTGCTTAGCGCCGCTGTTGGGGCTGCAGGGGCATCTCGAAGGTTACCGGTATTGCTCATGATTAACGATCTGGCTTTACTTGGGCCGCGCCCGTCGCATAGCGTGAAACTCACATTACTACCGGCATTACCGGCGTTGCCCTGGAATACGATGCGTGTACGTCCCGCCGTGCTATGTAATCGCGCTTCGCCTTCCAGTGCCTGAACCATGTTTATTAATGTTTCGTCGGGTTCGCGTTCGCGGTTGCCGTTTCTGTCCATGAACACTATCCAGCCATTGCTCCAATCATAAGTATCTTCGCAACCAAGACCATCTGTGCTGGGGCATAGAACCGCCCTAGTGCCCGTTAATCCGGCTCTGTTAGCTGCCTGCATCAGGCTCTGCAGCAGTTTTGACCGTGCATCGGCCGATCGGGCCGCTTCTATTCCCGCATTGGCCGCTGGAATGGCGATACCTAACAAGATGAATGCCAACGCACATGCAACCATGGTTTCGACTAAGGTAAATCCGCTTTGCTTTTTCACGAGAAGCTCCGTTTGGAATGGAGCCAGTTTCCATATTTGATGTAGCGCATCCCATCAGTGCGCTGAGGTTTTCAAAGTAGGGGCTTTCCTACACGCGGCCGGAACAGCGCCAAGGTTTATACTGGCAGATTGAAAATTTTGAAGCAGACCATGACTGACCGATTTGAACTGGTATCGCCATTCGAACCTGCTGGTGACCAACCGCAGGCGATTAAACGTTTGATCGAAGGTTTCGAAGCCGGTTTGGCGCATCAAACTTTATTGGGCGTTACCGGGTCAGGCAAAACCTTCACGATTGCCAATATGATTCATGCGGTGCAAAAGCCGACCCTGGTCTTGGCCCCCAATAAAACGTTGGCGGCGCAACTGTATGGCGAATTCAAAAGCTTCTTTCCGAATAATGCTGTTGAATATTTCGTCAGTTATTACGATTACTACCAGCCCGAAGCGTATGTGGCATCAAGCGATACCTTCATCGAAAAAGATTCCAGCATTAACGAACATATCGAACAGATGCGTTTGTCGGCAACCAAGGCCTTGCTCGAACGTCGTGATGTCATCATTGTCGCCACGGTTTCGTCGATTTATGGCTTGGGTGACCCGAACGAATATTTCCGCATGTGTTTGCATTTGGTACGCGGCGATAAAATCGATCAGCGCGAATTGATTCGTCGCCTGACTGAAATGCAATACACCCGCAATGACACCGAATTGCGCCGCGCCAATTATCGCGTTCGCGGTGAAGTGATTGATGTGCATCCGGCCGAATCGGATAACACGGCGGTGAGAATTGAATTATTCGATGGTGAAATTGAGAATATCGCCATGTTCGATCCGCTGACGGGCGAGGTTTATAACAAGCTGCCGCGTTTTACCCTGTATCCAAAATCGCACTACGTCACCACGCGACGTACCGTACTCGATGCCATTGATACCATCAAGGCGGAAATGAAGGAGCGCGTGGAGTATTTCTACAAGGAAAATAAACTGGTCGAAGCCCAGCGCCTGGCGCAACGCGTGCAGTTCGATATTGAAATGATGGCGGAAGTGGGGTTTTGCAGCGGCATTGAAAACTATTCCCGGCATTTGACAGGGCATATGCCCGGCGAGCCGCCGCCTTGTCTTTACGATTATTTGCCGCCGGATGCGTTGCTGGTGATCGACGAATCACACGTTACCATTCCGCAATTAGGCGCCATGTACAAAGGTGATCGTTCGCGCAAAGAAACCCTGGTGAACTTTGGGTTTCGGTTGCCGTCAGCGCTCGACAATCGCCCTTTGATGTTTGAAGAATGGGAACGCCGTGCGCCGCGTGCCGTGTATGTGTCGGCAACGCCGCGGGATTATGAAATTCAACATTCCGGTGAACAGGTCATCGAGCTGGTAGTCAGGCCAACGGGCTTGATTGATCCCATGGTTGAAATTCGTCCGGTGGCGACACAAGTGGATGACCTGTTGTCTGAAATTCATAAGCGCGTGGCAATGGGCGACCGTGTTTTGGTAACAACACTCACCAAGCGTATGTCGGAAAATCTGACCGATTATTTGTCAGAACATAACGTCAAAGTCCGCTACCTGCATTCAGATATTGAAACCGTTGAGCGCGTTGAAATTATTCGCGACTTGCGACTGGGTGTGTTCGATGTGGTGGTCGGCATTAACTTGTTGCGCGAAGGTTTGGACATGCCGGAAGTGTCTTTGGTCGCCATCTTGGATGCCGACAAGGAAGGCTTTCTGCGCAGCGAAA
>JAYWIC010000086.1:0-11795 GCA_043789195.1 Arenimonas sp. | reverse complement strand
AAATCGCCACCCGGTGGCAAGGTGGCATACAAATAAGCCAGGCCGGGGTCGAAACCCTGCTGTAGCGATTGCTGAACATTGACTACGATTTGTTGTTGTTCAACTAGTTGCTGATGCAGGCGAGAGGAATTGCCGCTGGCAAGAATCGCCATCAATAATTCCGTTGCCGGCGCGTCGGCATCTGCAGCGCTGACGGAATGATGGGCAAACGCCAGAAGAGGTGCTTCACCTTCACGCACGAGGTTGACGCGACGTTCGCCCTGCTGCTCCGGCTCCTTTGTGGTGATGGGTGTTGGCGTCGGCTGTGCGGGCGTCTTGCCGATATATTTCTCGGCCAGCGCGAAAACTTCATTAGGTTCGACATCGCCAATCACAAACATCACGGCATTGTTGGGCGCGTAGTAGGTTTTGTAGAAACGTTTCAGATCTTCTATTTTCCAGCCCTCAATGTCCGACGGCCAGCCGATGGTAGGAATTTGATACGGATGTGCAGTAAAGGCCGTCGCATCGATTTGTTCGATCAGTGAGCCGAAATTGCTATTGTCGACCGACGACCTGCGTTCGGAGTACACCACGCCGCGTTCGCTCTCGACCACCTTCGGATCGAAATCGAGGTTCGCCATGCGGTCGCCTTCGAGATTGAAAATAAGTTCAAGCGCACTGCGTGGAAACCAGTCCTGGTAAACGGTAACGTCGCTGCTGGTGTACGCATTGTTGGCGCCACCATTGGCTTCCATGATGCGGTCGAATTCACTGGGCTTGCGCGTGCTGGTACCGTTGAACATCATGTGTTCGAAGTAATGCGAAATACCGGTAATCCCAGCATATTCGTTGCGACTACCCACCTTGTACCAGTTGTAAAGCGCAACATTGGGAATGTCGTGGTCGGACCAGACAACCACCTTCAATCCGTTGGCCAGTGTCTTGGTGGAAATTTTATCGGCACCGGGAACGGTGGTGCCGGATTCGGTGGCGAAGGCAGGTGAACTTGCCAGCGCTGCACAGATAAACAGTGAAAACAAACGAGGTTTCATAACAGCTCCGTGAATGGCGATTTTCTGGCGCCGGGGTCGGTTCGAGGCGTTGGGCATTCTTGCCTAAACCTGAACTTTAAGGAAGTGGCCGCCGTGCTTAGCGAACTACCAAAACGGGTTCATGCATGACGCAAAGTTGTTCCTGCAATTGCGTGATCACACCTTCCCAATGCCGTGACGATTCAAACCAGGGAAATGCGGCGGGGAATGCCGGGTCGTGCCAGCGCCGTGCTATCCAGGCGTGGTAGTGAATAATTCGCATAGCGCGCAGGGCTTCGATTAAATGCAGTTCGGCGCGATTGAATTTGCGGAAAACTTCATAGCCCTCTATCAGCCATGCCATTTGCTGCGAGCGGGTTTCTGGCGAGCCATACAGCAGCATCCACAAATCCTGAATTGCCGGTCCGGTAAGTGCGTCATCAAGATCGACAAAATGCACGGTATCGTCGCGCCACAATAAGTTGCCGGGATGGCAGTCGCCATGCAGCCGCAGGGTTTCAAACTTTCCGGCGCGCTGCCAGGCATGTTCAATTTCATCGATAAGCTGTTCAGATAAAGCGATGAAATTATCTTCAAGTTCCTCCGGCAACCAATGCGCTTCCAGCAAATAATGTATTGACGCTTCGGCTTTGTTTTCGATACTGAGCTGTTCGCGATGAACGAAATTGTTTGAAGCTCCTACCGAATGTAAACGGCCGAGCGCACGGCCAATATGAATCAAGGTTTCCTTGTCTCCCGGTTCAGGTGCATGGCCGCCTTGCATCGGGAATAAAGCAAAACGCAATTCTTCGTCACGATGCAGGGTTTGGCCTTCAATACTAAGCGGTGCGACGACAGAAATATCGGCTGCCAATAATTCTGCACTAAAGGCATGTTCTTCCAGAATGGCTTCGTCGGTCCAGCGTTCGGGACGATAAAACTTGGCCACCAGTGGCGCGTCGTTTTCACGACCGACCCGATACACCCTGTTTTCATAACTGTTAAGCGCCAGTACGCGGCCATCGCAAATAAAGCCGAGAGATTCCACGGCTTCCAGAATGCGGTCGGGGTCGAGATGGGCGAATGGCGCATCGTGTGCTTCGGACATAGGCCGCTATCTTAGCCGGTAATGCTGCATGCCGTGGTTCTTGGCTGGCCTGGTTCCCTCCGGCGCGACAAGCGGATAGACTCGTCTAGAGTAATTGCTCAGGCGCATTGTCAATAAGGCGACAATGCATGGCAACATCATTGCGGCAGCGGAGGAACTGAGTTCTTATGCAACCCACCGATATTCGTGACCCTGCGTATTTTCTAAAAGTAGTTGATTGCCAGTTAGCCTGTCCGGCGCACACGCCGGTTCCCGAATATATTCGAATGATTGCAGCAGGCCGTTACGACGATGCCTATATGCTCAATTGGGAATCCAATGTATTTCCCGGCATTCTGGGACGAACCTGTGACCGACCCTGCGAGCCTGCCTGTCGGCGTGGTCGCGTCGAAGAAAACAATGGCGAGAAACCGGAACCGGTCGCCATCTGCCGACTCAAGCGCGTCACCGCCGATTTCAAGGACGATATTCGCCATCGCTTGCCGAAAGTGGCCAAGCCGAATGGCAAACGCATCGCGTGCGTTGGTGCTGGTCCTGCGTCGTTGACGGTAGCAAGAGATTTGGCCCCGCTGGGTTATCACGTCACCGTGTTCGACAGCGATCCGAAAGCCGGTGGCTTCATGCGTACACAAGTACCGCGGTTCCGTTTGCCGGAAGCGGTGATCGATGAAGAAACCGGTTACATCCTGGATTTAGGTGTCGAGTTTCAGGGTGGCAAGAAAATCGAATCACTGAAAGCTTTATTGGCCGATAACTATGACGCCGTGTTTGTCGGTTGCGGCGCCCCGCGTGGTCGCGATCTGGATTTGCCGGGTCGTTGGGAAGCGAAAGAGAATATTCACATCGGTATCGATTGGTTGTCGTCGGTATCGTTCGGCCATATCACCAAAATCGGCAAAAAAGTGATCGTATTGGGTGGCGGTAATACTGCGATGGATTGTTGCCGTTCATCTCGCCGTCTGGGTGGCGATGAAGTCAAGGTCATCGTGCGTTCGGGCTTCGATGAAATGAAGGCTTCGCCCTGGGAAAAAGAAGACGCGATTCACGAAGGCATTCCGATTATCAATTTCATGGTGCCGAAAAGTTTCGTACACACAGACGGCAAATTGACCGGCATGATGTTCGAGAAAGTGAAAGCCGCGGTCGATGCGAAAGGCAAGCGCAGCCTCGTGCCGACCGGCGAGCCAGAAGAACTGGTCGAATGCGATGACGTGTTGATTGCGGTCGGCCAGGAAAATGTTTTCCCATGGATAGAACGCGATATCGGCCTGACTTTCGACGAGTGGGGCATGCCGGTGGTGGACAAGCACACCTTCCAGTCCAGTTTGCCGAAAGTGTTCTTCGGCGGTGATGCAGCGTTTGGTCCCAAGAATATTATCTGGGCCGTGGCGCATGGCCATGAAGCAGCCATTTCCATCGATAAATTATTGAATGGCGAAAGTGTCGTCTTGCGGCCACCGGCAATGATGAATCTGGTCTCGCAGAAAATGGGTATCCACGAATGGAGTTACGACAACGAGATTTCTCCGGACGAACGTTTCAAAGTACCGCATGAGAAAGCCGAGAAAGCGCTGAAAAGCATCAGCATCGAAGTTGAGCTGGGCTTTGATCTCAAATTGGCGTTCAAGGAAGCCGAGCGTTGCCTGAATTGCGATGTGCAGACGGTGTTCGCGAAAGATGCCTGCATCGAATGCGATGCCTGCATGGATATTTGTCCCATGGATTGCATCAGCTTCACGAATAATGATGACGAGGCTGAACTGCGTAAGCATCTGATGGCGCCCGCGCTGAATTTATCGCAGGATTTGTATGTATCCGGGCCGCTGAAAACGGGTCGCGTGATGGTGAAAGACGAAGATGTCTGTCTGCACTGCAGTTTATGCGCCGAGCGTTGCCCGACCGGTGCATGGGACATGCAGAAATCAATACTGGATTTAACGCGTGCCGGCCCCGGTTGCCGCAGTAAAACAAGGCAGGTGGCATGAGCATGAGTAAACCTATCGAAGCCATCAATGATTTTGTGGTCAAGTTTGCCAACGTCAATGGGTCGGGTTCTGCATCGGCGAATGAACTCTTTGCCAAAGCCATATTGCGAATGGGGGTGCCGGTGAGCCCGCGTAATATTTTCCCGTCGAATATCCAGGGCTTGCCGACCTGGTATGAAGTGCGGGTTACCGAAGCCGGACATCTCGGAAGGCGAGGTGGCGTGGATTTGATGGTGGCAATGAACCCGCAAACCTGGGCTGCCGATTTGAAAGAAATCGAAATCGGCGGCTATCTGTTTTACGACAATAGCAAGCCGATTCCGGCTTCGCGTTTTCGCGACGATATCCATGTCATTGGCGTGCCACTGACCGAAATTTGCAACGCCGCCTATACCGATCCACGCCAGCGCCAGTTGTTCAAGAATATTGTTTACGTCGGTGCCTTGTCGGTATTACTGGATATGGAATGTGCCGTCATCGAAAAACTGATTTCTGAACAATATAAAAGCAAACCGAAATTACTCGACTCGAACGTTCAGGCTTTTCACATGGGTCGCGAGTACGTGCAAAAACATCTTGCACACCCGATTGGCCTGCGAGTCCAGCGTGCCGATAAAGTCGGTGATCGTATTTTCATCGAGGGCAACAACGCCGCGGCGCTGGGTGCCGTTTATGGCGGTGCGACAGTGTGCGCCTGGTATCCGATCACGCCTTCATCGTCCTGCGCCGAAGCGTTTCAAAGTTATTGCATGAAATACCGGGTCGATGCCGAGACTAGCAAAAATATGTACGCGATTGTGCAAGCCGAAGATGAAATCGCCTCGATCGGCATGGTGGTCGGTGCAGGCTGGAATGGCGCACGTGCGTTTACCACCACATCCGGCCCCGGCATTTCCTTGATGACCGAATTTATCGGTCTGGCCTATATGGCCGAAATTCCGGTGACCATCATCAATGTGCAACGTGGCGGACCTTCGACCGGTATGCCGACGCGGACCCAGCAGGCCGATATTTTGTCTTGTGCTTATGCATCGCACGGCGACACCAAACATGTGCTGTTGTTTCCCGAAGATCCGAAAGAATGTTTTGAACATGCCGCCGCCGCGCTGGATTTGGCCGATCGTTTGCAAACACCGATTTTCGTGATGAGTGATCTTGATATCGGGATGAATCAGCGATTGTGCGAACCGCTGCAATGGGATGAGAGCCGGGGTTTTGACCGCGGCAAAGTCATGACGGCGGAAGAGCTTGAGTCCGGCAAGGAGTTTGGCCGCTATCTCGATGTCGATGGTGACGGTATTCCGTATCGCACCTATCCGGGTACGCATCCGACCAAGGGTAGTTTCTTTACCCGTGGCACGACAAAAAATGCCTATGCCGGTTATTCGGAGCAGGGCCCGGATTATTTGTACAACGTGCATCGTCTTTTGAAAAAATTCGATACCGCAAAAACCTTGGTGCCGCAGCCGGTCATCAAGAAAGCCAGCCAGCCAACGAAGTTTGGCGCGATTTATTTCGGATCGACCAGTCCTTCCATGGCGGAGGCCATTGAAGTATTGGAAGGTGAGGGCACACATCTTGATACATTGAGATTGAGAGCCTTCCCCTTTCCGGATTCCGTTGCGGAATTTATCGCAGCGCATGATACGGTTTTTGTGGTTGAGCAGAATCGCGATTCGCAGATGCGAAGTCTTCTGGTCAATGAGTTCGGTATTAATCCATCCAAGCTGGTGCCGATTCTGCATTACGACGGCACACCTATTACCGCCCGATTTATCGGGCACGCCATCAGTGCCGGTATCAGTGCCACCAACCGCATCCACCAGCCTTCACAAAAGGTCGCGACGCCATGACCTATCTTGCCAAACCAAAACTGCACCATCCCTCGCTGACGGAGAACAAGGCTTGTCGCACCCGCCGTGATTACGAAGGTCGTATTTCAACACTGTGTGCCGGCTGTGGACATGATTCGATCTCGGCGGCGATTATCCAGGCTTGCTGGGAAATGGATGTCGAGCCGAACCGGGTTGCGAAACTGTCCGGCATTGGTTGTAGCTCGAAGACACCGGATTATTTTCTCGGTAGTTCGCATGGCTTCAATACCGTGCACGGCCGCATGCCATCGGTGCTGACCGGTGCGAATCTGGCGAATCGCGAATTGCTGTATCTGGGCGTCTCGGGTGATGGGGATTCGGCATCGATTGGCGTCGGCCAGTTCGTGCACGTCATGCGGCGTGGCGTAAACATGGTCTACATCGTCGAAAACAATGGCGTGTATGGATTGACCAAAGGTCAGTTCTCGGCCACGGCCGATCAGGGTTCCACATCCAAGAAAGGCGTCGTGAATGCCGATAGCCCAATTGACATGGTGAGTCTGGCACTTCAGCTTGGCGCGACCTTCGTTGCCCGTAGTTTCTCGGGTGACAAGAAACAACTGGTGCCCTTGATCAAGGCCGCCATTGCCCATCGCGGTGCGGCGTTTCTAGATGTTATCAGCCCCTGTGTGGCGTTTAATAATCATCCCGGCAGCACCAAGAGTTACGATTATGTTCGCGAGCACAATGAAGCGGTGAATCGCATCGACGTGATCGAAACGAAACAGGAAATCGTTGTCGATTTCGGCGCAGGCGAAGTCGTTGAGGTTGAGCAACACGACGGATCGGTATTGCGGCTACGAAAATTGAAATCGGATTACGATGCTACCAATCGCATATCAGCGATGAATTATGTGCAGGAGCATCATGCAAAGGGCGAAGTGGTAACCGGATTGCTCTACGTAGATAGCGAAGCGGGCGATATGCATGAACATATCAATACCACCGAGACTGCGTTCAACAAGTTGACCAGCAAGCAGCTATGTCCGGGCAATAGCGTGCTTGAAAAAATCAATGCTTCGTTGCGCTGAGTGTCGTTGTAATCTAAGCACGTTCAGGCAGGACTCTCCTACAAAAGCCCAAAGACCGCAGTCTATGGTTTTGAAATTAAAACGGCCCACAATGGTAAGCCGTTTTATTTAATACCGAAAAATCAAAATCGGTAGTTGATGCCGATACGAAGGGTGTCGTAATCAAAGTCTTGATTAAAAGTTTCACTATAAGTGAGGAAGTTGCCATTACGAAATGTAGTGGTGTAGTTAGTATCATCACCATTCACTCGCAGATATTCCAATCGGGCGCTCCAGTTACTACCGAACTTATGTTCAACGCCGACACCCCAGACAGTACTGCTGAAACTCTCTGAGCTAGCACCAACTTTACTATAGCCACCACTGCTCACCAGATCAGATCCAAAATCTACCGATGTCCAGGACCAGCCACCGGTTACATAAACCATGGTGTTGTCAAAGGCATAGCCAAACTTTGAACGTATTGAATACGAATGGTCAGCATCAATGGTGTTACCAAATGCATAGGTCACAGCAATAGGGCTCACGATTGGCCCGGTTTGGCGAACTTCATCCATATTCAATTTGTTGTAGTCGGCTTCTATTCCGAGTACAAAGTTATTATTAAATTGATGGTCATAGCCAAATTGAAATCCATAGCTGGTGCCACTTGGGCTTTGATCGGCGGCAGAGTTATTGGTGATGAAATCACGTAGCGCTTGTGACTCAGCCGACCAGCTACCACCCAGCGTCACGGCAGATTCTGAATCGCCACTAGCGCTGCCTAAATTGCCACCAATATAGAAACCGGTCCAATCACCATCAGCGGCGAATGAAGCACTAGAAAATAAACCAGCAAGAGCTAAGGCAATTAATTTTTTATACATCATCTAATCCTCAATTTGGGGTGGAAGTCAGCTTATCCGTAAGTAGGCGTTCTAATACTGACATTGGGATTAACGTGCGACAAAGTGAAATCCGGACATTTTTACTGACTGCAAAACTGAATGACTATTCATAGTCATTCAGTTTTGCTCGCTACCAATAATTGCGGATCAATCCGTACCTTCAACCAATTCATGCCCCAATGCATATGCGGGCCGGTAGCACGGCCGGTCATGCCGACAAGGCCAATCACTTGCCCCTTTTCGACGCGGTCGCCGACTTTGACATCCAGACGCGAGAGATGCAGAAAATTTGAACTGACGCCCATGCCATGATCAATCAGCACGGTGCCGCCGGTCAGATATAAATCCGGTTTTGCAAACGTGATGATGCCGGCAGCGGGCGCTTTAATCGGCGTGCCTTGTTTCGCAGCGACATCCAGTCCTGAATGCCAGGATTTCGGCGTGCCGTTGTAAATCCGCTGGCTGCCGTAAACGCCGCTAATGCGCCCTTCGACCGGCCAGACAAAATCGGTGGCGAAGTCCTGGCGGTCATCGAGTCGCAATCTTGCCGCGACCACTTCTGCTTGTTCGCGTTCAATTCGTGCGGCGATATCCGGCGGTGGCGTGACGGTATTTTGCGGAACGCCTTTGATGTCTTCAATATTGAATTCGCGCTTGATAATCGTGATTTCACGATTCATCACTTCATGGTTTTTAAAACGAATAACAAGCACTTTGGTAAGTACTTCATCACGGCCAATACCGAAAACAAAGCGCCCGTCGCCGGTAACTTTTAATGCGGTGGCTGACATATTGCCAACGGAGACATCATCAAGAATTTCAACGGTACTGCCAGTAGGCACGCGTCCGATGACCAGGCTGCCTTGGCTAGCATTGTTTGGTAATTCGATAATCCGGTTTTGTATGGCCGGGTTTTGGTTTAGTTTTGTTTTGGGCAAGGTGTTGCTTGCACAGGCTGCCAGCACCAGTGCAAATGTGATTGAAATCAGTTGCCTCATCTTGAAAACCTCAATCGTTGCCCCTGCGGTGCACCCACCAATCGTGCGCCGTCGTAAGCAAGCTCACCATTGACGAAAGTCGCGGCTACTTTCGAATTAAAATGCTCGCCCTCAAAGGGCGACCAACCGCATTTGCTCAGCACTTTGGCGCGAGTGATATCGGTGCCGGCATTGGGATCAACGATCACCAGATCGGCATAGAACCCTTCGCGCAGAAAGCCGCGCTCCTGAATGCCAAAACGTATCGCCGGGTTGTGGCAAATTTTCTGGATTAAGTGCGGCAGGCTGAAATGGCCATCGCGGACTTTCTGCAGGGCGCAAATCAGGAAATCCTGCACTAACGGCAAGCCCGACGGTGCCTTGATGTAAGGCAGCTGTTTTTCTTCGAGCGTATGTGGCGCGTGGTCGGTGGCCAGCACATCAATTCTATCTTCGGCTATCGCCCGCAGGAGGGCACTGCGATCGGTGCTTTCCTTGATCGCCGGATTGCATTTGATGAAGTTGCCCAGCCGGAAATAATCGTTATGCGCGAAATGCAGGAAATGCACGCAGGTTTCAGCGGTAATCTGTTTGCCCGCCACCGGCCCGGGCGTAAACAAGGCCAATTCTTCCGCGGTGCTGATGTGCAGGACATGCAGGGGGGTGCTGTGCTTCTTCGCTAGCGAAATCGCCAGTTGCGTCGATTTGAGGCACGCTTCGCGTGAACGGATCTGACCATGCATGTCTACCGGAATGTCGTCCCCGTAGATTTCGCGCGCTTTCGCCATTTCGGCGTCGATCATCGGCGTGTCTTCGCAATGGGTAATGATCGGCACCGGTGTATGCGAAAAAACGGCATTCAAGATGTCGGGGTTGTCTACCAGCATATTACCGGTCGAAGCACCCATGAATATTTTCAACCCGGGCGTGGATTTCGGATCGATGCGCTTGATGGCTTCCAGATTGTCGTTGCTGGTGCCGAAATAAAAGCCGAAATTGGCGCGTGACCGGCCGGCGGCACGATCGTATTTGTCTTCGAGGGCGTCGTTGTCCAGAACCGGCGGTTTGGTATTGGGCATCTCCAGATAGCTGGTAACCCCGCCTGCGACGGCGGCAGCGGGCTCGGTACTCAGGTCGCCCTTGTGCTCGAATCCGGGCTCTCGGAAGTGCACCTGGGCATCGATAACGCCAGGAAATAACCAGCGGCCTTTGATATCGAGTATCTTTTCGTCCGAGCGCGGAAACAAATGCGGTGCAATTGCGGCAATGCGCGCATCTCGTATGCGTAAATCGCCATTAAATTCGCGACCCTCATTCACCATTCTGGCGTTCTGGATCAATAAATTACTCATGTTTATGCCTGCAGCTGAAATGTTCGGGTACGGGATCATGGCCCCCGGGATTGAGCGGATGGCAGCGTAATATCCTTCGCGCACCTAGGTAGCATCCACGCCATGCGCCGAACTTTTCGACCGCTTCCATGGTATAGCTGGAACAGCTAGGATAAAACCTGCAACGCTGGCCTAATAGTGGACTAATCAATAGCTTATAGCCACGAAGTAGAAACAGGACGAAGGATTTTGGAAGTTGTAGAATCATATGGCGTAGTTTAAGGTTGAAGCGAACTGAGGACTAGGCTATAACACGCCGCCTTTTATGGCTCAAGGAATGAGAGGAATTGCCCCCGTGGCCGCTAAAAAAATTATGAAGAAAGCTGCTAAACCAGCACCCAAAAAAGCCGCCAAACCTGCTGCAAAGCCGGTCAAAGCGAAATCCGCTGTAAAACCCGCCAAAAAGCCTGCTGCGAAAACGCTTGTCAAAAAGCCCGCAGTTGCCAAAAAGCCGGTAAAAAAAGCAGCTCCCGTCAAGAAGCCAGCTGCCAAGCCGGTTAAAAAAGTTGCCAAGCCTGCGCCCAAGAAAGCGCCAGCCAAAGCACCGGCAAAAAAAGTAGTCGCTAAACCTGTCAAGAAAGTGGTGAAGCCAGCTGCCAAGCCGGTAGTCAAAGCCGCGGCCAAGCCCGTTTCCAAACCGGTAGCCAAAGCGGCTCCGGCGAAGAAAGATGCGCCGGCCCCGGTCGCAAAAGTTGTCGCTAAGCCGGCTGCAAAGCCCGCGCCAGCGCCTGTCAAAAAAGTTGAAGCTAAAAAGGTTGAAGTTATTATTCCAGCTGTCAAACAAACACAAAAAGCCGCAGCTCCTGCCGCTAAATCTTCCAGCAAGGGAAAAACGCCTGCTGTCGCTCCAGTCGTTGTGCCGGTACCTGCGCCCAAGCGCGATGCCGGTGTGCGTGCTGGTTACGTCAAGCCAAGCAAGCCACGCCAGGAACGCATGAAGCTGGCCACTGCCATCAAACGCGTAAATTTGCCTGCTGGTTACAAACCGTCGCATAAAGAAGAGTATATGAACCCTTCGCAAATCGAATATTTCCGCCAGCGTTTGCTGCAATGGAAAAACGATTTGATTGAAGAGTCCAAGCAAACCATCGAAAACCTGAAAGAAGAAGTGCGCGATGTTGGCGATGAAGCCGAGCGTGCGACTCGTGAAACGGAAAATTCGCTGGAACTGCGTACTCGTGATCGTTACCGCAAGTTGATTAACAAGATCGACAGCACATTGAAGCGTGTTGACGACGGTAGCTACGGTTATTGCGTAGATACCGGCGATGAAATTGGTCTGGAACGTATGGAAGCCCGCCTCACTGCTGAGCGCACATTAGATGCACAAGAGCGTTATGAGCATTTGCAAAAGCAAATGGGTGACTAGTTATTCGCAGTACTTAGTTTTAGGAAAGCCCCGCATTGCGGGGCTTTTTTTGTCTGATTTATGTGGGAGCTGCGTAGCCCGGGTCACGCTCTACCGACCCGGGTAGGTCTGCGAAATAGCAAAGGTTAGTTCCTTGGCCAATAAAAAGAAAAAGAGGCAG
>JAYWIC010000085.1:0-11801 GCA_043789195.1 Arenimonas sp. | reverse complement strand
GTACCGAATGAATTGCAGGTCGGCCAAACCGGCAAAATCATTTCGCCGGAACTCTATGTCGCAATCGGTATCTCGGGTGCAATTCAACACCTGACCGGTATTAAAGATGCCGGCACGATTGTCGCAATCAACAAGGATGGCGATGCGCCGATTTTCGAAATCGCCGATTTTGGTCTGGTGGGCGATTTGTTCCAGATTATTCCGGAGCTGGAAAAAGCGCTGTAATCGTCTCGAATCTTGTTTTGAAAAATGGCCGCGTTGCGGCCATTTTTTTGACTCGCGATTTTTGTTTGATTGTCTGGTGATGTGCTTTGAGGTACTTTCAAATCATCATCGAGCTAAGGGCATGACATGTGCGGTATTGCAGGAATCTGGTATCGCGATGGCCAGGCGGTCAATCGCACTGAATTGAAACACATGGCCGATGCGATGACGCACCGTGGACCGAATGGCGAAGGTTATTGGCAGCAAGACAATATCGGCCTGTGCCATCGCCGGCTAAGCATTCTGGATGTCAGCGAGCGCGGCAGCCAGCCGATGGCCACACCCGATGGCCAGCTACAGTTGGTGTTCAATGGCGCGATTCACAATTACATCGAGTTGCGGAGCGAACTGCAGGCACTCGGCGTCGTTTTCGTTTCACAAACCGACACCGAAGTCGTGCTCTGGGCATATCGCGTCTGGGGAAAATCCTGTTTCGAACGCTTCAACGGCATGTGGGCGATTGCCATCTGGGATACCAACAAACAGGAACTCGTTTTGGTACGTGATCGCTTTGGTATCAAGCCACTGTATTACAGCGTGCGTGGCACTCGCATTGCGTTTGCTTCCGAAGCAAAAGCGATTCTCGGCGTCTTCGGTGAAGAACGCGAAGTCCAGCGGCAGGAACTGGCGGGATTTTTGCATGGTAATAGCCCGGATTGTTCCGACCGGACTTTTTTCAAAAACATCTTCCAGATACTGCCAGGAAATATTTGCATTGTTCACCGTGACGCTATTCATACCGAAAAGTACTGGTCATTCCAGCCCGGAACCGAAAGCGCCAGACCCGACGCCGAAGAAGCCTTTCTAGCCTTGCTTGAAGATGCAGTGCGGCTGAGATTGCGTAGCGACATTCCGGTCGGCGCGATGGTCAGCGGCGGGCTGGATTCGTCTGCCGTCGCCTTATTGGCGGGCGGACAAATCACCGACCCAATGCAGACCTTCTCGTTGCAATACGACGACCCGGCTTTGGACGAGAGCCATTACGCCAAACTCGTACTCGCGAAAAACGACAAGCTATTGCCCCATTTTTTTCAGCCCCCTGCCACGCAGTTGCTGGAAACCATAAGGAAAGTGACCTGGCACCACGATGCTCCGTGTCCGTCGCGCGGGCGCTACGCGGCCTGGCATTTGATGCGGGAAACCTCGCGCTTCCGGCAGGTGATTTTGACCGGCGAAGGTTCCGACGAAATATTGGCCGGCTATGGCCGATTCATTCTGGACGCAACGTGGGACCGATGGCAGCTCGAATCAGCGCCGTATCCCGTCATCATGAAGGAACTGCGAGATCTTACCGCTGTTACCGGAATGAGTATTCCGCATTTTCTCAAGCACCGCATCAGGCAGCAGTTTTTTAGCGCTGAACTTCCGAGCGCCGACATGTTGACGCCTACCGCGAGAAACGCCTACAAGAAAGCAGGCGCCGGGCATTTCGAAAAGCCGTATCGAAGCCATCTCAATAATGCGCTCTGGCATGAATTTACCCATCAGGGTCTCCCGGAGATCCTGCATCATTTTGATGCAAGCACGATGGCATTCGGCATCGAAGGTCGCGCCCCATTCCTGGATCACCGTATTGTAGAATTCATGTTCAGCCTGCCGTTCAATGAAAAAATCCGCGATGGTTGGACAAAAAGTCTGCTGCGTCGCGCAATGCGAAATATCCTGCCGGAATCCGTGCGTTTACGCCGACACAAACTGGGTTTTCCGGCACCGCTGAATACACTGTTTCGCATTCCCGCCCATGCTGCTGAAATAAAAAGCTGCCTGCTCGATGGCGAAGGCGTCCGCCAAGGCTGGTTCGATCGAAATAAAATGGAACGCAAACTGGCCCCCCGCCTGCAAGCCGGTCGCGAAAATAATCCGGAAGTGCTGTGGCGTCTATTAAGCACAGAATGGTGGTTGCGGGATTTTATTTATCGATAAGCCGCTCGCTACCCGATACGTCTGAGCGCATTGCCTTGCTATCGCTGAGGTATCATTGGGCTTTATCGTCAAGACTCTCCCGATGCTGATTCGAGCAAGCAAATTCCTTCTGGTGGGGACCGTTGTCACGTTGATCCATCTGGCAATTTCGTATTCCCTGGTGCACCTTGGCTACTCGTTGTTGCTGGCCAATTGCATTGCCTTCGGCATCGCATTTTTGATCTCGTATTTTCTTCAAAGCAGTTTTACGTTTAGACACGGCTACAGCGTTTCCAAACTGATGCAATTTGGTGGCGCAGCATTAACTGCCTTACTGGCATCTCAATGTGTCGCCTATGCCTGCATCGTGCTTTCGGTACCAGACAAATGGGGCGTGCTTCTTTCGGGACTGACGCCGCCGGTCATTTCGTTTTTGCTCAATAATTTCCTTGTGTTTAAAAAAGCCCGGGAGCCCTGACATGGAACCGGAAGTTTATGAAGCGATGCGTCGGGATCAGCAACATCATTGGTGGTTTGTAGCGCGCCGAAAAATTCTAGCCAGCGTCTTGTCTGCATTACCCATGAAGGCTAACTGCCAAATCTGCGAAGCCGGCTGCGGCGTCGGCGGCAATCTGGAAATGCTGGGGACATACGGAAGCGTGCATGCTTTTGAAATCAATCCATCGGCCATCGAAAAATGCCGCCTGATTTCCGTTGCTGATATCCGGGAAGGCTCGCTTCCCGATCATATTCCGTTTCCGGTCGACCAGAAATTCGATCTTGTCGTGGCCTTCGACGTGCTCGAGCATATCGAAGACGATGCCAACTCCTTCGCTGCCTTGGTCGATAAGCTTCACCCTGATGGCTATTTGTTTATTACCGTGCCCGCTTACGCCTGGATGATGTCGGCACACGACCATGCCCATCATCATCATCGGCGTTATTCCAGAACTTCGCTCAAGGCACTCGCGGCACAGGAAGATATTGAAATACTCCGGCTCGGCAATTTCAACACCCTGCTGTTTCCGGTGATCGCCGCCATGCGCCTGATCGGCAAGGGCAGCGATAAAAAACATAGTGATGCCGACATGCCGGGCAACATGGTCAATGCGATATTGAGGCGGATTTTCAGCTGGGAAGCCAGGTTTACCGGTCGCTTTTTTTTCCCGTTCGGCACTTCGCTTGCACTTGTCGTTCGAAAAAAAAGCCTGATTCAGCTCTTCTCTGCGGGTAAAATTTCACTCACGCTTCTGGCAATGAAAACCGGGCGACGCTTGGTTTCCAGATAGGCGCGTCCCAGATATTCCCCGAGAATTCCCATGCCTGCAATTTGTATACCGGATAAAAACAGGATCACGCTCAATAACGAGGGATAGCCCGGTACTGCGCTACCGTGGAATAGCGTATCGAAAATGATGTAGGCGCCGTAAAGAAAGGCGACAGTGGTAACGAGAAAGCCCATGTAGGTCCAAATCCGCAAGGGCACCGTCGAAAACGACGTGATGCCTTCCAGTGCGAGATTCCAGAGCCGCCATCCGTTGAACTTGGTTTCACCCTGCTCGCGCCGGGGGCGAACATAGTCGATGCTCGTGGTGCGGAAACCCGCCCAGGCAAACAAGCCCTTCATGAAGCGATGATTTTCCGGCAACTGCTTGATGACATCCACCACGACGCGGTCCATCAAGCGAAAGTCGCCGACGTCTTCGGGAATCTTGATCTCGGAAAGCCGATTAATGAAACGATAAAACCAGCGCGCCGTCGTGCGTTTGACCAGAGAGTCAGATTGCCTGTCCTGACGCTTGGCCAATACGACTTCGAAGCCTTTTTCCCATTCGGCGATCAGCGCGGAAATGAGTTCCGGTGGATCCTGAAGATCGGCATCCATCGGGATGACGGCATCGCCACGGGCATATTCCATACCTGCCGTGAGCGCCGCTTCTTTGCCGAAATTCCGCGACAAATCGACGATTCGCAAACGTAGTTTTGCCGGCTGGTATTGCTGCAATTTCTGCAGAGTGTCGTCGCGGCTTCCATCGTTCACCGCAACGCATTCGAATTGGTAGGGTAATCCCTCGATGGCCTTTTCGATTCGCGCAAGACTGGTATGAATGCTCTCGGATTCGTTGAACATCGGCATGACGATGGAAACGCTTTTCATGGCAAAGCCTCGCCGAAGTAAAAAATCAAATGCAATTTCAAGATTAAAAACTTGCCGGCAATGACGCCGGCAAGCGCTTATCTTATTTAATTTCTATGCTGCGGCCTTGGCCACAGATTTGATTACCGGCGCTGGAAGCATGTGATAAATACACGTTGTAACGTCCGGCCGGCATCTGGCTCAGATTTAGCGTCACGTCAAAACCGGCATTTGCCAGATTCGAATTGGCCTTGAAGGCCGCCACGATATCTTGACGTTCGCTGCGCTTGGTCACCGGAACATCCCAATATTGCGATTGCTCGAAATTGCTGATTTTCAATACCAGTGGATCACCGATGCTAAGTGCCTGCTGATCGACAAACCAGCCAACGATATTGATATCGGCGGCAAGCGACACCGACGGCACGGCACCATCCATCGATTGCGCATTTGCCAATTCGATATTGCAGTTCGTAATAGTTGCCGTCGGCAGTTCGTTATTGATGGCGCTCGCCGTGGGCAAGATGCCGGTCAGTATCGGTGCGGCGGGCTGAACCACTTCCGGCGAGTCCGGAGCTGCGTCCATTGGCTGCACAGCTTCCGATGTGGGTTCTTCAACCTCATTCTGGCAGCCGGACACCATCATGGCGATGGCCAATGACAGGCCCAGGGTTTTCATTAAATTAAGGGACATAAGAATCTCGTAAGTGGAAGGGATGGCGTATTTTAGATGACAAACGAGCCGGAGAATGTTGGTTATCGAACGAAAATTGCAAATATTGGCCTTTGCAGGCCCGAATGATTTCAATTTCCGGCGCTTGTCCGGCCCCGCTTCCACATGTCTGGCCAAAGGGCGCAGAGGCTAAAGATGAACACGATGCTGACCATGAAATTATAGCGCGCATCGGCAGCGGGCAATATGAAAAACGAGGCGGCCAGATAAGACGCCGATCCCACCAGCGGCAGCAAAGTCATGATGGCCAGTGGGCGCCGCTCGCCAAAAAATGCCATGACCCAGAACAAACTCGCTACCGCACCGAACACTGCGCAGCGAGACCAGGGTGCAGACGCAAATTTACGCAGATAGGTCGTAACCCATTCCGTCAGCCTGGTCGGAGTCATCTCCGTGCCCGTCACGCCGGGAAATACGTTGGGGTCCGTCAGATAAAAAACATCGCCCGAATTGGCCCCCAAGGAAAACGTCATTACCTCGACCCGGTGTTGCAGATAACAGCGCCAGTATTTTTTGCGTGCGTTTGTCACCGTCGCATCAATCAATGCCTGATTGCCCGTAAAGCCCGATTCGTCCAGCAAGGGGCTGGCGCCAAAAGAGCGTTGTGAATGCTCGGGAAAATACAGTGCCTCGATTCTCTGCATCGGCATGCTACCGGCATAAAAAGCCTTCGGAATCAGGTTGCGTTTCGCACAGACCGAGATACCGATCAAATCACTCATTTGTGTCCAGCCGCTGCCGGTAGCAATATCGATTTTTTTCAGATCCGGCAAGCGCCATGTGGAACTCAGTACAACACTGCCGAATACCACCACGGTCATCAATGAGAAATACCCTGCGGCAAGCGCGCTCTTTCTCCAGCTTATTCCGGAAGACGCATTCATCGCGTCGCCCATTTTTTGCCATGGCGTTGTGATACCGGAAAGTCGACACGCAATGAGTGCCAGCGCCGGCATTGCCGCTGTAATGCCGTTCAGGCGGAAACACGATCCCATCGTGATGAAAAGAATGGCCAGAACCCATGACGAGCGCTTGCCATGCCGCAAAAAATCAAATGTGAATGCATAGGCAAAAAGCAGCCAGCCGGCAAAGGCAACATCTTTCCACACCACCAACATCGGCCCCAATGTCATGGGTGACAACATCACGATGACCATGGCGCTCGCGATACGCCACGGACCGATCGCCAGTGATTTCCCCAACTGCACGATGCCGAAAAGGACCAGCGCATTTTGCAGAATAAACATGCCGCCTTGTCCACGGATTATGTGGTCGCATACAAACCAGACATAACTGACCATGGGCGGATAACCGCCGGTTTCAATGCCTTCCCGCGCCTGTTTTAACGCATACATGCTGTCGAAGGACATAAAGCCGGGCCAGGAGACAGCGCAGACCAGTATCGTGGCGACCAATGCAGCGATGACTGGCCAGTGATATCGCGATGCTTCCGATTTCATGGACTGGTGATGGTCAGAATTTGAAAATATAGGCAAGCAAGCCAAACAGACCTTTTTCCTGTCGGACCGCACGCAGATTGCCGGTAATTTCATTCCGATAATCTTCGAACAAATAAAACTGGGCAATCCCAGATAACATCCGATGGATACCGTGCTTGGGAACTAAGGGCTGCCGCTTATTTTCCGGCAGCTTTTCACAATCAAATTCAGTCTCGATGACGGGTGCTTCATCGGCAGGTTGCAGCCGTACTTCCACTGGCAATTCTGGAAGGGGCAAAACCTTGGCTTCCACTGGTGCCTCGGTATTTTCTGTCTCACTCGAATCATCATCGGCGCTTACCAATGAACCCATGTCCTCCAACACCTCAGGTACAGAGTCGGAGGCAAAGACGAACAAGTCGGGGCACTCCAGCGGGCCTTGATTTATCATCCAGCTTTTAATCGAGAACTCTTGTTCGTCATCGGCTTCGAACGGATCGAAAAAGGCAGCCTGCAAATCTTCGCGAACGCGATAATAACGGCGATGTGCCAATAGAATCGGCGTGCCGTCACTGTAATTGGCAAAGCCCCAGGTCTGGTGCGAGATGGGATCAAGCACATCGAATTTGGTCTGCTCGGTGTACCAATCCACCAAACTTTTGACGGCTTCATTTTCGGGTGCGTTTTTGGTCGCCATCACGCGATGAGCACCACTATCGAAACCGGTAAAATGATAGAAACCCAAATTTTCGCCATTGACCGTGTAGATGCCTTTTTCGTTTATCGCCAGATTACGTGTCGTCAAATTCCAGGTGGCCACATTGAAACGTGGACTTTTGAGAATATGCACACCATTAAAAAAAACAGGGGCAAAATCAATCCAGCGTTGATCAGTAAACAATCCCCGCGGAATATCGGCAACACAATAATGATAAACACGATGCGCCCACCACTCGGCAAATCGCAGGCTCTCGGGCGTGTTTCTGACCGCTACGAAACCGAGGTTGTAGATGCCGTGCCGCAAACTGCAGATTTCATTGTCTTCGATGGCCGGCAGGGTGTTTTCCGGTTCTGTTTGATGCGGCGTCAGGGCAATGTTTGCCCTGTCCAGTACCGCTACGATATCGTCGATGCGCGAAAACAGCACGATATCCGGATCAAGATAAATGACGCGGCGATTTTCCTGCTCTTTCAGCAAACTGATCATCACGAAGGGTTTTATCGCAGTTGCCAACTCCACCAGCGAGTGGAAAAAAATCCAGCGCGTTCGATCAGGGATATCCAGTTGTTCGACCGAGATCACTCGATCAAGCGGCTCTTTCGAAAAATCCATGCCTTCGGGCAGGCGATCCGCCAGTGCCAGTACCAATTCGAATTCGGGATGATATTTGCGTACCGATGCAAATAGCTTGCGAACTTTCGGCAGATAATTCAGCGCCGCAGAGGTATACACCACGGTCTTGGCATATTTGGTTTTAGTTGGAGCCTTGATGTTCAATGCGGGTTTCTGCCGATGTTCGCGTAGCCTGAAGATGGCATCGAGTGCGGCTTCAGCCGTAGGTGTGTCAATGATAACGCCATGGGAATAATTTCTCACGCGCTCAGCCGGTGCACCAAGGTTGAAAACTGCCAACGGGAGCTGCATTTCCATGATCTCGCTGGTGGCATAGGAAAAGGTTTCCGGACAAATCGATGGCAAGAGACACACACTGACACGATGTTGCCGCATCAATTCCGACAATTTATCCGACTGGTATGGACCGGTCACTTTGAGGCAGGCGGCCGGCTCCATTTCATCCAGCGTTCCGAGCACGACAATTCTTGCATCGAGTTTTTTACGCGTGATGATGCGCGCCATTTCCTTGACGATACGCGCACCCTTTTGCACGCTGATGTTGCCGATGATCACGATGACCAGCGTACCTTCGACTCTCGCTTCGACCTTAGCGAGTGGCGGCTCATGAAGAGCATGTGGCTGCACCAAAGCATTCTTCAATCCATTCGAGTCCGGAAATGCCCTGCCATACAAATCCAGCGTTGACTGCGAGAAGGCAACAATCTGATCGCAGGCATCGATGAACTCCAGCCAAGGCAGACGCCATATTGCGATGTCGTTCGCTTGAATGAAATTAGGAAAATACACCGGCATAGAAGTCAGGCATTTCCGGCAAATCTCCGGCGCAGGCAACTGACAGAACACGCCCTCGGCATTAATCAATGTCCAGGTGGGACAAACAGCAAAAAAGTCGTGCAAATAAAAGCTTAATTTCGTTTTTTTATTTTTGCCTTTGATCGATCTGACCCAGCTCAATATGGATTCGGGTTCAGGATAAGAGACAAGGTCGTTGATGATGATTTCGGTGATATTGGATTCGGCCAAAATAGCTAAAGCCGAATCCAGTTCGGAAAAAACCTCCCGATTGGTAACGCCATTCCTGTCGTGCGTCAGTTCGAACTGCAGTGTTGGCAAATTGAAGATCAAAAGCGCCGTTGCTTGCCCTTGTTTTTGCAACACCGTCAATTTGTCAGCGCTGAACTTGTTCGCGCCACCGCCCAATTGATGATCGATCATCAAGACCAGCGGATCGCCTTTCAATAATTCAAGTTTGCCGGTGGTCTGCAGAAATTTTCTGCTTGCCTCGATACCAAATTTGTTCAGTCGGCTCTTGATGTGAGACCAGCGGCCTGCACGAAAATGTCGCCATCCCCGGCTTATTTGTCCGCCGACAAGCCTAGGTTCAAAACCTTCGCCCGTATACTTCTGCGGAAATCCGGGAACAGGAAGCTCTAGGGTTTCACCGTTATGCAACTCCACTTCGAACTTGGCCGTTCCATCGAAATTTTCAGGCATTTTTCCCTGGAAAATAAGCCCGGAATAATTGGCGTGCGGCACTTTCGGAAAGGCATGCGCTACGTCCGGTCGCGTGCGATCGATGCCGCACTGCAAACGCGTTATGTCGCCGCTGGCATCTTCCAGCACGAAGAAAATACTTTTCGCCGGAGCGGTTTCATGCAGATACCAACCCCAACCGTACAGCAAGCCGTTGCGATATGCCGCCGAATCGATGGAGTACCGGACACTCATCGATTACTTTTTTCTACGCTTGAGAATGTCACCCAGAATCATCTCAGTGCTGCGTCCAGTTCGTCACGCAGGTCTTCGACATTTTCCACACCGACACTCAAACGAACAAGATTATCGGTAACGCCCAATGCAGCACGACGATCAGCAGGAATCGATGCATGCGTCATGATCGCCGGATGATTGACCAGGCTTTCGACGCCGCCGAGGGATTCGGCGCAAGCGAATAATTCGGTGCGTTCCATGAAACGGCGAGCCGATTCCAGGCCGCCTTTCAAATAAATGCTGATCATGCCGCCGAAGCCATCCATCTGCGTTTTCGCCAAGGCGTGTTGCGGATGCGAGGCAAGGCCGGGGTACAGGACTTTTTCGATGGCCGGATGGGCTTCGAGCCACGATGCCAATTCACCGGCGTTTTCGCAATGCGCTTTCATCCGCAGGTGCAGGGTTTTCAAACCGCGCAAGGCCAGAAAACTATCGAACGGCCCCTGGATGCCGCCGACGGCGTTTTGCAGGAAGGTCATTTGTTCGGCCAACTCTTTGTCGTCACCCACCACCAACATACCGCCGACGATATCGGAGTGGCCGTTCAAATATTTCGTGGCCGAGTGCATGACCAGATTCGCACCGAGTTCCAGCGGGCGCTGCAGAATCGGCGATGAAAAGGTGTTGTCGACGGCGAGACGAATGCCGCGTTTGCGGGCGAATTCGGCCAAGCGCGCGATGTCGACGATTTTCAGCAAGGGATTGGTCGGGGTTTCGCACCAGATCAATTTGGTGTTCGGCTTTACTGCCGCTTCCAGCGCGGCCATGTCATTCAAATCAACAAAAGTGAAATCCAGATTCGCGGAACGACGGCGGACGCGTTCGAACAAACGATAGGTGCCGCCGTATACATCGTCCATGCACACCACGTGGCTGCCGGCATCGAGTGAATCGAGCACGGTGGCAGTCGCCGCCAAACCGGAAGCAAAGGCATAACCGTTTTCACCACTTTCCAGCGATGCCACGCAACGCTCGTAGGCGAAGCGGGTGGGATTGTGGCTGCGTGAATATTCGTAACCCTGATGCACGCCGGGACTTTGCTGCACGTAAGTCGAGGTCGCATAAATCGGTGTCATCACGGCGCCGGTGGATGGGTCGGGTGATTGGCCGGCATGGATGGCGCGGGTGCCGATGTGGTGGTTTTTGTTGGTGCTCATGTTGATTCCGATGTTGTTCGAGAAATCGGGCCCAGAGGGCCCTCCTACAAAATTTTTATTGCGAACGACGGCGCAGGTAGTTCAGCAAATCGATGCGGGTGATCAGACCCATGAATTTCTGGTCATCGACGATGATCGCGACATGGCCGCGATCAAAGACCGGCAACAGCGACTCCATCGAAGCCGTCACGTCCAGCACGTGCAGCTTGCTGACCATCGCTTCGCTGACCGGCTGCAGGAATTTCGGTTCGTCGCCGTACACGTGCATCAGCAAATCGCTTTCATCGATGATGCCGACGATCTTGTCGCCGTCCATCACCGGCAATTGCGAGACGTCATACAACTTCATGCGCTGGTAGGCAACGGTGAGCGAATCGTTCGGGCCGACCACGACGGTATCGCGCTGCGCATAGGGGCGCAAAATCAAATCGCGCAAATCGCCATAGGTTTTGCGCTCGATAAAGCCGTTATCGAGCATCCAGTAATCGTTGTACATTTTCGACAAATATTTGTTGCCGGTATCGCAAACGAAGACCACCACTTTTTTCGGTGTGGTTTGTTCCTTGCAATATTTCAGCGCGGCGGCCAGCAAGGTGCCGGAAGATGAACCCCCCAGCACACCTTCCTTCATCAGCAATTCGCGGCCTGCGAGAAAACTTTCCTTGTCGGAAATGGCATAGGCTCTTTTCACGCGGGTGAAATCGGAAATGCTCGGTAAAAAATCTTCACCGATGCCCTCGACCATCCAGCTGCCGGATTTCGTGCTGAGAATGCCTTCGTTGATGTATTGGGTAAGAATAGAACCGACCGGGTCGGCCAGAATCAATTCGACCTTTGGGCCGTGTTTGGCAAAAAAACGCGATAAGCCAGTCACCGTGCCGGAGGACCCGCAACCAAAAACAATGGCGTCCATATCGCCGTCCATCTGCTGCCAGATTTCCGGGCCGGTGCCCTGCTCGTGCGCATCGGGGTTATCGGGATTGCCAAACTGATTGATGAAATACGCACCCGGGGTTTCATTGGCGATGCGTTCGGCCATGTC
>JAYWIC010000084.1:0-3301 GCA_043789195.1 Arenimonas sp. | reverse complement strand
GGAGAAAGTTGGCGACCATGCCGCTGCGATAGCTGTCCGACAGTCGCGTCGATATGCCGTCGGCGCGTGCGAAGGCCGGCAGGATATCGTCGGTCACGGCAGAGACAAGCTCGAGATCGGCCCCGGGCAGCGCGGTCGCGACCGCTACCAGCGGAGCAGCGCTGCCGCTGGCGATGCGCTCAGGCGGTTCGAAGTGCTGCACCATCGAGCGAAATGGACGCGGTTCGCCGCCGAACAGCGCCTCGATCCGCCGATACAGCGTCGCTGCTCGGGTGCTGCGCGGATGCCAAGTCTCGTCCTGCAGTGTGCGCGCCATGTTGCCATCCCGCGCATGCAGCGCATTACTGATAACGGTATGCAGGCGCTCGCGATCCTTGCCGGTGTGGGCCTGCCAGCCGGCAAGGCTCTCGGTGGAGGACAGGATCGACCAGTGTTCCGGCCGCGCCGGATCGATCAGCAGCACCGGCGTCCCGATCTCCAGCGCACTGACGATGGTGTGCCCGGTGCCGCCGACACTGTCGCGGTAGCCGTTGTCCCAGACACCGATCAGCAGGTCGGACTGCTCCACCATGACCCGCCCGGCGAGCGCGGCCTGCGAACCGACGGCGGCGCGGAAATGACGCGAGCGTAGCGCGTCGTTCGGCGATGCGAGCGTGGCCTCGAATAGTGCGGTGATCTCGGCGTCGCGGTCGGCCAACTGGAACAGGCGAGCATGATCACTCCAGTGGCGGATGCGATTCGCATGCGCCTGCACTTCCGGATCGGAGGCTTCGCCGCCGGCAAGCAAGGCCATACCGTCAGCGTGCGATTGTGGGTGTGCATTGATGGCGATGTTGAGCGTCCTGCCAAACGGCAGTGGCGCGACGATCTCCCAGCCCAACTCACTGGCCGCCGCTGCCGCCAGCTGGTCGACACCATAGGCCAGCAGCGTGTGCAGCCGCGTCGGATGAAGAGTCAGTCCCGGTGCGGCCAAGCGTTCCGCGGCCAGGGCTTCTTCGATTTCGGTGAAAATTTGCGCGAGCACGGCAGCAACAGGCGTTGCGTTGCCGCCACGGTGACCAGTAATGCCTACGGCGAGTCGCACGGGCGAGCCGGCAGGCGTCTGACTCATGCGTAGGCCCGATCGCGAGTGGTATGAACAGGAGCGGATCCGGCGGCTGGTTGAAAACGTTGCGGTCGCATGCAGGATATCCGAGAGTCGTCTTAAGGTGCGGCTAGCATACTATCGGATTTTCGCGTTTTAGACATTTGTTGCCACGTGGATTTTTTTCGGAGTTGCGTCTGGCGATGTACCGAGAGCGCCATTGAGCATGAGAAGATCAAAGGCCGTAAGCCGCATTCAAAAATAATATCGACGCAGGGTTCCACACTTGATGCGGTATCCACCACACTGGCGGAATGTTTGTTGGAATCACCACCGGTGTGCCACCTGTCGGTAATTCCATCCTGCGAACTACAAATTCAACGCATCGAAAAACTTCTTGCTCTCGACTTCGTAGATTTTTTCATCTTCGTCGGCGAGCTTGGTTTTTCCCTGTGCCCGATAGGCTTCGGCACGTACTTTCCGGACGGCGAAGTAATCCGGTTTGACGGCGAGGGTTTTGTTGAAATCGAGAATGGCACCCGCGTAGTCTTTATTGCGCAGCTTTAATTTTCCGCGATCGTAGACAGTGTGATGATTCTTCGGTGCCAACAAAACCGCCATGTCGCTATCGGCCATCGCACCAGTAATGTCCTGTTTTTTTTCGCGAACGGAAGCTCGATTCCCGTAGTAATTAGCGACTTTTGGACCAAGCTCGATTGCCTTGGTGTAATCGGCCAATGCGCCGTCCAGATCTCCTTTGTTCAATTTCAAATTGGCACGCTGGTTATAGGCTTCGTGAAAGTCCGGCTTGAGTTTGATCGCCATGCTGGCGTCTTCAATACCGGAATCAAAGTCGCCGCTGATCGCTTTCTCGAAAGCTCGATCATTAAACTCTTCCGCCGTTGTTTGAGCCGATGCCGAGGATGCCATCAACAACAGAGAAAGCATAAGAAGCATGGTTTTCATTGCACTCATCCCTTGTCATGGGCCAGACAATTAAGAGGGTACTCCGAATTACCCAAAAGTAAGGCTCTCAGCCACATTCAAAAATACTATCGATGCAGGGTTTCGCGCTTTATGCGGTATCCAACACACTGGCGGAATGTTTGTTGGAATCACCAACGGTGTGCCAACTGTCGGTGGTTCCACTGTACGAACTTGGGAGTCAGGGAAGCACGATCAGCTCGAGCGTCTGATCAGCCAGCACGCCTTGGTTACCTTGGAGGAGCCCGGCTCGGTGAAATCGGCCAGGATCTTGTAGGTCTTGCCGCCGTCGACGCGCTTGAGCACTTTGCTCCAGCCCGGCTTGCCGATGAACTCGTTGAACGACCAGACGCGGTCGTTGACTTGTACTTGGGCAATGGTGACTTCGCCGCGCGACTCGGTATTCACACGAGTGCTGTCGGCGAAACCGATCTTGCAGACGCCGAAGCCCTGGCCTTCGTTGGCTTGAGCTGACGTAGCCAGCAGGCAAAGGGTGGCCAGAACGGCCGCGAAAGCTTGAATGCGCATTAAGTAATCCCCGGTTAGCAAGCGATTAAGGCCTGTGCCAGTTGCCGACAGGGTCGGCAACATTGGGACGCAGCGCACAACCACATTGTGATGGCATCGACAGTTTCCCGCCGAGCGAGCCGATTATAGGCATGAACGGTCAAAAAAACCTAGAAAGGGTAGGTATCGACTTGCAAAAATGTGTTAGTAGGCAGAAAAATTCGATTCGAGGTGGCTTTAGGGCCGGTGCTATCACGGTTCGGAGCAGTAAGAAGGCTGACGGAAGGCTGGTTTTGGGGGGCCAAAATGTGAAAATTCACCTGTATCCAAACTAATCGATATAGTTCAAATCATCTCAAGGGCCGTAACTGCCGCATGCAAGGTGCTTGGCTCCTCACTATGCGCCAGCCCACAATCGGAGCCGAGAGGTTCCGTTTCTAAAAAGATTACAGCCGTACCTAAGTCAAAAACCAGTGTTGCAACTCAGAGGGAGTCCACACACCTCTTATCGCGTTCATTTACCGGTGCCTGCCCGCCAGACTTTATTTCCCACATTCATATTTGCCATTCATATACCCCGTGCGTTTCCGAACAGACGTGATGCCGTCGCAAGCCTAGGCTTGCCACTCGATCAATCGATCGAAAGGAGAAACACATGAACAATCTGTTTAGCGACAATGCAAAAAAGACCAATGGCTATAGCAACGACAATTTGCATCACGGCCC
>JAYWIC010000083.1:0-3314 GCA_043789195.1 Arenimonas sp. | reverse complement strand
TCACCGGTGGCAAATCTCCCATGATGCCGTTCAGCCGCTCGCCAACTTGCTGGCGAGCCCAGTAAATATCGGTACCGTCCTGGAAATCAATCGTGACATCCACCAGTCCGTATTTGGTGACCGATCGCAAAATGCGTTGCTTCGGAATCCCCAGCATTTCCACTTCAATCGGAATTGCAATGCGGCTTTCGATTTCCTCCGGCGTCATGCCGGGGGCCTTCATGATAATTTTGACTTGTGTGCTGGAAACATCGGGAAAGGCATCAATGGGCAACGTGCGAAATGCATACCAACCGGCTCCTGCCAGCAATGCGGCAATCAGCAACATAAACAAGCGTTGCGAAAGCGCGAACTGAATCAATCGTTGCATGTCATTCGCCTCCGCTTTCGCCGAGCCACGCGGCTTTAAGGGCTATTACATTGGTAGCGCCAATTTCATCCCCGGCTTTCAAATTGCCTTCAACACTGACGAGTTGTGCGGCACTGGCGACAACCCGAACCGGACGAGCCGAGAAACCGCTAGCGGTTCGGACAAAGACAAACGCATTGCCGTCTTGTCGAACTACGGCAGCGATTGGAAGTGCCCAGGTACCTTCAGTATTGGTGAACGGCACTTGAGCCTGGACAAATTCGCCCGGGCTGAACTCAGCCTCGCCAGCGTTGACCTGGGCGCGCAATGTCACTGTTTGGCTTTCACTGACAAGCGCACTGACGCTGATAGGTTTCGCTGTCAGCTTGCTACCGACAATCGTGATGCTTTGATCTTTGGACCAGGCATTCGAGCGATCCGCTGGAATTTGAATATCGAGCCAAAGCTCGGAAAGATTGGCAATTCTTAATAAAGGATCGGCCCCTTCTACACGCTGACCGGGTTTGACTTCCAGCGCCAGCACCGTGCCGGCTTGTTTGGCACGCAGTGTCAGTCCGTCCATCAAGGCGCCGCCATTGGCGACACGATTGATGCTGCCTGCATCCAGACCCGCTAAACGCAATGCCGCTTGTGATTGACGCAAGCGGGCTTGACTGTCATTGGATGCGAGCTCGGCTTCATACACTCGACGCTGCGGAATGATGCCGTCCTTGAACAATTTACGTTCGCGATCGAGGGTTTGCCGTGTCATTCGATTGCTATTGGCCGCTTCCATCAAGGCTAATTGCAACTGGCCAAATTCCGGGCTATTCAAGCGCAGCAAAGCATCGCCACTACGTACGTTTTGGTGTTCGGCAATCAAGATTTGATCGACCAAACCGGCGACCGGGGCGCTCAGTATTTGCTCGCTTTGTGGTGGTACGACGACGCGAGCCGGGTAGGTCAAGCCGCGAATTTCGGTCGGGCGATCGAGCTTCAGCAGTTTAATGCCCAAGGTTTGAAGCTGTGAGGCGCTCACTGAAAATTCATATTTTGGCTGGAGGTTTGAAGCGGCAGGCTCTGTTGTAATCTCGGGAGTCTTGCTGCCACAGCTGACTAAAACAAAGGCGCACAGCAAGACACTAAAAAAACGGATGGACATGTGAAAACTCCAATAGACTTGCATGGGAATAATTGAAATATGGTTGCCCGGTTACGCTCGCTCTTACCGCTGCACAATGAACAGTCAAGAGAGACATGCAACGAATGGATACGTCGTTCCAGAGATTGTTCGGAGGCGTGTCTGAATCGAAGCCAATAAATACCAAGCGTCAGATCACGACAAAAATCGCCAATTGCATCGACCGTGTGGTCAATGTGAGGTATTGAAGATTTCCAAACTATTTTCAGAACGGCAACCGGGCCGTTGAAATAGTGCTGATTTTGGAATCAGGCAATCGGCGGACGAAATGGCCCGACAAAATGTTGTCGCGGCGATAAAGAAACCACCGGTGGAAACACGGCAGTGTAGGAGCCTGGAATCAATGCGGGTAGAGAAACGAAAAATGTCATACCCCAAGCCGCATGAGTGTGACCCGCATGCATCAACCCATGCCATATATCGCTTGAGTCATTTTCCGCGCTGGCATTGTCAATGCTCAAATTGTCGATCTGGTGGTGGTGATCTACATCGATTTCGGAAGATGCAATTGCATGATCGAGGTGATGAATATCGCCCATATAGGCCAGCAAAGGATTCAGCACCAAACCCAGCAACAGCAGCGCAATAAAGACACTGCGAAGTGCAGAAATGGTTGGTTTAGACATCGAAATCATGGCGTAATCATAATATACGGGCGTACTTGGCACAATCTGCAGCGAGCCAACCTCTGTTGTCCGAGTCGGTGAATTTCACACATGGAGGCCACCATGGTCTGGTACGAGATCCATTACCAGTAGCGCCAACACATTCAAGCAAAAGAGGGTCAATAACGCTGGAAACTCAGCTATAGCCAAGCCTTCGCCCCAAGTGATTCGACACCTGCGCGGCAACCAATTCGCCCACACTTGGTGTGCTGGGGCCATGCCTGCTTAGTTCCTATCTGATCGGTCGATAAAGATTCACATTTGTTGCGGCGACTTAGGATTGATGTGCAATAGTTCGTTTCCTTACGCCGACACTTCCAAATTATGTTTTCGACGATCTTGCTGTTGCAAATGCGTCCACTGCTTCATATTGCCCTGCATATTCTAGTGCCCGTGCTGGTGACGCTGATTTTCTATCGCAAGCGTTGGTTTATGGCTTGTCTGTGCCTGCTGGCGGGCTGGTTGATTGATCTGGATCATCTACTGGCAGTACCGATTTACGCGCCCGGGCGCTGTAGTATTGGGTTCCATCCGTTGCACTCACTGCCTGCCATTGCCATCTATGCCTTGCTGCTACTGCCACGGCGAGCCCGGATATTTGCTCTTGGCTTGTTGATTCATATCGGTCTGGATGCGCTCGATTGCTGCTTCATGTAAAGCTAACAAGCTGAACAGGCTCATCATTTCTTTCTTTGACAAATCTCCAGCCGGGGATAGGATGAATGTTCAATTATATCGGGCGAATTTATGACTGCTGCTGAAGCTTCCAACAAAAGTCCGGCAACATCGTCGGCCAGTGGGACCCGTTTACTGGATCTGATGACGCACGAGCGCTGGATCGAAGTCGCACGGATTGTGCTGACTGGCCTGATTGCGTTGCTGTTTTGGCAGAGTCTGGTTCCCATCGAAGTTCTCTGGGTTGCAGTCGCCATTGGCTTGTATCCGCTGGTAAAGACCGGTGTGCTCGACTTGATTCGCGACCACAAAGTCGGCACCGAGATTTTCGTGACGATTGCGACCCTGGTCGCGGTTCTCGGCGGGGAAACCGTTGCTGGCGCGGTGCTGATGGTGATTATTCTAATTGCCGAATTCATCGCCG